>DATFBW010000202.1:0-15451 GCA_035253645.1 Gemmatimonadaceae bacterium | reverse complement strand
TCGTCGCTCTGGATGATGAACGTCGACGGCTCCAAAAATCGCGCTCTGACGCAAGGCGGGAACGTCCAATGGTCGCCCGATGGGACGCGTATCGCGTACATCGCGCGCGGCGAACCGAGCGGATCGCAGATATTCGTTAGGTGGATGGATGCCGAAGGCGCGACCTCGCAAATCACGCGTCTCACGGAATCGCCCTCCAACATCCGCTGGTCGCCTGACGGCAAGACGATCGCGTTCACGATGAACGTCCCGTATCGCGAGAGCTGGGCGATTCCCATGCCATCCGCGCCGCGCGGCGCCAAGTGGACCGAGGCGCCACGAATCGTGACGCGTCTGGACTACCGCCAGGATCGTCAGGGATTCAACGACGATGCGTACTCGCACATCTTCGTCGTCTCCGCCGAAGGTGGAACGCCGCGGCAAGTAACGAGCGGCAGCTGGAGCCACGGCGCGCCTGAGTGGATGCCTGACGGGAAGACGATCCTCTTCTCATCCGATCGCGTCCCCGAATCGGAGTACCGTTGGCGCCAGTCCGACATTTATTCAGTCGAAGTCGCGAGCGGCAAGATCACGCAGCTGACCAAGCGCAGCGGGCCCGACGGCAATCCGACTCCGTCGCCGGACGGAAAGCTGATCGCTTACACGGGCGTCGATTCGAGCGATGCGTCGTACATCGACTCCGAGCTGTATGTAATGAATGCCGATGGGTCGAACATCCGGCACCTCAGCGGCTCGTTGGATCGCTCGCCGTCCGGGATCATCTGGGCGCGCGACAACTCCGGCGTTTACATCGGTGTGGACAGCGAAGGCGCGCGCAACCTGCATTTCGTGAGCCTAACGGGACAGGTCCGCCAGGTAACGAAGGGCAATCACATGCTGAATGTGAGCGACATCGGCGCGGGCGGTCTCGTGATCGGGACGGTGACAGATCCGACGAAACCGGCGGACGTCATTTCGTTCACGCTGGCGCAGCCGACGTTCAAGCAATTGACGAACGTGAACGAAGACGTGTTGCAGGGGAAGACGCTCGCCACAACCGAAGAGGTGTGGTACACGTCGGTCGACAACTACAAGATTCAGGGCTGGATCGTGAAGCCGCCGGATTTCGATGCGCGGCGCAAGTATCCGCTCATGCTCGAGATCCACGGCGGTCCGCACGCGATGTACAACGTGGGCTTCAGCTTCGCGCGGCAGGACCATGCAGCGAATGGCTACGTGGTTCTGTACACGAATCCGCGCGGTTCGACGGGCTACGGCAGTGCGTTCGGCAACGCGATCAAGAACGCATATCCGGGCAAGGATTTCGATGATTTGATGGCGGGAGTGGATACGGTGATCAACCGTGGCTACATCGACACGAAGAACATGTTCGTGTTCGGTTGCTCAGGCGGTGGCGTACTCACGGCGTGGATCGTGGGCCACACAAATCGATTCACCGCTGCCTCGTCCAACTGTCCGGTCACGAACTGGATGAGCTTCGTGGGCACGACCGACGGGCCGGGTTGGTACCGGAATTTCGAGAAGTTCTTCTGGGACGATCCCAGTGAGCATCTGCGTCGTTCGCCCATCATGTACGTCGGCAATGTGAAGACGCCGACGATGCTGATGACCGGTGAAAATGATCTTCGGACGCCAATGCCGCAGACGGAGGAGTTCTACGAAGCCCTCAAGATGCGCAAGGTTCCAACGGCGATGATCCGATTCAAGGAAGAGTGGCACGGCACGTCATCCAAGCCATCCAACTTCCTGCGCACGCAGCTCTACCTGCGCAGTTGGTTCGAAAGGTTCTCTACAAAGAGCTAGCTCGGCGACCTAGTCTTTAGCTCTTAGCTCTTAGCTCTTAGCATGGCCCAACGGCCCTAAGAGCTAAGAGCTAACGACTAAGCGCTAGTGTATACTCAGCTCGATCCCACCAAGATCATCGCAACGGTCGATCGCCTCGAACGGCGAATTGTCGAGCGTTTCCCAGAGGCGAGCTTGCGCCGGGTAGCCGCCGAAATCAGCACAACGGCGCGCCACTTGTGCGACGTCGCCGACTCGTTACGAAAGCCGCACTGGCCATTGCGCGTGGGTGCGGGCGTTCTCATCGCTGCACTCGTCATCGCTGTCGTGGGCGCGTTAGTCGTCATCATGACGCGCCTGGCCCAGGAACGCGCCGTTGGCCTCGGCAACGTTACCGACGTCGCACAAGGGATCGAAGCGGCTGTGAACGACGCCATCTTCCTGGGTGTTGCTATCTATTTCATCCTTTCTTTGGAACGGCGGACCAAGCGTCGTGTCGCATTACGCGCGTTGCACCAGCTCCGATCGCTCGCGCACGTCGTTGACATGCATCAACTGACGAAGGACCCGGACCGCCTCATGCATCCGCAACCGGACACGGCTTCTTCTCCCGACCGTACGATGACGGTGGATCAGATGGGGCGCTATCTGGACTACTGCTCGGAATTGCTGTCGCTCCTCGGCAAAGTCGCGGCGCTTTTTCCGCAGCGGTTCGACGACAGTGGTGTGCTCGAAGCCGCCAGCGACATCGAAAACCTAACGATCGGATTGTCGCGGAAGGTCTGGCAGAAGATAACGATGCTGCAGGACGCGCCGGCGTGAAGGTTGGGTGGCGCACTGGCCTAACGGTCGTTCTCACACTTGTCGCGTCCACGGCCGGCGCGCAACCACTGAGCCGTTTCGCCGAGCAGAAAGCCGAGGCGCTATTACGCGACAAGCTACCCTGCCTGGGCTGCCATCAATTCGGGACCGAAGGC
Organism: Gemmatimonadaceae bacterium; assembly: GCA_035253645.1. Lineage (GTDB taxonomy): Bacteria > Gemmatimonadota > Gemmatimonadetes > Gemmatimonadales > Gemmatimonadaceae > DASYRX01. Next base: position 12,692 of record DATFBW010000202.1, on the reverse strand, counting down.
GGCCGCCTCGCACCGGATCTGGCTACGGTAAGCGTCCGACGCTCCGGTGAATACATCGCGGCAATCGTGCGTGACCCGCAACGCGTTAGGCCCGGCACGTTCATGCCGCGTCATCCGCAACCTGACGCGCAGGAACAGCTCATCATCCGCTATTTGGCGACGCGACCTGGAGGCTCCGGGGGCACCGGGGGCACCGGGGGCGCGGTCGATCAGGCGACGCCGGTTGCCGAAAACCGCTCCGCTGGCGCGTTGTACGGCCGCTTTTGTGCCGGCTGTCATGGAGCCTCCGGTGCGGGGGACGGACCTAACGCGAAATCGCTTCCTGTGCCACCGGCCGAGCACAATTCGGCGCGCGCCATGGGGCAGCGATCGGATGACGCGTTGCATGACGCAATCGCCGGCGGCGGCGAGATCATGGCGCGCAGTCCGCGCATGCCCGCCTTTCGTCTGGCGCTCTCGCCAGCGGAGATTCAATCGCTAGTCAAGCACATCCGCGAATTGTGCAAGTGCACAGGCCCCGCGTGGTCAACCGACGGGAAGCGGCAATGACACGACGCGCGCTGGCATTCGTGGTGGGTGCGGCAGCCGTGCTGGTGGTGGGCGGGATCTGGTGGTGGCAGACACGCGGAGCTTCGCCTAACGAGGTCTCCACAACATCGCTCCCTGCCCCCTCGTCGCTGCCCGCTCTCAGCTCCTCGATCCAATCGGATTTCGTGGGATCGGCTCGTTGTGCCGCCTGTCATCAGTCGCAGTACGAAGCGTGGAATCGGTCCACCCATGCCGCAGCTGGAGGATCCCCGGGCGAGGCTAAAGTTATCGCCGCGTTCAACAGCGAGCCTATCCGCTTCCGCGACGCCGTGGTGAGCGCCACGCGACGTGGATCGGCCCTCAGCTTTGGCGTTAGGCAGCCAGGCCAAACCGAGCAAGTCTTCCGCGTGGACGGCGTTGTCGGCGGTGGCCACATGGTCGGCGGGGGGACGCAGGGTTTCGTTTCCAGATTTGCAGACGGTACCGTGCGCTTCCTTCCGTTCGATTTCATCCGGCGGGAGAACACGTGGTTTTGCAATACAAACGGTCGCGCGAATCGCGGATGGGTGCCGATCACGCCGGAGATCGCGCTCGCGGATTGCGGCGACTGGCCCCCGACACGGGTGTTAGGCGACGAGCCACGGTTCGCCAACTGTCAGTCGTGCCACGGGAGCCAGATCGCGGTCTCACTCGACTCGACGGCGCGCTCGTATCGCACGTCGTACAGCACGCTCGGCATCAACTGCGAATCGTGTCACGGCCCGGGGCGGCGACACATCACGCTCGTCGAAAACGGCGACGCCGCGCGCACCGGCGACATCGGCATGCGCGCGCTCGCCACGATGTCCAAGGACAACTCGTTAGGCGTTTGTTGGCAATGTCATGCGCTCAAGGATCAGCTGGCCGCCGGCTACAACTCCGGTGGCGACCTCCTGGCGCATTACTCGACGCTGCTGCCGATACTTGGCGACAATCCGTGGTACGCCGACGGCCGCATCCGCACGTTCGCGTATCAGCAAGGACATCTCTACTCGGATTGTTATCGCAGCGGCTCAATGACTTGTACGACGTGTCATGATCCGCATTCGCAGCAATACCGGGACGTGGCGGGAGCGCCGCTGCCGGGCCGTTTCGATGACCGTCAGTGCACGTCGTGTCATCAGAGCAAGGCGATGAACCCGCAAGCACACACGCATCACCCTGCGGGGTCCGAGGGGAGTCGGTGCGTCGCGTGTCACATGCCGTATTTGCAGGAGATGGAGATCGGCACCACGTTGCGCTACGCGCGGAGCGATCACTCGATCGCCATTCCGCGGCCCGCGTTCGATTCCTCGTTAGGCGTCGTCAGCTCGTGCGCGGGATGCCACACGGATCGCCAGGTTGCGTCGTTGGAAGAGACGGCGAGCGACTGGTATGGCCAGCTGAAGCCACACCCGCGCGCGGTCGCCGCGCTGCTCAACGCGGCCGACCTCGCCGATATCGACGACGCCGCTGAGCAGTTGTTGGTGGCGGACGACCGTCATGCAGCCGCGTTGTTTGCCGGCGTCGCCCACTTTGCCGAGCGCTATCTCGAAGCGGACATGCACGACCTGAGTCGCGGGTCGCGTCGGAGACTCGAGGCGCTGACGATACATCCCGATCTCGATGTGCGCGCACTGGCGTTGGCGTCGCTCCACTTTGCCGCAGGCAATTCGCCTCCGGTGCGCCGCGTGTTAGCTGAGCGTTTGGGAAGGCTCGGCGCCGACGAGTGGCCAGTTCGGCGGCGGTGGGCCGTTGTCCTTGGCTATTTCGCTGATCAGCTCAGAGCACGTGCCAACCCGAGCGCTGCGGTCGCGGTGTATCGCAGGGCGCGCGAGATCGATCCGAGCAGTGCGCGCGTCCTCCTCAACCTAGGCCTCGCGCAGAATGAGAGTGGCGATGCGGCAGGGGCCATCCTCTCGTTCACGGAAAGCCTAACGCGGGATCCTCTGCAGCCGCTGGCTCATGTGAACATGGGGATTGCGTACGAAGCTCAGAACGATCTGGATCGCGCAGCAGCCGCGTATGAGAGAGCATTGAAGCTCAACGAGCGTGAGCCGTTGGCGTATTTCAACCTCGCGAATGTCTTCGTAAAACGCGACGATCTCGAGCGGGCGCTGACGAATTATGGTCGTGCCGCCGAGTTGGATCCGTCGATCGCGCCGGCGCACTTCATGATCGGACGGATTCTGGCGCAGCGTGGAGCAATGCGCGAAGCGCTTGCGGCAGTGGAGCGCGGGTTGGAGTTCGATCGCGAGAATACGAACGCGCGGGCGCTGCGTGATCAGCTAAGACGTTCGGGGGCGACACCGTAATAGCTCTTAGCTCTTAGCTCTTAGCTTTTAGCTCTTAGCAGCACCTTTTTGTGGCGCCTACGAGCTAACGGCTAACGACTATCGACTTCTCGGTTTCGCCTTTGCTGCCGCCGGCCGCGCCTTGCTCCCGCCTAACGCCATCAGGCTCGCCTGACGCAACACGCGCGCAAACGCTCTCGCGTCCGCTGCATCGACGTCTCCGCGCACGCTCTTGAGAGAATCATCCGCAAAGAAAAGCGTGTGAATCGTCCCTGAAGGATCAGGCCGGATCGTCAGCGACGCCGTTCCTGCACGCATCCCGGGCTCGTGAAGTGAGCTCCGCCACGCGCTGCTATCGCTCTTGCGCCGGCGCCGTGTGAAAAATCGTAAGGTCGAGTCCGACCAACGGCGAACGTCGGACCCAACGAACGACAAATAGAGGTTATCGGTCCCGTTATCGACGCCGATGCGCACCTGATTCGTGCGCACCTGCACGATCACTCCCAGTTCGCCGTACATCGCGCGCGCAACGGTCGCCAGCGTGTCCTGCGCGCATACAGGCGTAGAAACGAGCACCAATGTTACTGCTGTTAGGCCGAAGAACCGCATGTCGGAATTATACCGCTCGAGTCCCTGGGGGAGCCCGAATGGTCCTCAGGCGGAGTCAAGCTATGGCGAACCGGAATAGCTCGGACCTATCTTCGGGCTCGCCGTCAGGCACCCCTGGCGGCTGTCGGGCAAACCCTTATCCGAGGTGCACATGCGCTTCTGGCATCAGTTGAAAAAGGGGATCTCAGCGGGTGGCTTTCACGTCTCAGGTCTGCTTGCCAGTGTCGCACTTTTGTCGTCGTCAGCGCTTGCGCAAACCGGCTCGATAACTGGTCGCGTAACCGATTCGGCAAGTGCGCAGGGTATTGTAGGAGCGCGCATCCAGGCGATCAGCTCCGCTAACGCCGTCAGCGCGGCCCTCTCAGGTACAGACGGCGCGTATCGCATCGCCAACCTGCAACCTGGCACCTACACGGTGCAGGTCTCGCGCATCGGATTCGCGATGCGCCGAGTTCCGAATGTGAACGTGACCGCCGGCGGCAGCGCCACAGTCGACGTTTCACTGACCGTCGTGGTGACGGAGCTGAACCCGGTCGTCACCACAGCCTCACGCCGCGAAGAGAAGATCCTCGAGGCTCCAGCGTCGATCTCGGTGGTTGACGTTAGGCAGATTCAAGAACGGCCGTCCGTCACGGTAGCCGATCACGTCAAGGGCGTCCCGGGCGTCGACGTGAACCAGGGCGGCGTTATGCAGGCCAACATAGTCGCGCGCGGGTTCAACAACGCTTTTTCGGGCTCGATCCTCACACTGCAGGATTACCGGTTTGCATCCGTGCCTTCGTTGCGCGTGAACGTCCCTTACCTCTTCACGGGCACGAACGAGGACGTCGAGCGCGTAGAAGTGCTGTTAGGCCCCGCGTCGGCGCTCTACGGTCCGAACAGCGCCAACGGCGTATTGCACGTGATCACGAAGTCGCCGTTCACGCAGCAAGGGACCACGCTGACCATCGATGGCGGCACCCGTTCCCTCCTCCGCACCGCGGTGCGCACGGCACACCTCCTCGGAGACAAGGCCGGGTTCAAGCTCTCGGGCGAATACTTCATGGCGAAAGAGTGGGAGTATGACGATCCCGGCGAGCCTGATGTATTCCCCACCGCCGCGCCTGCGGGGCGGCGAGGAACGCCTAACGTGCGCGATTTCGATCTCCAACGTACGTCGGGAGAGGCACGACTGGATCTCCGGCCGACCGCCACCACGGAGTTCGTCTCCACACTCGGCTACACGAACCTCGGAAGCGGCATGGAATACACCGGCGCGAACGGGACTGCGCAGGTAAAGAACTGGACCTATATGTCGCTGCAGCAGCGCGCACGCGTGGGCCGGTGGTTCGGCCAGATCTTCGCGAACTTCAGCGATGCCGGGAACGAAGACTCGCTCGATCTCAACGGCACGTTCTTGCTTCGCTCAGGCCAGCCGATCGTGGATCAATCGCGCGTGGTAGCGGCGCAGCTGCAGCATTCGTGGGACTTCGGGTCACGTCAGGGCTTCGTCTACGGGCTCGACTGGATCAATACCGAGCCGCGCACCGGCAATACCATCAATGGACGTAACGAAGACGACGATGAAGTGACTGAGGTCGGCGGCTACATCCAGTCGACGACGCGGTTGCACAGCATGTGGGATTTCATCGCCGCGCTGCGTCTCGATAATCACAGCAGGATCGAAGGGAACCAGTTCTCTCCGCGCGCGGCGCTCATCTTCAAGCCTACGGCCACGCAGAACTGGCGCCTAACGTATAACCGTGCGTTCCAGACGCCGGCGAACTTCACGATGTTCCTGGATCTGATCCAGGCGCGTAACATCCAGAACTCCGGTTATGACATCCGCGCGGTCGGCAATCCGCCGGAGCGTGGCTGGCAGTTCAATCGCACGTGTCAGAACACGGTGAGCGGCGGGTTGTGCATGATGTCACGCTTTACGGGTGGCAACACGTTCGTCAACGCGACAGCCAACACGGCTTATCCTGGGCTGCTGACGGCACTCGCACCGCAGATCACGCAGCTATTGACTCCCCAGTTAGGCGCACAGCGCGCGCAAGCCGTCGCGCAGATGCTTGCGGGGCTGCGGCCCACGGATGCGCAGGTGGGAACGCGCATCACATATCTCAACAACGCCGCCAACCCGGCGCTCGACCTGACACCGGGACAGGTTGAGGACATCACACCACTGGAGGCTTCCTACAACTATACGTATGAGCTGGGATACAAAGGCATCCTGGGCGACAACGTCCGGCTCGCCGTCGACGCGTGGTATCAGAAACGCGGCGACGTCGGGAATCCGGCGGGCCTGGCTACACCCAGCATCTTCTTCAACGGCCAGTCGTTAGGCGCATACATCGGGCCCAATATCGCAGCTGAGCTCGTGCGGCAAGGATTCACGCCGGCCCAGGCGCAGGCCGCAGCGGCCGCCATCACACCGGTGTTGGTCGCCGGGCAGCCTGGCGTGCCGGGGTTGGCCGCGGTCCCGTTAGGCATCGTGCAGTTCAACGATACCCGGTTTGCGACGGCGACAGACATCTTCGCGACGTATACGTCGTCTCGCTACAAGGAATTCGACGTGAAGGGCATCGACGTAGCCGCGGATTGGGCTGTCAACGATGTATGGACGGTCGCGACCACATACAGCTGGGTCAGCGATCTGCTCTTCCCGGACATCCTGAGCAGCAACAACCGCGCGTTGGCGCTCAATGCGCCCGACAACAAAGCGACGTTGGCGTTCAAGTACAACAGCGAGCCGCGCGGCATCGGTTACGAAATCCGCGGTCGTTATGCGAACGGTTACCCCGTGAACTCCGGCGTCTATGCAACAGACACTCCATTCCTGCGTCCTGGCGTCGCGCAGACTTATGTGTACGAACCGGTTACGCCCCAAGCATTTCTCGATCTGTCGTTCAGTTGGCGCGTGCCGGTGGGCGGCCGTGAAGCGCTGTGGTCGATCATGGGCACCAACGTCACGAACAACAAGCGGCGCTCCTTCCCCGGCTATCCGGAGATCGGCGCGATGGTGATGACGCGGTTGCAGTATACGTTTTAGTAGCTTGGGAGGTCGGAGCTCGGAGATCGCAGCTCGGAGGACGTGGTATGCTGGGAGCAGGTGAACCAGCATTGCACGCTCCGAGCTCCGAGCCCGAGCTCCGAGCTAGCTTGCTCGTAATCGGCCACCGCGGTAATTCAGCCCACGCTCCAGAAAACACGCTGGAGTCGTTCCGCCAGGCCATCGCGTTAGGCGTCGATGGGCTGGAATTCGACGTGCGCCTGTCGGCCGATGGTCAGCTCGTCGTCATCCACGACCCCACCGTCGAGCGCACGACAAACGGGACGGGCGTCGCGTCTCGCCTAACGCTGGAGCAGCTGCGGGCCTTCGATGCGGGCTACAACTTCGGCGCCCCCAGGTATCCCTACCGCGGCCGCGGCGTCACGATTCCCACAGTTGTCGAAGCGCTCGACCTCACCGCGCCGCTTCCTCTGGTCATCGAGATCAAGGCGCTCGAGGCAGCCGAGCCGCTGCTTGCACTCATTCAGGCGCGGCACGAAGAGGAGCGCGTGACGATCGGATCGTTCGTCGCGGGCGCATTGCTCCCTTTTAGGAAAGCGTCCATGCGCACGAGCGCGTCGTTCGATGAAGTCCGCGCGCTGCTTGCACCGGCTGTGTGCGGACTGCGACGGAAATCGGTTCCCTTCAACGTCCTTTCGATCCCGCCGCGATATCGTCGCGTCCCCCTACCAGTGCGCGCCCTGGCGCGCTGCCTTGCGCCCGCCGGCACCCCTTTGCATGTCTGGACCGTCAACGATCCCGCCGAAGCGCTGTGGCTCTGGAAGCACGGTGCCAATGCCATCCTTACAGATGACCCAGCCACCATTCTCGAGGCTCGGCACCAGGCAAGGTTGAGCGCATAAGCGCGCCGACGGAAATTAGGCGGCAGCGTCAGGAGGATTGTATGCGTGTTACCGCCATCGCAGCATGCGCTGCCAGTTGCCTGCTCTTCGCCGCCACCCATGAATCGCACGCCCAGCGACGCGCACCGCGCGAGCTCGTCCAGCGCGCGCTCGAGGCGTTAGGCGGCGAATCTGCCGCGCGCGGCGTCAACAACCTCACGTTCGACTACGTGAGCGTCACATATCAGCTCGGCCAGGAAGAGACGCCACAATCACCTCCGCGTGGCACGGTCTTCACTGGTCGCATCGTTTCCGATTTCGCCGGGAGCCGGCGCTTGCAGGAGCAGGAGGTGCGTCCGGGAGCACCGGCCCCCGCCGGCAGCCCTGCCGTCACCGTGACCCGGCAGCGCCGCATAACGCTTCAGAGTGGCGGCATGCTGGAAACGAATGCGCAGCAAGGCCCCGAACCGGCGTTGCAGATTCCTGCCTCCCAGCAGGCGCTGCGACTGATCCCGCACCGGATCTTGCTCGCCGCGCTGGACCGGCCTGCTGCAGTCACTGCAATCGCTCCACGCGCGTTTCGCGGCGATACACTCGACGGCGTCAGGTACGCGGGCGCGGACACGGTGGCGCTCTATTTCGACCGTCTGAGCGGGAGCCTCGTCATACTCGAGACGATCGCGGACGATCCCGTGCTCGGCGACCGCCGCCGCGCGACGATCTTCACGCGGTGGACGCCGAGTGGAGCGATCATGTTCCCGCGGCAGATCGACGTCGAGGTGAACGGCCGTACGGCGGAGCATATGAACGTCGTGGCCGCTACGACGAACGACGCTCTTACGGACGCGATGTTTGCGATCCCCGACTCCATCACCGCACGCGCGCGGGCCTCTACCGGTCCGGCGCCGATCGCGGTCACGCTTGTCGACCTTGGCTCTGGTGTGTGGCGTGCCGACGGGGGATCACATCACACGCTGGTCGTCGAGCAGCCGAACGGACTCATACTCGTCGAGACGCCGCAGAATCGGGCGCGGATGAGCGCTGTATTCGATACGCTTCGGTCCCGCTTCCCGAACAAGCCTGTCCTGGAGGCCGTCAACACGCATCATCACTGGGATCACTCCGGCGGTCTGCGCGAGACGATGGCGCGCGGGGTAGCGATCGTCACGCACGTCCGAAATGTGAGCTTCGTGCGCGGCGTGGCGCTGGCTCCAAAGACCGTCGCGCCGGACAACCTCTCCCGTGTCCGTCGCATGCCGGCCGTTCGCGGCGTGCGTGACAGCCTAACGATTGGCACCGGCGCTGGCCGCGTGGTCGTGTACGCGCTGCCTACGGCGCACGCCGAGGGGATGCTCGCGGCTTACGTGCCGTCAGTCGGCGTTTTGTTCACGAGCGACGTCTTGTCACCGGGAGCGCCTAACGCGCCACTTGCGGCGCCAGGGAGTCGCGAGCTGGACACTTTCGCAAAAGCGCGCGGCATTACGCCGCGGCGTTACGCGGGCGGGCACGGCCGAATTGCGGACTGGAGCGAAGTCCAACGAGCGGCGCAATAGTCCTTAGCTCTTGGCTCTTAGCTCTTAGCTGTGTTTCTGAGAGCTAAGAGCTAACGACTAAGAGCTAACGGCTAAGGGCTAGCGCCTGCGTTCCCCATGAGGGAAGCATGCGGTCGACTTGAGGAATCAGCTCTTTCGCCGCCTCCTGGCCCAACTCATCAGCGCGCGCGAGTCGATTCGCGAGCTCTTGGGCCGAGCCGCCTGACGCCGGCGGGAGTGGCACCATGATGCGGACGAGTGCCTCTTCGGTGCGTCCGTGTTTGGCGGCGTCGCGCAGCAGATCCCATTTCACGCGATACTCACTCCAGGCCACCCGCCCACGCCCCTGGTACCAGTAATACACCACCGCTTGCTCAGGCCCGTTTGCGAGGAGGTAGCGATTCACCGTGACATCTCTGCCGTCGACCGTTAGGCTCCGGCGGCCCGATTCTACCTGCTGCCAGCCGGCGCCGGGCAAGCAGTTCCGCGGCGAGTGGATGGTCTTTCCTGTCACCTGTGATTCGTAGTATCCCACGTACACGGTGAAGAAGGATGTAGAATCGCGCGAGAAGATGCGGAACACGTAATCCGTCATCCCCGCGACGGCCTGCTCCTCCTGCGACACCGGCCGCTCGATCCCGGTATAGCCCACGAGCGCCAGAGGCATCGTGCGCAGCGGAGCGTCCAGCGCAACAGGCGTTTGGCGCGTCGCGCTTTGAATAAGGATGATGCCTAACGCCATTACGGTTGCCGGTATTGCCAGCTTGACCCGGCCACGTGTCGAGGTCGAAGGCCAAAAGTCACGGGTCAAGGCAGGCTTTGCATCGTCGCTCGCTTTGACCTTTGACCCTTGACCTTTGACCTTGTGTTCAATTTTCACAGCCAGCCACGTCACTACACCCACCAGCCCAAACGCGACAAGAAACATCAACCACCCTTCCGTCACGTGCATGAAGCCCGTTCCGGCAGCAGGACTGACGAACAGCACAAGAAAGCCCGTGAGAAAAACACGCACGCCATTCAGCAACACGGCGATCGGAATGGTTATGGCCACGATCGCAACGCGAGTTAATGGATGTTTGGCGACCATCCCGCCTAACAGGACGCCGAGGCTGACGAGGGCAGCGAGAGAGCGGAGCCCGCTGCAGGCTTCCGTCACGAACAAATCGTGGCCCGGCAGCCGTACCACATTCCCCGTGAGGACGACCGGCACTTGGCGTGCCTCGAGCAGCGCCGCACCGATTTGCGATGCCTTCATCTGCAACGGCAGCGCAAGCGAGCTGAGGACGATCTCCGGCAAAGGCAGCGCAAGAAGGATGAGCGTTACCGGGAGCCACCAGGCCAGGAGTTGGCGGAAGCCCCACGCATAAGTCACCAACCCCGCGGCGGCGAGCACCATCGCGCCACGCGCGAAAAACGCCTCGGCGGCAATCGCCGCTACGTAGCGGATGACGACTGCGGCCACGAGGAGGGTGATGCCTAACGCGACTTGCGGACGGGCATCCGGTCTGACGCCGGCGCGGTACGCCAGCACCAGCGCGATGGGGACCAGGAGGAGTCCGTGGCCATAATCCGGGCTGTTCCACCAGGTCTGCATCAGGTTTGTCAGGGGCTGCGCAAACAGCGCGACGAACACGATCGCCGTTAGGACGATGATTACAACCCGCGCCTGACGCGGCGGTGCGGCCTCGTGATTCTGAAGAACGGGTGGTGTCCCAGCAGTCATAGGTAGCTTGTGAAGTATCGCTGGCTGCAACCCCGAACGCGACGGTCAGCTCTATCACGTCGGTGGCCTTCTCGGTCAGGACGACCGTCTATGCGTGCCATTAACAAGAGTGCGATCACGTTCGCCATGTGACGCTCCTGCGAGGCGTTACCGCCTCAGGCGCCCTCATCGTCTACGTCCAGAACACAGAGGAGCCCATGACGATTTCTCGTCGCTGGAATCTTGCCGGCGTCGGAGCAGCGCTGTTGTTGGTCGCTGCCCGGCCGGAGCCCCTATTCGCGCAGCGCGCACAGCCAGCGCAGCAGGCGCAGCGCAAGTCTCCCGAAGCTCCCGAACGTATGACGCACCGGAGGTTCTGGGGCGCGCTCAGCCTGGGCAACGCCACCGCGGCGTTGGCCTGCAGCGTCTGCCGCGACGTCTCCGACCGCTCTCTTGCGGCGGGCGTCACGGCCGGCGTTAGGCAGACGCCGCGCATGTATCTCGGTGTACAGCTCGACGGCTGGTATCGATTCTCCGGCGGACGGAACTCGCGCGTGTACTCGATTGGTCCGATCGCGCAGTACTACCCGATAGCAAAACGGCCCTTCTTCACGCGGCTCGGTGTCGGTATGGCGGGATTTCTCGCGACAGATGAAGACGACGACCTCTCGAGCCGTTCAGTCGCGGTGCAAGTCGGTGTCGGCTACGACTTCGTGATCACGCCGTCGTATTTGCTGACGCCGTTCGCGAGCTACATGCGCGGAGCAGGCGGTCGCTTAACGCTCAATGGCGAGAACTCGAGTATTCCGGCTGGCGTCGAGATGCTCCAGTACGGCTTGCAGGTCACGCTGCGCTAGGCTTTGACCATTGACCCTGACCTTTGACCTTCGATGAAGCGTATATCGTCCTACCTAACGAGCATCTCGATATTGCTGCTCGGCTGCGGCGTCGAGGATTACGCGCTCGATCCGGTTCAGCCGACGGGCGGGATGGCGCGTGCCTACGGTCTCTGGACACCTTCCGCGCGTGAGACGTGCACGAAGGCCCAGCACGACAGCTACTCCGTGGTTGGTCCCGACGGAAAGCTGTATCCAACGTGGCACCCGCCCACGGAGCCATCGTCCGGCTGCACCTACGGTCACGAGCATGGTCGTGATCCGCGCGGCTCGGACCTGTACGGCCAGGTCGGTGCCATCCCGTTAGGCTATGCCAACGAACAGCTCGAGATTTACGATCCTGCGAATCCGCGTAACGAGGACCACTTCGGCCACAAGTTCGAGTGGGAGAACGACGTCGAAATGAACGCCGGGTCTGCGCTCGCGACGCGCTATTTCGATATCCGCTGCGACATCCTGGTCAAATTCCACCAGGGCACGCATTCACGCGACGCTTTTACGAATAACCTCCACGAGTTGGTATATCACATCAAATGCAACGACGGCACCGAATTGCACACCACGTTCATGGCGGCCGTCGGTACGCCTGGTGAGTTCGAAGCCTCCTGTGATCGCCGCCGCATCCGTGTGGGACCGGCGACTCCGGCCAATTCGCCTAACGGCGGTGGTGTGCGCATCATTCCGGACATTGAATGTGTGCGCCGCCACATGATGGCCGGTCCCGGACAGGAGAGTGACTTCAACGAAGCGTTGCACGAAAGCTGGGAAACGTCCAACTCGATCAAGACCGAGAATGGACACACCCTCGCCCACTTCAATCCGTATTTCCAGGTCGATGCCCCCAGTAGGTACTTCGATCCCGCAGCGCCTAACGTGACGGGCCGGCCGGTCGACATGTGCTACGCGACCGGACCGAACGGTGAACGTGCGACCGGCGGGCTCTGCCTCAGCTCCACCAACAACGGCGCGATAACGGGCGTCACGTGGGACGATCCACGCTCACGCTTCAACGGCGTCGGGCGGTTCGTAGACATCAACAGCAACATCATCGACAACGAGAAGGGGCCCGCGATCTGGTACACGGATCCGTTCGGGCGTGAGGCGCGGACGACGCCTTTCCCTGGCTCGATCAGGCAGTACATCGCTCCTATAGCGGGCGTACTGAATCCGGAAGGCCCCGGCCTCGGCCACCGGAGGAATTACGGCGGCGTGGGAGTTCGCGCACCGAACTAAT
>DATFBW010000201.1:0-16805 GCA_035253645.1 Gemmatimonadaceae bacterium | reverse complement strand
GGCCCCGGCGCCAAACGAGCGGATCGCATCTTCGAAGCGTTTTTCGCGCAGGGCAATCAGCCCCGTCACGAACTCGGCGTGCGTGTCACGCGGCCGCAATTCGGCGACGCGCCGAAATTCGCGCAATGCCTCCGCGTACATCGCGGTTTTGTAGAATGCGACGCCGAGGTTGCGGTGCTCGGCGACGCGCACGTCGACCGTCGGTCCGGGCGCCGCTTCGCGACGTCCCACAGGATGCAAAAAACCCGCTGTGAGCAACCCGTAGAGCGCTTTCGCGACATCGAACTCCGCCATGCCGGAATCGTCGATGATGGCCGTAACGTCACGCTCACCGTCGAGCAATGGGATGAGGTGCTCTTGTTCAGGCGTTAGGGCGACGCCACTCGATTCGAGCCGCTCCTGATCGAGCGCGTACACGACGTCGAAGCTCGGAATGCGCTTTTCGATCTCGCTCCATTCGTCGACGCGCCGCGCTCCCTCGAGGAGGAGCGATTCGGGGTTGATGGAGACAAGAAAATCCTGCTCGTCAGCCTTGACGTCAGCTTCGAACGAAAACGTCCCCTGGTGCCACGTGAACAGGTAATAAACGGCCTCTTCGATCTGCAGCTTGATGTAGCGATGCAGCTCTTCGCGCGCGATTAACTGCTTCGCAACCAGGATTTCACCAAGGCGGCGCTCGGGCTCGTGACCTTGCTCCGCAACCGCGGAATCGAGCTCGCTACGAGTAATTAGTCCGTGCTTGACGAGAACGTCGCCAAGTCGATCGCGGCGATTCACCACCGACGCGAACGAGATCCTTCCTTTGTTGAAGTAGATGTTCCCGAAGCTCTGCTTCTGCGCCATGCTCAGGCAGCCCGTCTTCTTCCCCATCGCGAGGAGTTGCAAAACATCGGGAAGGCTGACGTCGCGCAGGTTGCCGCGGATTGCCATCAGCGCATCTCCTCGATCAACAAGCCGTCCGCGTCCGGCCAGTCGACTACGACCTTCTCGAAGTCGAGGAAGAACGAGTCAGCGACTCCCACGAGACTGGGATCCAGCCCCGTTGGGGTGCCGTTGCGCGGCGTTTGCCGCTTTGCGTTCAGTGGTGCGTTGACCCCGCGCACGGGTGCCGGCGCTGTAACGTGAACGACGAGACCACCCTCGAGCCGCGATCGTAGTCGTTCCGCCAGAGTGCCTAACGCGCTAGGCTCGTGACGCGCCGAGAAGACCAGCTGCGCGCCGCGCTTCACGAGCGCGTTGAAGAGATGGAACAGCTCGTCCTGCGTCAGCTCCTTGTCCAACAACGCGTCGAGCCCGTCGAGCACAAATGCATCGGCGGAGCGATACTTCGACCGCCAGCGCTCGATGGTGCCCTGCTGCACGGCCGCGATGAGCTCTTCGACGAAGGCGTTGCCATTGGTGCAGGCGACCCGGTGGCTCGCATCCTTTTCGAGCAGGGCGTTGGCGATGGCGTGCACGAGGTGCGTTTTCCCCTTGTCGTATGAGCCGACGACAACCAGGGGGTTGTAGCGCGACGCGGGGTGTTCCACGATCTCACGCGCGGCTTTGACGGCCAGCTCGTTCTGCCGAGTGGCGTGCAAGGTCTTGAACGTGAGGTCCGCGTTAGGCGCGGGGAGCGGTGCCTGGCTCGCGAGCTCGGATGCGACGAACGCTTCGGCCTCGGCGACGCGTTCGGGATCGCGGAAAATTGTCAGCCCGGCATGTGCGGGATTCAAACGCACAGCCTCGGCTTCGAGCGCCCGGAGGCGCTCCACAGTCGCCGCAAATTGCGCATCGAGCGCTTCCAGATCCGGGGGCATTTCCGGCGCCGCCATCGCACGATCCAGCGGCCCTGTGCGAAAGCCCTGCCGCGTCCAGTGCGAGATGCGCTCGGACAAGCGCGCGCGCCACCCCTCCACATGCTGCGCGACCGCGACCGCGACGTCGCTGAGGAAACTTTCGAATTCGTTAGGCAGCGCTGGTGCGTGTCCGGACCCGATCAGCGAGCGCGCTTCGTCGACGCCGATCGGAGAATCCAGAATTGCCTGCTGCGCGATGAGACGATTCAGCGTGCCCTGCAGCTCGCGGACGTTCGCGGCACCGCCGCGAGCCAGCTCTTCGAGCACACCCGGCTGGAAGTGCGCTCCGCGCTCCTGACACTTGTGCCGCAGGATCGCGACCCGCGTTTCGTAATCGGGCGCGCCGATATCCACGATGAGGCCGCCCGAGAGGCGTGTCACCAGCCGTTGATCGACGTCGGCAATTTCTGTCGGCGGACGATCACTCGTCATCACGACTTGTCGTCCGCTGGCCTGCAGCGCGTTCAAAACGCGCAGCATCTCGCTCTGGGTTTCGGGCTTGCCTGTGAGGAACTGCACGTCGTCGAGCAGGAGCACGCCGATGCTCTGGTAGCGTCGTTTGAACGCCTCGGCCTGACCCGACGCGATCGCGGCGTGCAGCTGGTCGACAAAGTCGTCCAATGTGGCATACTCCACGGCGAGGTCCGGGTGCAGATGTTTGACCTGCACGCCTAACGCGCCCAGGAGGTGGGTCTTTCCCAGACCTGACGAGCTGTAAATGAAGAGCGGGTTGTACACGACGCCCGGGGTATCCGCGACCGCGCGCACGGCGGAGACCGCGAGCCGGTTCGCGGCACCCACGACGAAATTGTCGAAGCGGAAGCGGCCGTCGAGCATCGTTAGGTTCCCGCGTCCGCTGACACGGGGGTGCTGAGCCGGCGCAGGACCAGCTCAGCGGCCGCGCGCAACGTCTCGAAGACGCCTGGCCCGCGTAACGCGTCGGCGCCGAAACTGGGCGCGCCGCGGAAGTTGAGCGCATCGTCCAGCAACACCGGCGGGAGGATGAGGTCGCGCGGCAGATCCTGCTTGTTGTACTGCATAACGAGCGGGAATTCGCGCGGATCGAGCCCCTGCTCCGCGAGGTATTCGTGCAGGTCGCGCAGGCTCTCCACGTTTTCCTGCAACTGGCGCATTTGACTGTCGGCGACGAACACGACGCCGTCGGCGCCTTGCAGCACGAGACGCCGCGTCGCGCGGTAATACACCTGCCCGGGCACCGTGTAGAGCTGGAAGCGCGTCGCGAAGCCCGAGATGTTCCCGAGCTCGAGCGGCAGAAAATCGAAGAACAGCGTGCGCTCGGTCTGCGTCGCCAGCGAAACCATCGTCCCGCGCCGATTGGTGGGGACGCGGTCGTAGATGTACTGCAGATTCGTGGTCTTGCCGGACCGGCCGGGCCCGACATACACGATCTTGCATACGATCTCACGCGCGGAGTAGTTGACGACTGGCATCGGCGGGTTTCGTTAGGTGCGTCCAAAGAGGACAGCGAGGTTTTTGCCGAGCTCCCGCTCGAAATCCGCATCCAGCGGCGCAGCCGGCGCTTCCGCGGCCGAGCGCGTAGCGAGCGCGGAGGCCGCCAGGTCGCTGAAGCACACGCGCACCACGCCTAACGAGGATTCATCGTCGAACACCGCGAGGACGACCAGCAGCCGGTCGCCCGCGAGCAGCGGCGACAGAAACAGCTGTGAGGCGGCGCCGCGGTAATGCAGGGCGCCGTACGGGTCACCCTGCACGAGGCGTCCCAGCTCCGTCGCCGTTGCGTGAATACCGGCAGCGAGCGCACACGCCGACATCACGTCTACAGACCGCGTGAAGCCATGAGCCGCGAGCACACGCCCGCTCGGTTCGAGCACGAGCGCGCAGCGCAAGCCGGCGTCGCGCACGAAACACGCGAGTGGAGTTGCCAGCCAGGGCTCGACGGCGCGTATCACGCGGCATCCCTCGCTTGATTGGCGGCGCGCGCAAGCGCGAGGCGCAACGCTCCGGTGTTCGCGTCGCTTTCCGCGAGCGCGATCACCACGAGTGCGCCAGGCGTCTTGGCGTCACGGACGCCAGCCACGCAGACCTGGCCATGCTCCGCTTCGACATGCATGATGCTCGACGACCCGAAGCCCGCGCGCTCGCTGGCCAGGCGTGCGCTGCGATACAGGCGGCAGCCTAACGCTGCCAGCGTATCGGCGTCGACGTCCTGGTGCGCCACAGCGTGCACCGGAACGCCGTCGTCCTCTGCGGCGAGGATGACGGCACGCACGCCCTTGGTGCGCGCGACGGGTTCGAGCACGGCCTCGAGCGCAATCATACCGTAGCCTCGAAGAACGCCAGCGCGCGTTGTCCCGCGCGGTGCAAATAGCGCCGGAATAGTCCGGCGGCCGTCTGCGGTGCGGCCGCGACGAGCGTCACAGCATCGTTAGGTGCGGGCGCGAGGCCAACGGTCGCGCGCTGCGCATCGATCGTAAGCGCACGCCAGGCGCCGAGCCCGAGCCGTTCGAGCGCTCGTTCGGCCTCAGAGCGGACGCCACTCAGTTCGGCCCCCACGCTCGCGGAAACATCGAGCCCAGCGGCATCCCGCAACTCGCCGGCGAGGATGAGGCCCGCAGCGTCCACAACCAGCTCGCCTAACGGCTCGGCTACCGAATACGTCGACTTCGTGGACGGCGGCGCTGGCGTTGCTTCGGCTGATGCCTCGTCGGCTCGCCGTGCGGCCAGTGTGCGCTCGAGCGCGGTCCGGATGCCCGCATCGTTAGGGGACCGCCCCGCCGCGTCCCGCAAATAGCGCTCGGCGTTCTGCAGGTCTCCGCGTTGATATGCCAGAAATCCCAGGCCGCGCAATGCGCCGACGTGCCCTGCGGACAGCTGCAGGGCCATCTCCCACTCATCCTTCGCATGCTCCCAGTCGCTCAGATCGGCGTACACGCGCGCTGCAACGTCGTGCGCGTCCGCGTTGTACGCGTGACGCTCCAAACCGCGGAGCACGATCCGTAGCGCAACGTCGGCCTGACCGCTGCGGCGCAGAGCGTCCGCGAGCGGCACGAATGCCAGGCTCGCGGGGTCACTCGCCAGCGCGTCGCTCAAGCGGCGGATCTCGTCAGACATCGGCTAGTTCCTCGAGCACCTTTTCCAAGCGGTTTGCGAGATCCGCGGCGTCGCGAACGCGGTCGCTCTCTCCATTCGTGTTCGCGTGCAGCGCCAAATAGCGTTGCCACGCATCGACTGCGTCGCGCAGCGCGCCGCGTCGCGCGGCGAACCGGCCACGTTCGAGCAAGGGCAATGCGGAAGACGGGTCGATCTCCTGGGCTCGACGAAGCTCTTCGTCGGCTTCGGAGTCGCGCCGCTCCTCGACTAGGACGCGTGCCAAGAGCAGGCGTGACTCGAGCGAGCGCGGCTCGGCCGCAACGGAGCGGGTTGCCAGACGGAGGGCGTCGGCGAGCCGCTTTTCACGGAGCGCCTGACGGGCGGCATCCAGGAGGTTGTCGTTGTCAGCCAGCTCGGCGGAGTCGGGAGCTTCCTCCCGCACAGGCTCTTTGAGCTCGATAACGCCCGTGGAGAGCAGCCCGTACGCAATGCGGGCGACATCGAAATCGCTCGTGCCTAACGCAGTAGCGATCGTGCGCAGGTCTCCTCGACCGTCGATCAGGGAGAGCACTTCCCACTCGTGAGGCAGCAGGTCCAGCAGTGAGGGGTGATCCTCGTCGATGGCCGCGAGCGCGGGGATCATGTCCAGGTTGGGAATCTTGTGCTCGATGCGCGCCCACTCGTCGATGCGGCGCGCACCTTCCATGAGCAGCGATTCGGTCGAGATGCTTGTGAGCGCATCCGCGGGGATCTCGCCGAGACGTCCTTCCGTGAACGAGAAGTGTCCTTCGCGCCAGGACATCAGCTCGAAGATTACGGCTTCCACTTGCAGGCGGACCTGACGCTCCAGCTCCTTCGGGGTCAGGGCGCCAATGGAGACGAGGATTTCGCCCAGACGCCGCGGCTGCGGATCGCCAGCCTGCATCGCGCGAGCTCGTGCCAGGTCACCTTCTGCAACTTTCCCCGCGCGCATGAGCAACGTGCCTAACGGATGCGGGTTGCTGCGGATGATCGCCGCCACCACACGTCCACTGTCGAAGTACACAGCGCCTTCGTTGTCACGCAGCAGCGAGGTAACGCGCAGCCGCCCCGTCTTCCGGCTCAGGTCGAGCAGCTGGAAGACGTCGTGGATCCCGAGCTCGCGCAGTGGGCCTTCGATAGCCATGTTAGGCGGCCCCCTTGCGCTCGCGCGCCACGAAGATGCGGCGGAGATCGCCCGCCGAGCGTGCGGCGATGCGCGCGCGCCGCGCGAAGTCGCTTTCAGGTTGCGCGGCGATCAGCGCGCTCCAGCGCTCGATGGCCTCGTCGTACCGATGGTCTTCGCTGAGCTGGACCCCGGAGAAGTAGAGCGCCGCACCGTGTACGGGCACGAAGCGCAAGACGCGCTCGAACGCGAGCCGCGCATCGTCGCGCCTGCCGCAGAGCATGAGGGATTCACCTAACGCCGCAAGTGCGTCGAAGTGATACGGCTCGCGGAGCAGTAGATCGGCGAGCAGCGGGATCGTCTCCGCCGCGCGACCACGGGCTCGGTACAGGGCCGCCAACTCCAGCGCGGCTTCCGCATAGGAGGGCAGCGTGTCCAGCGCGGCGAGCAGCTCGCGCTCGGCGTCGTCGACTGCCTCGCGCTGCATGAGCAGTCGCGCGAGTTCGAGACGCACGGCCGCGGAATCGCGATCGAGCGTCAGCGCGTAGCGATACGCCTCCTCGGCGCGCGCGCGATCTCCCATGGAGCGCGCAACGTCACCCGTTAGGCGCATCACGTCGGCCCGCATCGGGGCCAGCCGGCGCGCGACGTCGAGTGCCGACAGCGCCGCCAGATAGCCGCGCGCGTCACAGCGTACACGGGCGACAAGCAGGATGAGATCGACGTCGCTCGGCGCGCGCTCGGCCAGCCATTCGGCGATCGCGCTGGCTTCGTCGCCGCGACCTAACGCGAGCAGGGCGCGGGCCTCGCCCGCGGCGGCGGGGACGCTCGCGTTATCGAGCTCACGCGCCTGCTTGAAGCGTTCGAGCGCCTCGCCGTGCGCGCCCAGATCGAGGAACAGCTCGCCAAGGAGTTGCAACCCTTCGAGGCGGTCCGCGCCTAACGCGAGTGCCCGGTGTGCTTCGGCGAGCGCCCGATCCGGCTGGCCCGACAACCGCAGCGACTTGGCTTCGGCGTAGGCGCTCCCGGGGGAAACTGTCTCGGTTGGGCCAGCAACCGGCTCCAATTCTGCGAAGAGGGCGCCCAAGGCGCCCACATCGAAGCTGAAGCCCTCTATGCGACCATCGCGCCGGTCGGCCCCCAGGTCGGGACTGACCTTGAGCTCCGGATCCTCGAACTCGAGGTCGATCGCGAGCTCGAACTTCTGCGGGACGTAGTACGGATCGAGCTCGAGCGCGCGCTTCGTCTCTCGTAAGGCACCCTCGAAGTCGCCCAAGTTCGACAGCGCGAAGGACAAGTTGTAGCGCGCCTCGGCGTAATCGGGCTTTGCCTCGATCGCATGGGCAAACGCGTTGCGGGCGTCCTCGAACTTTCGCAGGCCTGATAACACCAGACCGACGCCATTCCATGCCGTCGGATGCTCTGGTTCGAGACGCAATACATGCCGATAGGCCTCGAGACACAGTTGAAACTCGCGCTGCCGATATAGCAGAAGGGCGAGGTTCAGGCGCGCCTTGACGAACGTGGGATGGTCTTGCATCGCCCGCTGAAACGCTTCCACCGATTCCGCGAGGCGGCCGGCCTGACAGAGCGCGACGCCGAGGTTGTTGAGGGCAAGCGCATAACGAGGGTCGGCCTTCGTCGCCCGTTCGTAGCTCTGGCACGCTTCGTCGAGGCGTCCAAGCTGGTGCAAGGCCACGCCGCGCTCATTCCACAGTTTCGGCGAGTCGGTCGCCTCTTCGACCAATCGGTCGTACAACGGTACGGCGGCGGCCCCCTCCCCTTGAAGGAGGTGGACTTCGGCCATCGCCTGCGTCACCAGTCCACGATCTTCGCCGCGGTCCAGCGCCAACCGATATTCGTGCAGCGCTTCGGACAGATACCCCTTCTGGCGGAACGCGAGACCGAGGTTGAAATGCGCAAGCAGTCCTTCGTCGGCGACCGTCATCTCGCGGCTCACGCCGAGCTTTTCGCGCGCAGCGGATGCCGCCGCCGCGGAACGGGGGTCGAAACGGTCGAGGGACAGATTGGCGTGGGCGCGGCCTAACGCGGGTTTCAGCTGCATGGCGCGCTGGGCCGCCGAACGCGCCTCTTCATGACGTCCGATGTCGCCGAGCACGAAGCCTAACAAGAACAGCGCATCGGCATGATCGGGCGCAATGCTGCTGCAGCGCTGCAGGTGAGTCAGCGCTTCGTCGTTGAGGCCGCGGTGGTAGCTGATCTCGCCGGCGTGGAAGTGCAGCGAGGCGTTATCCGGATCGGCATCCAGTGCCTTGGTGATCCAGTGCGCGGCGCGCTCCAGGTTTCCGCGCTTCTGCTCGCATAACGCGAGCTGAGTCAGCGCTGGAGCATCGTCCGGCTTGTCGTCGACAAGACGCGTGAACTCGGCGATGGCACTGGCGAATTGGCCCAACAGGGCGAATGTGCGGCCGAGCTCCCAGCGCGGTTCTCGCGCATGCGGCTCGGCGACCAGCTCTTCGCTCAGCTCGTGGACGCGGCGGTCGTAGACTCCCGTCGTGAAATACGCGATCTCGAGGTTACGCTGGGCCACCGCCATCCGCGGATCGATCTCCAGCGCGCGCACGAAGGCCGTTACGGCCTCGTCATGCAGCCCCTTGTTGAAATAGAGGACGCCCAGGTTGTTGTGGGCGCCCGCGTCCGCCTGATCGATGCGCCGCGCGAACGATCGCAATACCTCGCGATCGCGCGCTGACATGAGGCTCGGCGCCATCGTGACTATCCGCTAGGCGACGAGACCTAACGACTCCGGCGGCTACGCCAGCCGCACCGCGCGAAGGAGTGCGCGCAGCGAAGGCGGATCGGGGAGCAGCAGGAAGAAGCCGCGCATGCTTTCCCCGACCTCGTGCATGTGAAACTCCGTCTCGACGCAGAAGACGTAGTCATAGGCCGCGCCGAATTGCAGGTACGCCGTCGAGAGGACAGCGCGCGACATGTCGATGGCGAGACTGGGCGGCGACGGCAGGAGCATCAGGCCCATGAAATCCGAAAGCGCGTTCATGTACGCGCCGCTCAGAATGTTTCCCGCTTCCTTGAGCGCCGATTGTTCGATGACAGACAGGTCCCCGTTAGGCGCCCCCGGCCGGCGCGTCAGCTGCATCGCGAGCCGGTGCGCGGTCGGCTTGGGGAAGACGAGGAGCGTGTGTCCCGCCAGATCGCCGAGCATGTGCATGAGCACCGCGGCCACCGGCTCTTCGGGTTCGGAGATTTGCGGCGGGACGTCCTCCAACGGCGCGATGTTGATCTCCGGCACGGAGATCATGATCGTCTGTCCCGTCATTTGAGAGAGCGCCGTGGCGGCGTGTCCCGCCCCAATGTTGGCGACTTCTCGTAAGGCGTCGAGCTGCATCGGTTGCAGCGAACGGATGTCGTACATGAGTATTCGTCCCTACAAGAGGCTGGTCGCTTCAAGGATGAGCGCCGGCGAACCGTCGCTCAGAATGGTCGCGCCGGTGACGCAGCTGGCTGCGCCGCGCACCGTGTCGAACGTTTTGACGACGATTTCCTGCTGCCCGATGAGTTGATCGACAACCACCCCCGCGCGGCGGTCGGCGACTTCTATTACGACGACTTGGCTCCCCTCGGCGTCGCGCACTGGGAGTTGCACGACATCCCGTAGACGAACCAGCGGAAGGAACTCATCGCGCAGAACCAAAACGTCACGCCCACGTACCGCGCGCACGACGTCGGGCGTGAGGTGCAGCGTCTCCTGCACGTGTGTGAGCGGCAGCGCGTAGGTCTCGCTCGCGACACGCGTCAGCAGCGCCGGTACGATCGCGAGAGTGGCCGGCAAATGAAGAGTCAGTGACGTGCCCTGACCCTCGGACGTGTGCAGCTCCATGGACCCACCCAGCCCGCGAACGCGCGAGAGGACGACGTCCATTCCCACACCGCGCCCGGAATAGTCGCTCACCTGCTGGGCGGTCGAGAAGCCGGGCCGCGAGATCACGCGCAACAGTTGTTCATCGGTGAGCTCGCCGAGCTCTCCCTCGGGCATGCCTAACGCGCGAGACTTGCGCAGGATGGAAGCCCGATCGAGCCCACGGCCGTCGTCCGTGACGGTAACCATGACGGCGGCACGGTCGCGCGCGGCGCGCAGCACCAGACGTCCGATGCGCGGCTTGCCGGCGGCGAGGCGCGCTTCGGGACTTTCGATCCCGTGGTCCACCGCATTGCGCAGGAGATGGATGAGGGGATCGCCTAACTGATCGAGCAGCGAGCGGTCGACCTCGATCTCGCGCCCCTCTACGACGAATTCGACCTCCTTGCCTAACGCGCGCGCAGCGTCGCGCACGACGCGCGGAAAGCGATCGAAGATCTGCCATACGGGAACGAGACGGCTTGCCATGACCGCGTCCTGCAGCTCGCCGATCAGGCGCGCGGCGTGCCCCACCGCGTCATCCAGATCTCCGTGGCTGATCTCGCTACTGAGCTGCGACAGCCGCCCGCGCGCAATCACAAGCTCGCCGACGAGGTTCACCAGGGCGTCGAGGCGGCGCAGGTCGATGCGCACGCTCGCATTCTGACCGCTGCGCGCCCGCGCCCTGCCCCAGGCATCGTCCGATCGGAGCCGCGCCTGCATGTCTTCGGTGCCGCTGCCGTCGCTTCGCGCGACGCGCACGTCGGCGATCTCGCCGACATCACGGAGCGCCTCCTCCACGGCTCGCGAGTCGGCCGTTGTCTCGAGACGCAGGAGGATCGTATCGCCCTGCCACTCCCGGGCGAGCATGTCCTTGTCGGGACGCGAGGCGTGCAGCCTACCTAACGAGGCAGCGCGTTGCAGCACCATGACCGCGCGGACGGCAGGCAGCGCGGCGTCGGCAGCCAGCCTAACGGTTACAAGAAAGCCAGGTCCGCCAAGATCGTCTGCAGAGACAGGCTTTTGATTCTGCAGGAGCGCTACGGGAGCAGCCCATTCGTTCGTTGCACGCAGCCGTTGCAATACGGGGGCGACAGCGTCTTTCGACTCCTGATCGTGGCCACTGACTGCTTGCTCGATAGCCTGTTCCAGCGCATCCGCGGAGGCAAACAAGAGCTCGATCGTATCGGCAGTCGCGAGGCGTGTCCCATCGCGCACCGATGACAGCAGTGACTCCAGTTCGTGCGCGAGCTCGGCGACACCGCCGTAGCCCGGGCCCATCACCCCGCTCATTCCCTTGATTGTGTGGACCGCGCGGAACAGCTCGTTCACGCTTTCGCCGGCTTCCGGCCGGCGCTCCAACGCCAATAACGCCTGATTGATCGCCGCGAGGTTCTCGCGGCTCTCGGACGCAAAAAGCGCGACGTATTTGGCGGTATCCATCGGGCCTAACGGCTCGGAGGCCCGACGTTATGAGAGTACGCGCTGAATAGCCTCGAGCACGCGACTCGGTTGAAACGGCTTGACGACGAAGTCCTTCGCGCCCGCTTGAATAGCTTCGATCACAAGCGCCTGCTGCCCCATTGCGCTGCACATGAGGATGCGCGCACCTGGATCCAGCTTCGTGATCTCGCGGACGGCGTCGATGCCGCCCATATCCGGCATCACGATGTCCATCGTGACGAGGTCGGGCCGCAGTTCACGATAGCGAGCAACGGCCTGCGCTCCCGTCTCTGCCTCGCCGACCACATCGAATCCGGCTTGCTGCAGAATGTCCGCGAGCATCGTGCGCATGAAGATCGCATCGTCGCAGATAAGAACTGATTGGCTCACGCTAGCCTCTCCAAATTGTGCGAAGTCACGCCACGACCTGCCGCGCCAGAGCGGCAACGTCCAGCACAATGACGATTTCGTCATCCAAACGTCCCACGCCCCGGCATAACGACGCAGCTGGAGCGGTACCGGAGGGGAGCTGAGTGCCATTTATCGGCTCTACGTCGACCGCCACGACGTCGCGGACGTCCTGAACGGCCAGTCCGAGGCTCTTCCCGTCCGATTCCACCAGCACAATCGACCCGACCTCGTCCGACGGCCCGCCGCCGAGCAGCCGCATGGCCACGTCGGCAACGACAATGAGCGAACCGCGCAGATTGATCAGACCGCGCACGACGCTCGGCGCGCCAGGAATCCGGGTCGTTGGTCGCGTCGGAAGCACCTCTCGCAAGTGAGAGGCATCGAATCCGAAGAGCTGCCCGCGCACCTCCACGATGAGAAGGTGCTCGAGTGTCGCGTTAGGCGTCGTCTCTGTAGAAGTGGAACTCGTCAAGCGGATCTGCCAGCTGCAGGATGCGTGGATCGCGGGCCAGGATGGCCAGCGACGAGCGCAAATCCGGCGGCAACGGTGACTTCAAATCGATTAGCGCGCCTGACGATGGATGCCGCAGTCTGAGCCACGCGGCGTGCAAAAAGTGGCGCCCTGGTGGGAGCCCAACCTCGTTGCCGCGTTTACTCCCCGAGCCTCCGCCGTACACGCCGTCCCCAACTACCGGATGCCCCACGGCGGCAAGATGCACGCGGATCTGGTGTGTGCGTCCCGTGTGCAGGGTGGCTCGAAGAAGGTCGTGACTGTCGAACCGCGCCAACCGATCGAAGGTCGTCTTCGCCGGCTTGCCACCTTGGACGATTGCCATGCGCTTCCGGTCTCGCGGGTCGCGGGCAACTGGCTTGTCGACCTCGAGTCGCTCGCCACGCAGGTGTCCGCGCGCCAAGACCGCATAACGCCGCGCAACACGTCGATCGGCAACAGCCTTGGACAGGATGCGGTGCGCGCGGTCGTTCTTGGCAACGAGAAGCAAGCCTGAGGTCTCACGGTCCAGGCGATGAACGAGACCAGCGCGCCCGCTTGCGGCTCCTACATCGCGCGAGAGTCCGCGGCCCACAAGCGCATGTACAAGCGTCCCTGACCAGTTGCCTGGGGCGGGATGTACCACCATTCCAGCCGGTTTGTCGACGACGAGTAAGTCCTCGTCTTCATACGCCACGCTCAGCGCGATCTCCTCGCCCTCGATCACGCGCTCAGGGCTCGCGGCAGGCAGCCAGATGTCGACGCGTTCGCCACGCCTCCCCTTATAGCTCGCCTTTTCTTTGCGCCCTTCGACGAGGACCTGGCCATTCGCGATCATCGTGGCGGCTTGGGTCCGTGATACGTCGGCCACTGAGGCGACAAGCAAATCGAGGCGAACATCGTTGTCCGCCTCGATCACTCGCGTCAGATGGGGGCTGCCTTCAGGGCTCACCGCCGCTCGGGCGCCTGCGATAATGCGCGGGCAGGTCCTGCCGGCGCCTCTTCCGTGACGCGCTTGTCATCTCCCCACAAGACCCAAGCGAGGACGATGGCTCCAACAGAGACGGCCATGTCGGCAACGTTGAACGTCGGCCAGCGCCAATCGCCTACCCCGACGTCGATGAAATCGACGACGCCAATCGGCGATGTAATGCGGTCGATGAGATTCCCGATCGCGCCGGCCGTTACGAGTCCGAGCGCCAGCGCCCGCGCGCGCTCACCTGGGCGTGTGTGGAAATACAACCTGGCGAGGATGAACAGCGCGCCAACGGTCAAAGCCAGAAAGATCCAGCGCGACCACGGGCCGAGGTGGATCCCGAAGGCGGCGCCCGGATTGTAGACCAGCGTTAGGCGCACAGTCTCGCCAAATACATCGTGCGGGACGCCGCGCGGCTGCAGCGCCGCTTCAGCCCAATCCTTTGTTACGATGTCGAGAAGTACGAGAACGATGATGACCGGCCAAAACCACACCGCGCGCGAGCTACTTCTTGGCATCTTCCTCCCGCTGCTTGCAATTGATGCAATAGCGTGCGTGCGGCAGTGCATCGAGCCTTTCGAAGGCGATCGCATTCCCGCACGATTGGCAGATGCCGAACGTATCTGGAGACTTGTACAGTCGCCGGAGCGCGTCGTCGATGTGCCAGAGGAAGCGACCTTCTTTGCTCGCGAAGAGGAACGCCTTTTCGCGTTCCATGGCGTCGGTCCCCTGGTCCGCCATGTGAAATGAGTACGAGCTCAAGTCGCCGTCGGCCTGTTGCGCGGTGGCGCCGAACGTCTCGTCGTAATGCCCCAGCTCCTTGAGGATGCGCCTGCGCTCTTCGAGCAACCGCTTCTCGAAGTGCTGCAACTGCTTCTTCGTCATTGGCTTGGGCTTCTTGGTGCTTCCGGTGGCGCTCATAGTCCCGCGTCAATTGTAAGAGCGACCTGCACGGTAAGACCGTCGATCTCGACCGTGTGGATCGCTAGATCACTAACTGTGCCGTTCTGACCAACGTGCATCGCGCGAGCCAGCACTTCTCCCGCAATCCACTCCTGATGCGCCTTTGCAGCTGCTTCAAGCTCCGGAGCGCCCCATAACCATAGTCGGATACGGTCGCTTACGGCGAATCCTTGAGCCTTGCGGAGGCGCTGGATCCGGCTGACGAGTTCCCGAGCGACGCCTTCAGTCCTGAGCTCGGGCGTAAGGTGCGCATCCAGAGCGACAAACCTGCCGGCTTCCTCCTTCACCACCAGCTCGCCAAGCGCTTTTCGGATGACCTCTAAATCCGCGCTATCGAGTTCGTGTTCCGAACCTTCGACGGCAATGCTGAGCGGCTTTCCCTGCTCGAACGCACGGAGAGACTCGCTCGAGAGAGCCTGGACGGCTTTTGCAGCCAGCGGGGTCGCCTTTCCAAACTTCTTGCCGAGCGCGCGGAAGTTTGGTTTTGCGCTCAGCTCTACGAGCTCTTGGGCGGAGCTGAGCAGGGTCGCCGACTTTACGTTGAGCTCGAGCGCGACCAGAGGCAGGAGCTCATTCACGCGCGCGCTGTGGGTGGCGGGCACGACGCACACCGCGCGCGCCAAGGGGCGCCGCACGTTGATCCCCATCTCCTCGCGCGCCGCACGGCCGAGCCTAACGAGCTCACGTACCTCGTCCATCGCCCCTTCGAGCGGCAGGTCTATTGGCGTCGGCTTGGCTCGCACGTAGTCGGCCAGGTGTACGCTCGCGCCGGTGAGCGCCCGATGGATCCAGTCCGTGACAAATGGCGCGAGTGGCGCGAGAAGCCGAGCATACACGCGCAGCACCTCGTGTAGCGTCGCGAATGCTGCGCGGTTGTCCGCGTCCTCCGTCTTCCAGAAGCGACGCCTGTTGAGACGCACATACCAGTTGGAAACGTCGTCAACGAGGAACGCCACGAGCTTGCGCGCCGCGGCGGTGGCGTCGTAGGCCGTGAGCAGCGCATCGACGGTACGTTCGGTGCTCGTTAGGCGTGACAGCATCCACCGATCGATGATCGGCCGCTCGTCCGGCGGCGGGTCCTGCGCGCTCGGCTCCCAGCCGAAGTTCGCATACTGCGCGAAGCTCCCGCTATACACGTTTTTGAGCGTAAGAAACACGCCGGCGGCGATCTCCCGGATGGCCGCTTCATCGAAGCGGCGTGGGAGATCGAGCTGGCTGGCCGACAGCAGGAACAGACGAACCGCATCCGCGCCGTGGCGCCCAATGACGGTCCAGGGATCGACGACGTTGCCCCGGCTCTTCGACATCTTTACGCCCTGAGCGTCGAGCACCATGTCGTTCACGACGACGGCGCGATACGGCGCGGTGTCGCGCCGAGTGCGGGACGCATCGGTAATGCCGCTGACCTCGTTGTTCGGGAGCGCGTCGCCAAGTCCCGTTGCGATTGCGAGCAGCGAATAGAACCAGCCGCGCGTCTGATCGACCCCTTCTGCGATGAAATCGGCAGGATACATGCGATTCATCGTCTCGTGGTTCGCGAACGGGTAGTGCCACTGGGCAAACGGCATCGAACCCGAATCGAACCACGCATCGATCACTTGCGGCACGCGCCGCATGGTTCCCGACCCGCTCCTGGCTGGCCAGGTGTATTCGTCCACGCCGGGTTTGTGCGGATCGAAATCGTTAGGCAGGGGCCGTCCGATCCGCTGGGCCAGCTCGGCGAACGACCCGATGGCCTCGACTTCGTCTGGATTCGTATCGTTTACCCAGATGGGTAGCGGCGTGCCCCAGTAGCGATCGCGCGAGAGCGCCCAGTCGATGTTGTTTTTGAGCCATTCGCCAAACCGGCCCTCGCCCATGTTGGACGGATGCCAGTCGATGCGCGCGTTGCGCAGCAGCATCTCGTCCTTGAAGGCCGTCGTGCGCACGAACCACGATTCGCGTGCGAAGTACAAGAGGGGCGTATCGCAGCGCCAGCAGTGCGGGTACGCATGCGTTAGGCGCTGCGCCTTCCACAACGCTCCACGGCGCTTCAGCTCGTCGATGATGAGCGGATCGGCATCCTTGACCCACTTGCCGCCGATCAGCGGGATCGACTCATCGAAACGCCCTTGCGCATCCACTGGCTGAAGAAACGCCAGCCCGTTCCGCTGGCCCGACGCATAGTCGTCCGCTCCAAACGCGGGCGCCATGTGCACGATGCCCGTGCCGTCCTCAGGCGAGACGAAATCTTCGCCCACCACGACCTCGTGCTGGCCCTCGTCAGGATATCGCACCCAATCGAGTGGACGTTTATACGTCTGGCCGACGAGCTCGCGTCCCGTTAGGCGCGCGACGACCTCCCAGCGATCTTCGTAGTCCTCGCCCAATACCGCCTGTACGCGCGCTTGCGCGAGGATCAGAGTACCGTCAGCGTTCTTACGCTTGCGGACTTCGACGTAGTCGAGATCCGGATGTACCGCGAGCGCGACGTTCGAAACGAGGGTCCATGGAGTGGTAGTCCAGACGAGAAAACGGCGGAGGCCTAAGGTCTGAGATTTGAGGTCTGAGCGGCTGTCTCCGAGCTCCGAGCTCCCAAGCTCCGAGCTCGA
>DATFBW010000200.1:0-2076 GCA_035253645.1 Gemmatimonadaceae bacterium | reverse complement strand
GGCTGGGTCGCGTTCCGAACGCAGCGTGTTTGCTGCGACGACGCGCTCAGGCGGTGGCATCGGATCCTGATTGAGCACAACGACCGCCGCGGACATCGCGGTCATCGATAAAGTAAATCGCAGGAACATCTCGGTATCCTCCACCACGCGGTCTGCTTCAACGTATAGAATGTCGATAGGAACGCCCGGAGAATTGGATGACGGGATAATTCCCGAGGTTGGAACCGCTCATATCAATTTCGGACCGCTCGTTCCACGCTCCGCCCCGCGTGGCTCGCTGCTAACCAGCAGTCTACTCAGCGCTCCGCCCCGATGTACTCGTCAACGTTCCTGCCCAGAACGTCGAGGGGGACGTTTCCACCCAGCACCACTTTGTCGTTGAACGCCTTGAGGTCGTATCGCGAGCCTAACGCTTGCTGTGCTTTCGCGCGTTGGCGGTTGATCTCGGTGTGACCCACCTTGTAGCCGCACGCCTGGCCCGGCCACGAGCAGTACCGATCCACTTCGCTCGCCACCTCCAGTGGATTCGACCCGTTTTCGTCGACGAAAAACTTGACGCCCTGCTCACGCGACCAGCGCTTCGCGTGCAAGCCCGTA
Organism: Gemmatimonadaceae bacterium; assembly: GCA_035253645.1. Lineage (GTDB taxonomy): Bacteria > Gemmatimonadota > Gemmatimonadetes > Gemmatimonadales > Gemmatimonadaceae > DASYRX01. The sequence goes on along the minus strand of DATFBW010000200.1, from coordinate 1,479 downwards.
TCGACCACGAGCCGGCAGGCGCGGAACGCCAGCGACTGCAGGTAGCCGAGCCGTCCCACCCGATCCGTCTCGTATGCGCCTAACTCGTCGGCGAGTTGCTCGGCGTACAATGCCCAACCCTCCGAATACGCGTTGAAGGAGAGCAGCTGACGGATGAGCGGCATGTCGTGCGTATATTCGCCCTGCCAGATGTGACCCGGGATCGCCTCATGAAAGGAGAGATCGGGGAGGCTGTATCTGCTGTGCAGGTCCGTGGTGCGAAGGTTGATCCAGTAGCGACCAGGAATTGTCCCGTCGATGGAGCCGGCGCCTCCGTAAGCCCCGGGCGCGCCCGGTTCTTCTTCAGGGGGTAAGCGCTTCACTTCCATGTTCGGGTTCACCAGCGTGTTGAACGCCCGCGGCATCTGCGCCTTGATCCACTCGAGCTTTGCATTGATGAACGCCATGATCTCGGCGCGACCAGGGTCTCCCTCGGCAAACTGATAACGAGGATCCTTCGCCAGCTCCTTCATCCGTTCGCCGACGCTCCCCTTCGTGTAGCCGACTTCCTTCAGGATCGCGTCCATCTGCGCATGCAGGTCGCGCAACTCGCTCAGGCCCAGTTCGTGAATCTCGTCAGGCGTCATCGACGTCGTCGTCGACGCCTTCAATGCCCACCGGTAGAACTCCTCGCCGTTCGGGCGCGCGGAGATGCCCGGATCATTCTTCGCGACTCGCCGCTGCGCGCGGAGTTCGTTCAGCTGACGTTCGAGCGCGGGCGCGATCTCCCGCAGCGCAATGGTGGTCGCGCGTTCGGCCCACGTCCCGGGAATGGTCTTCTCTTTCGTGCGCCGCTCAATGGACTCGACGACGGAGCCACCTTCGCGCGCATTGTTCAGCGACAGGGTCATCTGCGCGATCGCCTTGTCGAGCAGAAAAGCCGGCGGCACGAGACCCACTTCGCGCGCCGCCTGGATGCGACCAAGCTCACCGTCGAGCTGCGTCGCGTATGACTGGAGTCGCGTCAGGTACGCTTCGGCGTCGGCCGCGTTTTCGATCCGGTGATCGCTGTCGAGAAACCGCGGGATATCGAGATAGGCGCCGACGTTCTGGATCACGACATACGGCGTGTTGCGCCAGCTGCCGACCGTGATGTCGCCATAGGGGAGCGCGAAACCTTCGAGTGCGGTCGCATACGCGCTCTTCACGACTTCGATGCTGGTGCGGGTTTTGTGGGACAGTCCGCTGGCATCGAACGCGTTCACGCGATCGAGACCGGCGCGCACCTGTTGGGCAATCCGTTGCTTCCCTGCCTCGGACCGATCCGCGAGTTGCGCACGGAGCCCGGCGCGATTGCCCGTATCGATGCCTAATGACGTCGCACTCTCGGGAAAGAGCGTGAGCAGATCTTCCGCGCATTGGTTCAGCAACGTCAGCGCGGTCGGCTCGTTGCCGCCGGAACCAGAGCTGGTGTCACGGGCGCAGGCAGACAGGAATGGC
>DATFBW010000199.1:0-3566 GCA_035253645.1 Gemmatimonadaceae bacterium | reverse complement strand
AGCCTGCAACTTGGTTTCGCGGACGCCCTCACCTCTGAAGAAACCGTCATAGTCCCATAACTGCTCCCAGCCGCCGCGGATGAGCCACGACTCGATGGAGCTATTGCTCGGATAGAACGAGACGCGCTGATACAGTCCCGCACGCACGATGCCGGAACGCGGAACAAAGCCGCTCGCCGCGGCAAAATCCTCGCCGACAACACCAAATGAGTACAGCGCGCCGTAGCGCCGACCCGTGCGGGACAGGGACACGTCACCGATGGGCGCGCGCGTCGTGCTGCCGCTGCGACGCGTCACGCTCCCGCCAGCGCTCATGGTGAGCGAATACATACCGCCATAGATGAACCGTGCATCGACGGCGCCGGCGCGGTTGTAGTCGTCCCCTTCGACGCGATCCGTGTATGTCATCCCAATCGTTGACTGCGACAGGATATCACGTTTGAGGCGGACAAGGTTATACACCGGCCGCTCCGTGCCTAACGCGGAGCCTCCACGATCGTCCACCGCGGAAAGCAGGGCCAGGTTGGTGCGCCCGAACTTGCCGGAGAGTTTGGCCGCGACCACCGGTTGTACGATGCGTCGCGTGTAGATCAGGCCGTTCGGCGAATCGTACTGGTCGCTCCCATCCACGAAGAAGGGACGCTTTTCCGGGAAGAACAGCGCGAAGCGCGTATCGCCGGGGATTTGTGCCGCATCGGCTTCGACTTGCGAGAAGTCGGGTCGCGCGGTCGCGTTGAGCGTGACGTTAGGCACGATCCGCCAGCGCAGATTGGCTCCAACGTCCGGCGAGGTCTCGTATTGCCAGCCGGATGTCGTTGGAGTGCCGCTGATGGCGGTTGTAACCTCCGGGTTCAACTCGAGGACCGTTTCGCGCTGCAGATCGCGGAAGCCGCTCAGTGTCCCGGATTGTCCAAGGAAGGCGGCGGAGCCGCGCCGGGCCGGTGTCCACGTTTGCTGATAACCGGAGTGCTGGACGTAGCGCAGCGCCTGGAACGACCACCTTTGTTCGTTGGTGCCCTGAAAGCGGATGCTCTTGAGCGGGATACGGACCTCGACCTCGTAGCCCCAATCCGTGAGGCGCCCCTTGGACGCGAACACGAAGTCCGGGTTGAGATCGATGTTAGCCGGCGGGCTACCGCCAAAAGTCTGGCCGCGCGCTTGAGGAGCGCCGCCAAAAGCATCCGTGCGGATGCCGTCTGCTTGCGCACCTAAAGGATTGACGCCAAACACAAACGCTCGCCTTCGGTCGTTGAACGGATCGATCAGCAGCTGGATATAGTCGTCGCTGTCGATGCGGTCGCGCGCCGCGAGCGTGGCGTGAACGGACCCATGGGATTCGTACGCGCGGACGCCGAAGTAGATGTCCGTAGTCGTGTACCAGATGAGGACTTCGGTTGAATCCTGCGCCGGCTGGTTGTCCACCGGCAGGTAACTCGAAAAGCCGGTCAACACCGCCGCGCTGCGCCAGACAGGCTCACTGAGCTCGCCATCGATCACCGCCGCGGTGTCTGCGCGCGGGACTGCCGCCGTGAGCTGGCCCGATCGGCCGTGGTACACGCCATTCTGAGCCCACGCGCTGGTCGCGGTGAGCGTGAGCGCAGCGCACAGGGCGCATTTCATGTTCAGCGTTCGCATGCACCGCACGGCGAGAAAATAGCGGCTCGTACAAGCAGGGGTTAGGGGCCGAGAATTAGCCTAACGCGCGGCACGACCCAGCCTAACCCCTAACCCCTAACCGCCAACCCCTATCTGGACCGATGGTCGCTCCGTTGAAACTGCAGGAACTCGTGGATCGCCCTAATGGCACCGCGGTCACGACTTGTTAGGCGTACCTCGCCGCCGCGCGGGAGGTCGCGATACTCATAGCGGATTGCGCGCGTCGCGCGCAGGACGGTGACGCCGGGGATGTCCTGGTTGGCATGCACCGCTTCGGACAGCGAGAAATCACCGACGCCGAAGCGGCGGGCAACGTCGCGCAAGTGCTCACGGATCACGCGTACGCCGAGCGTATCGTCGACGTCCCGTGTGAGTGCGATGCGGCCGCCATCGCTCAGCGATTCGAAGATGTGTGCCGACGTGTACTGATCGACACCCATCACACGTTTTCCACGTTCCTGCAAGGCGCGAAACGCGGAATCCTTCTGGTGGGCTGCATGCTTGTCGTGCTGCGCCAGGAGCGGAGCGCTCGTTAGGCCGATGCAAATGGTAAGGAATAAAAGCCGCATGAAAGGTGCGAGGTGCGAGGCACGAGCTCCGAGCTACCCCTCGTTCTTACTCCAATCAAAGAAGATCTTCGTCATCGCCACAAAGGCAACGAGGGCACCACCCACTGACATCAGCAGCCCAGCCACCACGTGATCGCTTTTGGAGCTCAGGCCCGGCACCGGCGGTGCAAGCTCATAGGTGGCAAAGAGTGGATGCTGGCTGTAGACGAGAAAGCCGGCGATACCAAACATGACCGGGCTGAACATGAGACCCAGGATGACGTAACCGATCTTGAGCGCCGGGACGAAGCGTGGATGTGCTGGCTCGGCCAGCACGACCGGCCACCAGAACAACAAGCCGCCGATTAGCCAGAGAACATCGATCGCGAAAGATCCCCCCTGGGTGGCCATGAGCGCGTCGACGATCGCCGGGATGTGCGTAAGCAAAACAACGGCATTGAGAGCGATGAGCGCCGCCGCCGGAGCGGTCAGCCGCCTAACGGTTTCATACAGCGGGGACCCGCGGAGTAGACTGAGCGCGTCCGGCGTTACTCCGCGTAACAAAAATGGCGCGGCGACGAGCGCGATCAGCTGAAACTGCAGCATGTGCACCGACGCGAGATAGCCGGCACCTAACGCTCCGATAGGCCAATCCAGAGCCAACCACAATACGAAGAGTCCCGCGACCGCTGCAGGGTGGAGCGGTGCGTCACGCCGTCCCGCACGGCGCGCCCCTGCACGGTTCCACATCCAGATCAGGCAGCCGATGAGCGCGATGAACAGCCAGACGCCCGGGTACGGGCGCCATTGCCATGTCCAGGGCGCGTTTTGCGCCGAGCACCACCATTGCATATGGGGGGCCTAACGAGGACGCATGCTATGGTGACTCACGCACCAACCGCGGCAGATCGTGGGCCCAGTCCTCCTGCCGCGTCCCGAAGGGATACGCCACGCGCGCAATGTTATCTCGGCCGAACGCGATCACTTGGGCGGCGTGACTGACACTGTAGGAGCCGGCCGTATCGCTGCCGCGCACAGCCGGGGACAAGCCTAACGAGCGTTCGAGCTGGGCGACGCTGGCGCGCGGACCGTGCAGTCCCACAAACGCCGGATCGAAAGCGCCGAGCCACCGCTGTAGGCGTTCGGGCGTATCGCGTTCCGGATCGGTAGTCACGAAGACGACGCGAACGGCATTGCGCTCCTCCCACGGCATCTTCGCGAGTACCGCGGCGATATTGGCCATGTGCAGCGGGCAAACGTCCGGACAGTTCGTGTATCCAAAGAAGAGCAGGGCGACTTTGCCGTCCGTCTCGCGCACGAAGTCGTAGGGTGTTCCGTCGCTCCGGGACAGGACGAAAGCGG
>DATFBW010000198.1:0-27407 GCA_035253645.1 Gemmatimonadaceae bacterium | reverse complement strand
TAGCCGCTTCGATGACGATCGTTCACCTCTCTGCCTAACGAGTCAACACTTGCCACTGCGTACTCTCCTGGTGACCGCTAACTCACCGCGGTGCCGCGGCGAATGATCCCCTGGAGCCCACGCTGATTGAGCCGCCTGTTGAACGCTTCGAGATCGTTGCTCAGCAGCGCATCGAGGCTACGCCTGTGTTGGCGCGTTTGTTCCAGAAACATCTGAGCGACCTCGCCGTGCTGGTTTGTCGGCCGGAAATCTCCGCTCGAAATGCCGTTGAACAGATACGGGATCTGTTGCGAAAGCTTCTGCGGGAATCGCACACCGTCCTGGCCCCGTCCCGTCACGCGAAGCTGGATGAGGTGTTCCTCGACACCGATGAATTTCTTCTCGAGCGAATCCGCCGCAAGTCGGACGTCTGCGGTCGCAGCGTCACCTTCGAGCGTGCGACGTAGCTGCACGAGCTGCGCACGGATCAACTCGATCTCGTTGATCATGTCGGCGACTTCATTGACGTTGTCCCGGACACCGTTGAGTGCTGCCACCTGCAGCCGGATGTCCTCCTCACTCGCGCCCGAGTTGGGGTCCTTGCGCACGACGAGCTGCTGCGTTTGCGTCTCGCCCCCAGCCGTTAGGCGCACGGTGTATGTCCCCGGCGGCATCAGGATCGACACCTGGCCCGCGTTAGGGGCCGGGCGCCAACCTTCCGGGCCCACGGTGATCTCCGGCGCGTGCATCGGACTCGTGCGCAAGCGCACCTGACGCGTCTGCTCGCCACGCAAATCCCAGTAAACGCGATTCAGTCCCGCGAGCTTGGGCCCGCCGAGTCGGCGGACCTCCCGCCCGTTCGCGTCCAGGATTGTCAGCGTGACCTCGCCACTCGGCGGTGTCTTGAGCCAGTAATTGAGCGACGCGCCATACGTCGGATTCTGGCCCACGGTCTGATCGTGCCCGAATGACATGGGTGTGGTGCTCGACTGGAAGCGGTACGCGGCACGCGGCGCGAAAAGGTGCACCGGTTTCGCCGCCACGTCCGGCGTCAACTGCTGCAGCGGCGTTAGGTCGTCCAGGATGTAAAAGCCACGCCCATACGTTGCCACCGCGAGGTCGTTGAAATGCTCCTGGATTGTCAACCAATAGACCGGCGCCGCCGGCAGGTTGTTCTGTAAAGGTTGCCACGTCTCCCCGTCGTCGAGAGAGACGTACAGCGCGTTTTCGGAGCCAAGGTACAACAGGCCGCGCCTAACGGGGTCTTCGATGACAACGTGCGCATAACTCAGCGGTCCTTGCGGCACGCCGTTCGTGATCTTCTTCCACGTCTTCCCGAGATCGTTCGTCTTATAGACCCACGTGCGGCGCTCGTTCACCTGATGGCCGTCCATCGTCAGGTAAGCAGTGTTCGCGTCGTAGCGGGACGGCTCGATGTTGGAGATCGTGCCGAGAGGCGGGAGCCCGGGGATGTTGGCGGTGACGTCGGTCCATGTTTTGCCGGCGTCTTGCGTGACGTGGACCTTGCCGTCATTGCTGCCGGTCCATATCAAGCCCGGTTTCACGCGTGATTCGCGGATCGCGAACAGCACACTGAAGTATTCCACGCCGATGTTGTCGCCGGTCAATCCACCCGAGAAACCCTGACGCGACTTGTCGTTTGTCGTTAGGTCAGGGCTGATTACCTGCCAGCTCTGCCCTCCGTCAGTCGTCTGATGCACATGCTGCGACCCCACATAAAGCTTGTTGCGGTCGTGCGGCGAGATATGCAGCGGGAACGTCCATACAAAGCGATACTTGACGTCCGCCGCCGGCGTCCCATTGACGGCGACGGGCCAAACCTCGACGTTGCGAAATTGCCTCGTGCGCTCGTCGTACCTAACGACGATCCCGCCCACGCTCCCTGACCCTGAGGCGCTGGACCACACGATATTCGGATCTTGGGGATCCGGCGTCGCCCACCCGCTTTCACCACCACCGACAGCGTGCCAGTCGCCGCGTGGAATGCCGGCTCCTCCGAAGCCGCCGTACTTGCTGTTGCTCGGACCGCGCGTCGACGGACCGTCCTGACGGTTCCCCATCACGTTGTACGGAATCGCATTGTCCACTTCGACGTGATACATCTGAGCAATGGGCAGTTGAAACCGCTCCCACGTGCGCCCGCGGTTCACGCTGATCGACACGCCCCCATCGTTAGCGACGGCCATGCGATTGGAGTTGGTGGGGTCGATCCACATATCATGGTTGTCACCCCCAGGCGAGCTTTGCCCTCCCTGCATCGCCGCGTTCTCGCCGCCGTCGGTGCTCACGGCATAACCCGCCGTCAGGAAATACGCCTCGAGGTCATTTGTCGGTGACACCGCGAAGCGGAAGTAGTAATGCGTGCGGCCGCCGAGGTTTCGATCGTAGGAGATGAGACGCCAGTTCTGCCCGCCGTCGTCGGAGCGCCAGAGCTTTCCACGCTCCGTTTCCTGCCCGCGCCAAGGGTAACCGTCTCCTGTTTCGATCAACGCATAGACGCGATTCGAGTTGGACCGCGCGATCGCGAGCGCGATCTTCCCGACCGGTTTGGATGGCAGTCCGCGTCCCGTTAGGCGCGTCCACGTCGTCCCGCCATCGCGCGTTACGTAGAGACCACTGCCAGCCCCGCCGCTCTCGCGTCCCCACGAGTGGATCTCGATCTGCCACATCCCCGCGAAGAGGATACGCGGGTTATTCGGGTCCATCGCCAGGTCTCCGCACCCGGTGGAGTCGTTGACGAAGAGGATCTTTTCCCAGCTCCGCCCTCCATCCATGGTGCGGAACACGCCGCGGTCCGGCTGCGGCCCATAGGCGTGGCCTAACGCACACACGTACACCACGTCGGCATTCTGTGGGTGGATCAAAACCCGCCCGATCCGGCCGGTGCTATCCAGCCCCATCTTCATCCAGGATGTGCCGGCATCTGTCGATTTGTAGATGCCGTTGCCTAACGAAATGTGCGAACGGATGAAGGCTTCGCCTGTGCCCGCCCAGACGACATTGGGATCCGTTGGAGCGATGCCCATCGCTCCTATGGACTGGACCGGGAAGTTGTCGAAGATAGGCGTCCAATTCGTGCCGGCGTCCGTTGTCTTCCAGATCCCGCCGGACGCGGCACCGACATAATACGTGTTCGCATCCCCCGGAATACTGACGACCGCCGTTACCCGATTGCCAACGGGGCCGATGTGGCGATAACGCAAGGGCCGCAACAGCTCTGAGCCGATCGCGGGCTGCGGTACAGTCGGACGCGCGCGTTGTTGCGCGGCAAGCGGCAGCGCGGCAAGAAGCATGACAAAAGCGAACGCGTGCGTACGCATACAGGACTCCCGTTAGGCAGTGTGACGCAAGGCTTTTAGAACATGCCGGGCCCTTCCAGCGCGCGCTAGGGCGTCAAATCCGAGCGATACGCCGTCGAGAATACCAGAAACCGTGATACGTCGCGCAAGCTCGTCGCGCTGAAGCGGATCGTGTGCGCATCGCGGCGCTCGATGCCCGGCATGAGCGCCATGATCTCCGCCGGGAGGTAGCTCTTGTAGACGATGTCCAGCGTGTATGGTCCGGTCACTCGGTGCGGTTTGAAGTCACGCAGCCGACCGATCGCTGCGCGTGCGCGCGCTTTGATCAGCGCCTGACCTGCGGCTGGAGTCATGGTTGCCGCGGAGTGGAAACCGATACTCTGCTTCACAACGGCACCTTCGACGTCGCCGAGGAGCGTGCGAACCTCACCGACTGCAGCTTCGTCTCCGCTGACCATGATCACCGGCACCCCAACCGATCCAGCCAACGCCGCATTCATCGACGACTCGGCCATCGGCTTACCGTTGAGATACACGCCAGCGAACGTCGCGCTGGACATCGTATGCGCGCGAACGCCCTGGGTGTTGGTCGTCGCCGAGTGATATCCGATGAAAATTGCCGCCGAAAACGTGGAGTCGATGCCATGCATCATCGACATCGGTCGGTTCCCGCCGCGGATGATCGTGACGTCGGCGGGGAAGCGCTCGATCAATAGGTTTTGCATGTTGCCGTGCGAATCGGCGACGACGAATTGTGTCGCGCCGCCCTCACGCGCGCCCTCGATCGCGGCGAGCGCTTCGGCGGTCATGAACTCGCGAAAGCGCTGATACTCGAAGCCGTCGGTGCCGAGCTGGTCGGACGTGACGACTCCGGTGATCCCTTCCATGTCAACGGAGATGAAGACCTTGATGGGCCGTTGTGCCTCGACGCGCACACCGAGAAAGGTGCAGAGGACTGCTGCTGCGAGCGACTTCCACATGATAGGCTCCACGAAACTCGTTAGGCGCTGTGGTAGGGACACAAACATGCCCGCCTCGCCCGGGAGCCGCCAGGGATGGCCTCACTGGCGGTGGCGCGGATGCCGGCCAACTCACAACTTTGGCCCATGAGTTCAAGCCGCCGCCCTGTAGCGGGGATCATGGGGGCCAGCGAGGCCAGTGCGGCGGCAGTGGCGGATGCCGAGCGACTGGGCGAGCTGCTCGCGGAACGCGGCTGGGCCGTATTGACGGGTGGCCTCGCCTTTGGCGTCATGGAAGCCGCGAGTCGTGGCGCCAAGCGCGTGCACGGCAGCCTAACGATCGGCATCCTTCCCACCGCGGACTCCAGGGCGTCCGGGCATGTCGATATCGTCATCCGGACGGACCTGGGTCAGGGACGCAACAACGTGAACGTCCTGTCCAGCGATGTGGTGTTCGCGTGCGGCGTGGAAAGCTCGGGCACGGCATCCGAAGTGGCGCTCGCGATCCGCAACCGACGTCCCCTCATACTCGTTAGGCCGAGCGGCGCGGCGGCGGCGTTCTTCGGGGAGGTGGCAGGTGCGGAGGTTCAAGTCGTTCAGTCGCCTGAAGCAGCCGTCGCTGCGGCGCAGCTTCTTTCCCCGGTAGGCCACCGATGAGACCCTCGAGATTCCTGCTGGCCGCGATACTGTTTCTTGCGTCGCGGTCTCTCGTTGCGCAGCGGAAAAACGCTCCCGCCGGATGGGACGCGTTCGTGCGCGCTTTCGACGCCTACTGTCAGGCAGACTCCGTGGTTGGCGCGAGCGTGCTGTATGTGCGGGACGGCCGTGTTGTCGCCTGGCATCAGCGCGGGATGGCCGATCGCGACCGTGGTGAACGCGTCGACAGCAATACGATCTTCCATTGGGGATCGATCACGAAAACGCTGACGGCGATCGCGATCATGCAGCTGCGCGACCGTGGCCGCCTAACGTTGGATGACCGCGTCGTGAACTATATCCCTGAGTTGCGTCAAGTGCATAACCCGTTCGGATCGATGGAGGGCATGACGATCCGCATGCTCATGTCCCATACGTCCGGGCTGCAGGATCCCACCTGGCCGTGGGACACGGGATCCGACTGGGAGCCGTTCGAGCCCACGCGGTGGGATCAGCTCGTGGCGATGATGCCTTACATGCGGCTGCGCTTCACGCCGGGATCGCGCTATGGATACAGCAATCCGGCGTTCATCTACCTGGCACGCATCATCGAACAGCTGAGCGGCGACCCCTGGTCGCACTATGTGCAGAAGAACATCCTGACACCGTTAGGCTTGACGCGTAGTTATTTCGGCGGAACGCCGTATCACCTTGAGCGTCACCGATCGAATAACTACACGATCCGGAGCGACTCGGGTGGGCGGCTGCGCGTGCGCGTCAACGGGCGGGACTTCGATCCGGGGATCACGATCCCGAATGGCGGCTGGAATGCACCGCTTGGTGATCTGGCGGCGTATGCGAGCTTTCTGACGAATGCCACGTTAGGCGATTCGGCGCGCGCGCGTCTGTTCGAGATCGTTCTCAAGCGATCGTCCCTCGACGAAATGTGGCGCGCTGCGGCTCCGTACAGTGGAAACGAAGGGAAGACCACCGATACGGTCGGGTTGTCGTTTTTCATTCACCCGCGCGGAGAACACACGATTGTGGGCCATACGGGGAGTCAGGCGGGGTTTCGGGCGTTCATGTATGTCAACCCGAAGACTCGTGATGCGGTAATTGCTGCATACAACACGACGAACTATGCGCGTGACCCCGCGGCGGCGCTGAGCGCGAATGAGATTCTGGAAATGGCGCGCATGCTCCTCACGCGATGATATGGCTGCCTTTACCGCAGAGGACGCAGGGGACGCAGAGGACTGCTCACTCTTTGTGTCGGTTAACCATTCGCGTAATGCCGTTTTTCAGATGATTGACGTGGAAATTGATAAGTAATCCAACAGGGTACCCACTCAGCTTGAGGTAAGAGAGAAGCTGAGCTTCGTGCAACGGTAGGACCTTCGTCACTGCTTTGAGCTCGACTACGACAGCGCCTTCAACAAGCAAATCGATTCTAAATGCCGAATCGACCGTCACGCCGTCATAAACGATCGGTAAAGGGACCTCAGGTAAGACGACCAACCGACGTTTGCGAAGTTCGTGCATTACACACACTTGGTAAGCGCTTTCAAGGAGGCCCGGGCCAAGCGCGGAGTGTACTTTCATAGCAGCATCCACGATGTGTCCTGTCGTGTTTCGTAAATCCATTCTACCTCTGCGTCCTCTGCGTCCTCTGCGGTTAAAAGCAGTTAGTATGGCCTTTGAGAGTCAGTGCTCCGTCACGTGCTTGTTATGAAACGGCATGCGGCCGTGCTGGTTCTGTTGGCGGCGCTCACCTGTACCAGCGCGTCGGCCCAGGGTATCGACTCCGACGCGGCGCAGTGCTTCGGGTTCTCGTTCGGCACCTGGAAGCCCGCCCTCGATTTGACTATCGCTGGACACAGTCCGACAACGCCCGGCCCCCTCCTCAAAGCTCCCGGTGGACGCGACTGGGCCTCGGACGCGACGCCTAACGACACAACACTCTTTCTCTTCCCCGCCTGGTGGCCCGCCGGCGTCCAAGTAACCTTTCCGCGCCGCCCGCGCTCCCCCGCCGATACAGTTCCTGGTGAAGCAATGGCCCTAGTCGCCGACGGCCGCGCCACACCGCCGCGCGCACCGATGCGCGTGTGGCGCGTTGCCTGCCGCTGATGCCGGCAGGAACCTCCCTCCACGATCTATTCGCCGCATCGCTGAAAGGCCGCGCCTCTGCGCCAGGACTTGACGTCGAGGTCGACGGCGAGCTGCGGTCGCTCACTTTCGGGGAAATTGACGCCCGCAGTCACCAACTCGCCGCCGAATTCGCGGCGCGCGGAGTTCAGGCGGGCGATCGCCTCGCTCTGTTCCTGCCTAACGGCATTGACTTCATCGATGCCTTTCTGGCCGCCGTCAAACTTGGAGCGATCGTCGTGCCGGTCAATGTGCTCTATCGCGAGCGCGAGTTGACGCACATCCTCGCCGACGCCTCCCCGCGTGCTCTCATAACGACGAAAGAGCTCCTCGATCACGTCCCGCAAGGAACCGAGAAGTGGTTGTCGGCTGACCTCCAAACGGCCGCCCGGCGACACCCGGCACATGACAGCGTCGTTAGGCAGGCACCGGATGCTCCGGCTGCGATTGTCTACACGTCGGGCACGACCGGCAGAGCAAAAGGCGCTGTCCTGTCGCATCGCAACTTTGCTTTCAATGCAACCAGTCTGCTGAGCTGCTGGCGGATCACGAGCGACGACCGGTACCTCGCTGTCCTCCCGCTGTTCCACGTCCACGGCCTCGGCAACGGTGTTTGCTCATGGTTGGCGAGCGGATGTCACATGCGCCTCGTCGAGCGGTTCGACGCGAACCGTGCATTGGAGTGGTTCACCGGCTGGCGGCCGACGCTCTTTTTCGGTGTGCCGACCATGTATTTTCGCATGCTCGAATGGCCGCCTGACGAGTGCGCGCGCATCGGCCGCCAGATGCGACTGTTCGTCTCCGGATCGGCCCCTCTCCCCGCTCGCGTGCTCGAAGACTTTCGTCAGCGCTTCGGCCACACAATCCTCGAGCGCTACGGCATGAGCGAAACGCTCATGAATTTGGGGAATCCGTATGATGGCGAGAGGCGCCCGGGAAGCGTGGGCGTTCCCTTTCCCGGCGTCGAGGCTCGCGTCGTCGACGCGCAAGGCGCGGTAGTGAGGGATGGCGAAGTCGGTGGCTTGCAGGTGCGCGGGCCTAACGTGTTCTCCGGGTATTGGCGCAACCCGGCGGCGACCGCTGCCGCGTTCGTCGATGGCTGGTTCCGTACAGGAGACCTCGCCGAACGCTCGGCGGACGGCTATTACACGCTGCGCGGGCGGAGCGGCGATTTGATCATTTCCGGTGGCTTCAACATCTACCCACGCGAGATTGAAGAAGTTCTTCTCGAATGTCCCGGTGTGCGTGAGGCGGCCGTGGTCGGCGTGAGCGATGTGGCGCGTGGTGAAATCCCCATCGCGTACGTCGTCGCTGAGGATCCATTCGACGAAACCGTTTTGGTGCGCACGTGCGAGCGCCAGCTGGCGTCGTTCAAACGTCCACGATCCTTCGTGCGCGTGGAAGCCCTCCCGCGTAACGCGTTAGGCAAAGTGCAGCGGCACCTCCTTCCAACCCCGCACGCATGAACGCAGCCGTGGTGTCGCTGATCGCGCTCCTCGTCGCGATCGTGCTTTCCATCACCACGCAGATCAACGTTGGATTGCTGGCCATCGCGTTCGCCTGGCTGATCGGCGTCTTCGTCGCCGGGTTGCGGCCGGACGAGGTGATCGCGGGCTTTCCGTCGTCGCTCTTTCTTACGCTGGCCGGCGTCACCCTGCTCTTCGCGCTCGCCGAATCCAATGGGACGCTCGCAACGCTCGCGCACCGCGCGGTGCGCAGCACGGGAGGTAATCGCCTGCTCCTTCCCCTCGTGTTTTTCCTCATGGCCTTTGCGCTCTCGAGCGCCGGGCCGGGGGCCATACCAATCGTTGCGCTCATGGTGCCGATGGCCATGGTCATCGGACAGCGCGCCGGTTTATCGCCGTTTCTCGTTGCCCTGATGGTGGGCTACGGCGCAAATGCCGGGAACCTGTCGCCGATGAGCGCCGTGGGTGTGGTCGTGAACACGAAGATGCGGGAGGCTGGACTCGCGGGTCATGAGATGCGTGTTTGGCTGTGGCACCTGACCGCGCACCTGCTCATCGCGCTACTCACGTATGCCTTTCTCGTTAAGTACGCCCGCAGGCACGAGACGACCGCCGGCGCCGGTGCTCCTGACTTGCCCGAAGCTCCGCCCATTACCCGGCAACAGGGCCTAACGATGGCTGTGATCGCGGTATGGATCGTCTGTGTGGTGTTCCTCAAGATCCACGTGGGCCTGGCTGCCTTTGCGGCCGCTACGCTGTTGATCGTGCTCCGCGCCGCCGACGAGCGGGCCGCGCTCAAACTCGTCCCGCTCGGCATCATCCTCATGGTGTGCGGCGTGACGGTACTGATCGCGTTGCTGGAAAAAACGGGAGGGATGGATCTCTTCACGACGCTGCTCGCCAAACTGGCATCGCCCGTCTCACTGAACGGCGTCATCGCATTTGTGACCGGATTGATCTCGACCTATAGCAGTACGTCCGGTGTCGTGCTGCCCACGTTTTTGCCGACCGTTAACGACCTTGTCGCGAAGGTGGGTGGCGGGGACCCGCTCGCCGTGGCACTCAGCATCAACGTCGGCTCATCGCTGGTCGATATCGCCCCGTTATCCACGTTAGGCGCGCTATGTGTGGCTGCCGTGTCGGACCATACCGAGTCCCGCCGGCTCTTCAAGCAGCTCATGATGTGGGGCCTCGCGATGGCACTGGTCGGCGCGCTTCTCTGCCAACTTCTAGCGCCGCTCGTTGCCAGGTTATAGGGTAGCTCATCCCCGCTCCCCGCTCTTTGCCATGCTTTACGCCCTCCTTCTCGCCGCACAGGTCCAAAGCACCGACTCCGCGCTCATCGCGAAAGCACGCGGCATCCACGACCGCGTGATTGCGCTCGACACACACGTCGACATCAATCCGCGCAACTTCACGCCGGACACCAACTACACGCAGCGCCTGCGCACACAGGTCGACCTCGTGAAGATGGAAGAGGGTGGCCTTGATGCGGTGTTCCTCATTGTCTTTGTCGGTCAGGGAACTGATTTCACGAGTGCCGGCTACGAACGCGCATTGGCCGCGGCGATCGAAAAGTTCAACGCCATCCATCGTCTCGCGGAGCAGATCGCTCCAAATCGGATCGAGATCGCGAACACCGCCGCGGATGTGCGGCGCATCGCGGCCTCAGGCAAGAAAGTCGCGCTGATCGGAATCGAAAACGGCTACCCGCTAGGCGAGGACATCGCCAACGTGAAGAAGTTTTACGACCTCGGCGGCCGCTACCTGTCGCTGGCGCATAACGGACACTCCCAGCTGTCCGATTCCAACACGGGCGAGCGCGACGGCCAATGGAAGTGGAATGGCTTGAGCCCGTTAGGCAGGCAGGTGATCGCGGAAATGAATCGCCTCGGTATCATGGTCGATATCTCGCACCCTTCCAAGGAGTCGATGCTTCAGACCGTCGCACTTTCCAAGGCCCCCGTCATCGCTTCGCACTCCGCGGTGCGCGCGCTGTGCAACCATTCCCGCAACCTGGATGATGAACAGCTCCAGGCGCTCAAGAAAAACGGCGGCGTGATGCAGACGGTGGCGTTCGCGAGCTATGTGAAATGCATCCCCGATTCGCCTGAGCGGCAAGCGGCCATCGCGCAGCTGCGGACTGAGTTCGGTCTGCCCGCCGCCGGTGGCGGCGGTGGCGGTGGCGGCGGCGGCGGCGCCCTCGCGGCATTGCCGGCCGAGCGACGCGAGGAGTTTCAGCGCCGCATGCAGGAGATCAATCAGAAGTTCCCCGGCGCTCCCCGCGCGACGGTCGCTGACTTCGTCAATCACATCGATTACGCCGTCAAGCTCATTGGACTGGATCACGTCGGTATCTCGTCGGATTTCGACGGCGGCGGCGGAGTCGAGGGCTGGAACAACGCCAGCGAGACCTTCAATGTGACGCTGGAGCTCGTTAGGCGCGGCTACACCGAGCAGCAGATTGGGAAGCTCTGGAGCGGCAACTTGCTGCGCGTCATGGCGGAGGTGGAGCGGGTGGCGAAACGACTGGGACCGAGGTGATAGGAGCGGGGAGCAAGGAGCGGGGACCGTTGTTTACCACGCGCCTTGCTCCATGCTCCTCGCTCCTCTCTACGCCGCGTCAGCCAGCGTCACAATATTCCGCCCAGCTTGTTTAGAGCGGTAAAGGGCGCGGTCCGCTTGATCCACCAGGGTCTCCGCGCTCGCACCGTCGCTCCACGCCGCGGC
This sequence comes from Gemmatimonadaceae bacterium, assembly GCA_035253645.1. GTDB lineage: Bacteria > Gemmatimonadota > Gemmatimonadetes > Gemmatimonadales > Gemmatimonadaceae > DASYRX01. The sequence continues at coordinate 16,172 of DATFBW010000198.1, read as the reverse complement.
GCCGACGCTCACCGTGATCGGTCGCACGTCCCAGGCATTCTCCTCGATCGCCTCGCGTAACCGCTCACCCATCAACTTCGCGCCGTCGCGGTCAGTGTCGGGCAGGACGATCGCGAATTCCTCGCCCCCGTATCGCGCGATGAAATCCGCATCGCGCACGCTGCGCGAGAGAACACGCGACACCGACTTCAGGACATCGTCGCCACGCGGATGGCCAAAGGAGTCGTTGAAGTTTTTGAAGTGATCGATATCGAGAAGCAGGAGGGCGAACGTTTCTTTGCTGCGACGGGCGCGAGAGATCTCTTCTTGCAGCCGCTCCTCGAACGAACGGCGGTTCTTGAGACCAGTCAGCGAGTCCAGCGACGCCAGCGCCTCGAGCCGTGAGTTCGCGTCGATAAGGCGCTCCTGTTGCGCACGCAGCTTGGCATGCGCCTCTTCGAGCTGACGCTCGTACTCGCGACGCTCCGTCACGTCGCGCGATGCGGCCTGGAGCCTAACGATTTTTCCTGCGCGATTCAGGATTGGCCGCCACGAGGTTTCTACCCAGACGTGGCGTCCCGATTTGTGCAGCTTGCGGCACGTCAACGCGGGGACCGGCTCGCCGCGTAACAGTGCCTCATGGTGGGTCGTGGCACGTGCCCGATCCTCGGGATGCACGATAGAGAACGGCCGCATGCGGCTCATCTCTTCAGGCGTGAACCCCAAGACACGTTCGCAGCTCGGGCTTATGTACAGGACGCGTCCATCGAGGTCGTGCAGACTCACGACGTCACTCGCATTCTCGGCGAGCAGTCGGAAACGCACTTCGGAATCCCGCAGCGCTTCTTCGGCGCGTGCGCGCTCAGCGTGGTTGTCGTGCAGCTGGTTCGCGATCCAGCCGATGAGCGCCGTGAACGTTGTTACGGTCGCGAGCACGAACAGCATGATGGCCAGATCGGCTTCGAGCAGTTCCGAGCGCCGCGCCTTGAGTAGTATGAAACCCATCAGGATCGGCACGATGAAGCCCGCAGGCAACAGACGCCGCGCGAGCGCGCCGCCCGGACTGTCGCTCGCCAGAACGAGTGTCACTCCGGCGTCCGGCCTGAGAGCCAGGGCACCTAACGCGAGGAAGGCTAGCGCTGCCGCCGTGGGGCGCGCCATCCGGGTCATTGAGCCGACGCTGTCGAACCAGCCGGCGTGATAGATGAACCCGAGCAAGGCGGTGATCGCCAACAGGAGCACGAAAAGCAGTCCCGCCTGCGCAAATCCGACGCGCTCCGAGTTTCGGATCAGCCAAAGCATGGCAATCGCGTACATCACGAGCGCAGCAGCGGTAGCCGGCGCAATCCGGTTGCTGCGCCCATCGGGTGTCGCAGCCAAGGCGCCACCGAAGAGCACCTGGTCCGCACGCATGTTCATTCCGCCGAGTTGGTCGACGTAACAGATGAGCGCCAATCCGGCGACGATGATGCAGAGCGCACGGGTAAACCGTTGAGTACGATCCTGCGGATCCGCGGCCATCCACAATGCGCCGCCGCCTAACAAAAAGAGCAGCGCCGCTGTGGGATTTGTCGCTGCGTGATCCGCAGGACCCAAAGCGCGTAAAGAAGCGACATCGAGGAGCCACCCCACGAGGACGATAACGGCCAGCGCGATCGTCGCCCCTGCAAACAGGCGCGGGGCGATTCGCGGCCTCATCTCCGCCGACGTGCTCGGGCCTACCGAGACGGCGGGCAGAGGAAGGGGCGCGGTAGTTCTGGGCGAAATTGAGTCCATGTCGACGTACTAAAGACTACCTTAAGTGATTGCGGTCACAAGACTTACGGGGTTACTGCCGAGACCGGCAGCGTCATCGAATTGGCCGTTTTTCACAGGGCCATGACGGCCTGGTCACGCCGAGTTACGGCGCGGCTATCGGGCGACGCCAAGCGGGACGACAATTCCGCATGCTCATCCCCATCGCTGGTGCTTCAGGCGCCCACCTCGTGGATCTCGAGTATCGTGGACGCCGGGAGTACCTGGCCGCTCTCCTCCTCGAATCCGCTGACGGTCTGGCCGTTATCGACCCGGGCCCAACGACCTCGCTCGAAACACTCCTTCACGCCGTGCGCGCCGTAGCCGGAGACGAGCGCGCCCTACGACACGTTCTGCTCACGCATATCCATCTGGACCATGGCGGCTGTGCAGGAGTTGTCGCGCAGCGTTTTCCGGCGGCGACGATCTATGTGCACGAGCGCGGAGCGCCCCATTTGATCGACCCGGCGCGGCTTCTCGCGAGTGCAACTCGGTTGTACGGCGATCGCATGCAAGAGCTATGGGGCGAGGTGCTCGCGTGCCCCGCGGACCGCATCCGCATCGTACGCGATGGGGACTGCCTAACGATTGGGGGGCGCGAGCTGCGCGTCGCCTATACACCGGGCCACGCGATCCATCACGTCGCCTATCTGGATTCAGAGACGGGCCTGGCATACGTGGGAGACGCCGCCGGCGAGCGATTCCATAGTGGGACGCCGATCATTCCCACGACACCACCGCCCGACATCGATCTCGAGGCATGGAGCGAAAGCAGCGCCAAGCTGCGCGCATGGACCCCGAGCGCTCTCGTGCTTTCGCATTTCGGCGTCTTCGCTGACGCAGTCAGCCACTTGGCTGAGCACGAAAATGTGCTCGAAGCGTGGTCTGCTATGGTCCGGGCGTCATTGGACGAACCCGGCACGGATGACGAAAGAGCCGACCGATTCGCGGCAAAGCAGATGGAAGCGTTGCGCTCGGCATCCACGCCTGAGGGCGCTACACGGGTCCATTTCTCGCAGATCCGTGATTGCTGGTTGGGACTCGCACGATACTGGCGTCGGGGGAAGGCCAACCTTCCCCGTTAGGCTCACGGCATTGACGAGACAGCCAAGGGCCAGCGCCGGACGCACGAGCCAACTGCACGTTGCATATTAAATCTTCAACTCAACCGGTGTCACGATGCTTAGCGCAATTATCGCTGGTCTCATTGTCGGAGCTCTCGCCAAGCTCGTAATGCCAGGAAGAGATCCTGGCGGCATCATTGTAACGATCATTATCGGTATCCTGGGTGCGATCGTCGGCACGTTCCTTGGTAGGAGCCTTGGCTTCTACGACGCGAACGAGGGCGCAGGAATCATCATGTCGATCCTCGGCGCGATGCTATTGCTCTTCTTGTATCGCGTGCTACAGCGCCGTCGAGCAATACCGTAACTACCGATTGCAGGTCGAATCAGCGCGCATCCACCACTCCCATTTTGAGGAGTGGTGCGATGTGCCGCTGATTCAAGAGCTCGCGCATCTCGTCCGCAGGGAGCGGGCGCGAGAAGAGGTATCCCTGCGCCAGCTCGCATCCCATGTCGCGCAACACATCGACCTGGGTTTCTGAAGTTACGCCCTCGGCGATCGCGTCCACGCCTACGGCGCGAACGAGCCCGATGATGGCACGCACAACTTCTCGTGAAAGGTTCTCGCTATCGATCGCGCTGGTGAACGCGCGGTCGATTTTGATTGCGTCCAGCGGAATGCGATGCAGGTAGCTGAGCGAGGAGTAGCCGGTCCCAAAGTCATCCAGATGGATCGCGGCGCCTAACGCGCGCAGATCGTGGATAATGTTGACGGCCGGATGCGACTGGGAAATGATCGCGCTTTCGGTGATCTCGAGGTGCAGTGTGGTCGCGGGCAACCGCGTCTCTTGCAGCGTCGCGGCGACCATGCGGACGAGGTCTACCTGGCCGAATTGCCGCACCGAGAGGTTCACGGACAAACCCAGCGGTTCATCCCACCCCAACTCATCCTGCCACGCCTGTACTTGCCGGCAGGCCTCCCGTAACGCCCAGCGTCCCATGGGAATGATGAGGCCCGTCTCCTCCGCAACTCCGACGAAATCGGCAGGCGCTACGATCCCCTTCTCCTGGTGGCGCCAGCGCATTAACGCCTCGACCATCTCGATGCGGCCCGTGGCCAACGAAACGATCGGCTGGTAATACAGGACGAAGTCCTGAGCGTCGACTGCGCGGCGCAACTCGTTTTCGATTTGGAGCCGAGCCAACGCTTCTGCATGCATCGCGCGGTCGAACATCTCGAAGCGGTTGCGGCCCGCGTTCTTCGCGCGGTACATCGCCATATCGGCGCTTCTCAGCAGATACTCCGGCCGCTCGGCTGCCGAGGAGCTCAAGGCCACGCCTATACTTGCCGTCACGCGATGTTCGAACCCGCCAATGTTGAACGATTCGGCTAGCGCTGCTTGGACGCGTTCTGCAACGACGGCGGTGTCGCGGGCATCGACCACTCGTTCGAGAAGGATCGCGAACTCGTCACCGCCTAGTCGCGCGACGATATCGCCGCCGCGCACGCATTCTTCGAGACGTCGCGCGACGGCCATAATGACCTCGTCGCCGACATGATGTCCCATCGAGTCATTGATGAGCTTGAAATCATCGAGGTCGAGAAAGACCACGGCGAACAGCGATTCGTCCAGCCGGCGCGCACGATCGGTCGCGTCGCCCAACCGGCGCATGAAGTAGGCACGATTGGGAAGACCCGTTAGGCCGTCGTGCAGCGAATCGTGTCGCAGCTGGCGTTCGCGGATCTCCCTTTCCGACAACATGTGGCGCAAGTCCAGCTCGGACGTCGCTACCGCCGCGAATTCACGCAGGAGCTGACGTTCCGACTCCGTCCAGGGTCCGGGAGCGTCGCGGAAGACGCACAACAGGCCTTGCGGCGTCGGATCAGCGGCGCCTAACGCGCAGATTGCGAAGCTGGTGAGCCCCAGCTCGGCCGCCGCGAGCTGTACTTCTTCGGGAGCGGCGCGGCAATCGTCGATCGCCAGAAAACCGCCTTCGTCAATCACCCGCCGCAGCATGCCGAAACGGATCAATGCGCCGGGGTCATGGGCGAACCAATCTTTCGCGTTAGGCCCGCCGCCAAAGGCTCGGCGATCTCCACCGAGCATCGCGATGAGCGCGCAGGAAGCCGGTAATGTTTCCGCGGTGAGCCGAGCGATGCGCTCCATCGACGCGGCGAACGTCCCACTGAGCAGACTCCGCGGAGGGCTGGCGCCGGCTTCAAAAGCCGCGTCGACCTCCTGGCTCGTTGGTGTGGTTCGGGACCGTGACTCCGTGTTATCCGTCACTGTGCGTGCGTGCGTCGAGGCCCTAAGTCGTTTGTAGCGGGGGGATTACGTGGCTGTGCGAGGTCCCCCGCCTTGTTGGCGGTTCCACGCTACAAGACGCACTAAACGGCGCCCGGATACAGCTTTGGGCAGCTGATAGACAAAGGGCCGCGCCAGGCGCGGCCCAGTGCCCTTTAAGGGTACAGGAGGTTACGGGCGCCGCACCGTGAAGTTCAGGGGTCCAAAATCGCTATGCTGTTCCTGTTTGTGAAACAGACTCACGGTGGCCGCGATAGTCTGGCCGGCGTTGAGCCCCGTAACGGTCAGGGTACCGGCTCGCGCACTCGTTGGTGTAAACGCGAGCGTACCCGTGCCGGACGCCTGCGCGATACGCAATTCGAACTCGGCGTCGGTCACGAGCGTTTCGACAGCGCCACCGGAGCGTAGCCACTCGGCGGTGACGTTGTTCGTGCCCGTCGCGACGTCCAGCGTGGGCGAAGCCGTTGTGCTGACCGTGACGGTGCTCGTCCCCACCGTTAGGCGGACGGCAGCGACTTCGGGCTCGTCGTCAGGCTCAATCGGGTCGTCGTCATCACAGGCGATCGCTGTGGATGCGAGGATACAGAACGCTAGAGCTCTGGCGCTGCGAAATGAAATATGCGCGAACATGATCGAATCTCCGCAAGTAATGATGCCTAACGTCAAAAGACGAGGCGATAGACCAGGGCGACGTTTCGCCCCGGCTCGGGCATGATCTCCTTGATACGCGACAAATGATTGCGGTATGCGCGATCGAAAGCGTTGTCGATACGCAGCGTGATCGAGTGCAAACGACGCCCCTGCACAAACCGGAAGCCCGAGCTGAGATCGGCGACCGCGTATCCCGCGGTGGCGGTCTCGAAATCGCCCAGGCGGTCCTGCCGATCCGACATACGTGCCGTCGCTCCGGCAAACCAGTTGGGGCGTTCGTAACGAAGTCCAACTTCACCATGCAGCGGTGGAATGAGCGGCGGATACTTGCTGGCCTGCACAAAGGTCGTATCGCCACCTTCGAACAGCGGGATGGAGTCGCGCTCCGAAGTGAAGTGTGCGCGAACCTCCGACAAAGTGGCGCTGAGGACGAGCGTGGATGTCACGCTCCATTCGATGCGCCCCTCCGCGCCCCGGAAGTCTGCATCCTCATTGGAAAACTGGAGGAGGGGGACGCCTCCCTGCCGCCCCTGTTCGACGCGACCGCGGCTGGAGGGGAAGATGAAATTCGTTAGGCGGTTGCCGAAGAACGCCACTTCGGCGTTCAGACGGCCGCGGTTGTACCGTGCAAAGACATCGAAGCCAAGGCCGCGCTCATCATCCAACTCCGGGTCGCCGACTTCGAAGGAATTGGCGGCCAGGTGCGGGCCGTTGGAATAGAGCTCGTTGAAGTCCGGTGTCCGATACGCTCGGCTGACCGAGGCGCCGAGCCGCAAGTCGCTCACCGGCTCCCAGAGCATGCCTAACGAGCCGGACAGAGAGCCGAATGTGCGTGGCCGCGTGGGGATGCGCCGGCCGCCGATATCGATGAAGGCCTGCTCGCGTGGCTCGAACTTCGCCGCGTCGAAACGCAGGCCGGTTTGGAGGCGAACCTTCCCGGTCCCGAGCTCCTCGACGACGAATCCCGCAACGTTGTAGTCGTCGGTCGACGGGGTCTGGAGCGACCCACCCGTTCTGATCTCCCGCAACTGCACACGCCCGCCCAGGGCTCCCTGAGCAAACAACCCTACGGCGTCGTGCCTAACCAGCAAGTCGCCGGCGAACTGACCCTGATCGAACTGCGTGCCGATGACCCCGACCTCCTCCAACTCGACGTGGTGATAATCGGTCAGAGCAGCCGAAAGGCGCACTGCGGAAAACGGCCCCTGTGACAGGTGCAGCTCCCCTTCGGAACGCAGGACATGCCGCCGCATCTCGATGTTGACCCCTTCCTCATGTCCACCCACGAACCCGCCCGGGATCCCGTAGTCATTTCCGAAGAAACGGTACGCGAGTCCCACATGTCCCCACGATCCGACGCGCGCGCCGCCGATGGCGGCACTCGTTGTCCGCGATTGCGTATTGGCGAGGGTGCCTAACGGCGTCTCGACGTCCTGCGCGTCGCGGATGCTCCCTTCCGCGCGCACCGCGAACCGCCGGATGGGTAACCGGATCTCACCGCTCAGCGTCCCGGCGCGGCTGTTGCTAGCCCCTTGCGCGGTCAACGTCGCATGCATGTGCTCCGGGCGTGACGCCGGAACCTCTTCGCGCACGACATTTACGACCCCGCCTAACGCGGAGCTTCCATATAGCAGCGACATTGGGCCGCGCACGACGTCTATCTGGCGGGCCGTCTGAACGTCGATGGCGACGGCGTGATCGCCCGACATCGCAGACATGTCACCGGGACGCTGTCCATCTTCCAGGATAAGGATGCGATCCCCGCCGAGACCCCGGATGACGGGTCGCGCAGTGGAGGGGCCGATCCCCGTTAGGCTGACGCCGGGCTGTGCCGCCACCGTGGCCGCGACCGTGCCGGCCAGGTTGCGATCCAACTCGGCGCCGGAGAGGCTCGCGGTGGGGCTCAAGACCTGTTCCCCGCCCCGTTCCGAAAGAGTGCCTGTCACGATGGACGGGGCGAGCGTAACCGCCGCCGGCGCCATCGTGATGCGAACTTGCACCGTATCGCCGCCCCGCACGGCGACGCGTCTGGTCACCAGACGATAGCCCAGCCGCTGCACCTGCAGGGTATATGTCGCGGGCCTCAGCCCGCGATGGTCGAACGTGCCATCTTCGTGCGTGATCTCTTCCCGGTGCAGCTCCACGATGCGCACGCGTGCGGCTACGACCGGCAAGCCGCTCACTGAATCGACGACGGTCCCTCCGATCGATCCAACCGGAGGCGCTTGCGCACCGCTAGCGCCTGGCATTGCACTGAGAAATACGAGCAGCGCAGCGGCGAATACTCGAAACGTTGGGAATAGACTCATGGTTTGTTGAGGACGTACCCCGCCAGTTGACCTAACGAATGAAGCGCGCAGTCCCGGAGCGCCGGCGCCCGCGAGAAATCCGGCGCACGGGCGGCCGACGAGCTTGCAGCGGACGTTTGTCGTCGCGTTAGGCTGACGGCGGTGCCCGCGAATGCAGGCCTGAGCGGGCGACCGAAGGCAGACGAACGTTGCCGGCGGGGAATGAGTGCTCTCGGCATGAGAGAGCCACCACGTTCACATGATGCGCCGAGGGGCATCCCGCCGTCGCGCTTACTCGGCATAGCTGACAGGTCGATTCGTCGTGGGCGTAGCACCCAGGACCCGCATCTGCTTCGATGTGCGACGCAGCATTCGCTCGTGTTGCAGCAATCGCGTCGAACACTGTAGCCGCGCCAAATGCGCTGCCATGAAGCAGCAGCAAGGCAAGCGCGAGTGCACGTGTCAGACCCATAGCTCTTAGTTTTTAGCTCTTAGCTAACGGCTTCGCTACTAGTTAGCCGACGATCGACCTGACTACAAACCAAAGGTTCGAGGGCTTTTCTGCCAACCTTCTCATATACCACTGGAACCATGCTGTGCCATATGAGATGAGCGCCCGCACCTTGTACCCCTCTTTCACCAGACGGAGCTGGTCGTTCGTGCGGATGCCGTACAGCATGTGCACTTCATACGCTGTGCCCGCAATGCCGTTGTCGCTAGCGAACTTGACCACGCGTTCGAAGAGCCGCATGTCATGCGTTCCGAAGATCATACGTCCGGAATTCGCGTCGTCTTTCTTTGCGCGGAGCATGCGGGTCGCGAGGGCATAATACGCCTCGTCGACATGCTGCTTGCCCTGGAAGGCGATGTCAGCCGGTTCGCGATAGGCGCCTTTCACAAGCCGCACCGTCGCTCCGATGCTCAGCAGCTGCTCCAGATCATTAGGGGAGCGACGCAGGTATGCCTGGAGTGCGACCCCGGTGCGCCGGTATTTGCTGCGCAGCGCGCGATAGAGCTCGAGCGTCACGTCGGTGTACGCGGAGCCTTCCATGTCGACCCAGAGGTAGTTGCCTAACGCGTCCGCTCGTGCAGCGATCGTGTCCAACAGCTGCGCGCAAAGATCCTGCGACACATCGAGGCCGAGCTGCGTGAGCTTGACGGATGGCTCCGCGTCCAATCCGCGCGACCGCACCTCCTCGAGCGCGTGCAGATAGTGCTGACACACACCCTCGGCTTGCGACCGTTGCGTTACGTTCTCGCCTAACTGGGTGATGACTGTCCCGATGCCATGCTGACGAAAGTTGGCCGCAGCGTCGAGCGCATCTTCCAGATGCTCTCCGGGCATGAATTTGCGCACAGCCCGACTCGCGAACCGGCGCCGCATGAGGTGGTCCTTGAGCCACGGACTACCGGACGCTTTGAGTAAGACGCCACGTAGCATGGCGGGCGAATGTATTCGCGCGTCGGAGCGCCGTCTATGCTACGCTTTCAGAAGGGCCGCTGCCGCTTTGTCGAGAAACCAAACGATACGTGGCGCTTTCACCATGGATGCCGGGACTTGCGGATCTGGCGGCTCGCGGTGGATACGCTCGACGGTGCGTGCCTTCTGCGATCCGGTCACCATGAACCAGACGTCGTGCGCCTGCGCGATGCATGGGAGTGTAATCGTGAGGCGTTCGCGTACGGCATTGCCTGGCGGCGCGACGGCATCCAGCACCCATCGTGTAGCCTCGCGCAGAGCGGAGCTGCCGGGGAACAGCGAAGCCGTATGACCGTCGCTGCCGATGCCTAACAAGACGAGGTCGAGCGGCTCGCCGGCGAGCTCGCGCTCATAGCCGCGCGCTGCGTTTTCCAGCGGTCGGACCTCGCCTTGCATGCGATGAATCTGTCCGCTGCCGATCGGTGCGTGATCGAACAGTGCCGACTTTGCCATCCTGTAATTGCTGTCGGCGTGGTCCGGCGGAACGCCGCGTTCGTCGCCAAAGAAGAAGTGCAGCTTGGACCACGCAGCCCCCGTGGGGCGCTGCCTAACGATTTCGTGGTACATCCCTGCCGGCGTGTGCCCGCCGGCCAACGCCACGCGAAACGTTGCGCGCGAGACGAGCCCCAGATCGACTGCGCGCCAAAACTCGTGCGCCGCGGCATATGCCACCGCGGCGGGGTCGCGCTCGATACTGATCTGCGCTGTCACGGCACCAGACATTCCGCTTCCTCCGGTCCCCAGCTGCCAGCCGGATACATATGCAGTTTTGGCGCCTTCTCCCCCACGTCAAGGAGGGGCTGGACCATCGCCCAAGCTGTCTCGACCTCATCCGCATGAACAAACAGCGTTTGGTCGCCCTCGAAGATATTCTCGATCAGCGTTTCGTAGGCTTCGGGCAGAGGCCCAAACGCTTCGGCGTACTCGAACCGTAGCGAGCGCGTCGTCACCACGAAGTCGTCGCCGGGAGCCTTGACGCCGATATGCAGGACGAAGCCCTCGTTAGGCTGCAGCCGGAGACGCAGCACATTCGCTTCGAATTCGTGCGCGGCCAGGGAAGCAAAAAGAGCTACGGGAGGTCGATGGAACCGGATCGTGATCTCCGTCTGCCGCTCGGCCAACCGCTTTCCCGTGCTCAGGAGAAATGGCACGCCCTGCCAGCGCCAATTGTCGACCTCGAGTCGCAGAGCCACGAAGGTTTCTGTTTTCGAATCCGCGGCGACGCCGGCTTCCTGGCGATACCCCTCGACGCGTTTGCCGTCGATCGCACCGGCGTCGTATTGACCGAGAATGACGTCCTCCGGCACGATCGGACGGGCCGACTTGAGCGCTTTGATCTTCTCCATGCGGATCGCGGTCGCGTCAAAGTCCCCCGGAGCCTCCATTGCCGTCAGGGCGAACAGCTGCACGACGTGATTCTGCAGCATGTCGCGCACGGCGCCTGCCTGCTCGTAGTAACCTGCGCGCGTGCCGACGCCGATCGATTCAGCGACCTTGATGCGCACACACGCGACCTGTTGCCGATTCCACAGCGGTTCGAAGATCGAGTTTGCAAAGCGAAAGACCAACAGGTTCTGCACCGTCTCTTTGCCCAGGTAGTGGTCGATGCGGTAGATCTGCTGTTCGTTGAAGTAGCGATGCAGCAGGGCATTGAGCTCCCGCGCCGAAGCGAGGTCCCGTCCGAAGGGCTTTTCGATGACGAGACGCGTCCACCCCGGACTTTTCGAGAGCCCGCACGCGCCTAACGACTCCACCGTGCTCGGGAACACGTTTGGTGGCAAGGACAGATAAAAGACCCTGTTTCCAGGAAGGGATCGTTCCCGCTCGATCACTCCGATGCGTTCGCCTAACGCCGGGAAATCGGCAGATCCCGGCACCGCCTGATAAAAGACGCACGACCTGGCCCAGTGCGCGGCGACGCCCGCAGGAGCTCCGGCCTTCGTGGCAGAGTCGCGCGCGTGCGCCTGGAAGGACTGGTCGTTGAGCGCCGTGTCGCGACCGACGCCGAGGACAGCGGTGTTGGCCGGCAAGTCGCCATCGGCCCAGAGTTTCCACAGCGCCGGGAGGATCTTCCGCTTTGCCAGATCGCCCGTCGCCCCGAATATCACGATGATGCCGGCGTCCCGTTCTGTGACTGTCATCGTTAGGTCACCGACTTCACGGCGTGGCCGCCAAATTGTGCGCGCAGCGCCGCCAGCAAGCGATCGCCGTACGACTCCGCATCGCGCGAACGGAGCCGCGCAATGAGCGCATCTGTAATAACAGGGGCCGCGACATCGAGGTCGATCGCCTCGGCGACAGTCCAACGGCCTTCCCCTGAGTCGCTCACGAAGGGGGCCACCTTGTGCAGCGTCGGATCGTCCTTCAGGGCGCGGGCAGTCAGATCGAGGAGCCAGGAGCGCACCACACTGCCGTGACGCCAGAGCTCCGCTATGCCCGCGACATCCAGCGCGAGCGCAGATTTCTTGTGCATGATGGCGAAGCCTTCCGCATACGCTTGCATCATGCCGTATTCGATCCCGTTGTGGATCATTTTTACAAAGTGACCCGCGCCACTGACGCCAACGCGCGCCCACCCATGATCCGCGGCGGGGGCAAGTGTTTGAAATATCGGCGTTAGGTGTGATACCGCTTCTTCGGATCCACCGATCATGAGGCAGTAGCCCTCGGTGAGCCCCCAGATCCCCCCGCTCGTGCCCACGTCAAGAAAGTGGATTCCTCGCTCCGCAAGCCAGGCGGCGCGTCGCATGCTATCGATGTAACGGCTATTTCCGCCGTCGACCAGGATATCTCCTCGCGTTAGGTGCGCCGCCAGCGCGGCTACGTTGTCCTCGGTGGGCGCGCCCGCCGGCACCATCAGCCAGACCACCCTGGGAGCTGACAGTGCGCCTACCAGAGCCTCGAGCGACGCCGTCCCCGTCACACCACGCTTTGCGGCCCCGCTCACAGCGGCCGCGTCACGATCATACGCCAGCACGGTATGTCCACCACGGACCAGGCGCTCAGACATGTTCGCCCCCATGCGCCCGAGCCCGATCATCCCGATCTGCATGACCGCCTCCTACGGCGTCGTAGTCTCGCCGGTTAGTACGCGCATCGCGCCCGCTCCGCCAGTGCGTATTTTTGCAGCGGCCCCATGACAGGCACTTTCATGATCCGACGTTATCCAGTGGCTCGCGCCATCCTCGCAGCCGTCCTCACGCTCGTCCTTGCCACGTGTGGCAGCGCACGGTCCGCCGCTACCAGCAGCGCGCCACAGCCGATAAGCCCTGTCGCCGGTCACCTCGTCATTGCCGGCGGGGGGATGCTTGGACCTGAGATCATGCAGCGATTTATCGCCCTGGCCGGTGGACCGGACGCGCGCATCGTCGTTGTCCCCACTGCGGGTGAAGATTCCGTCTACACAGACACGTGGGCCGGCCTGATGTCGTTGCGCACCGCCGGTGCCAAAAACCTCGTCGTTAGGCACACGCGCAACCGGACCGTCGCGGAATCTGACTCCTTCGCCGCGACTATCCGCCAAGCAGGCGGCGTGTGGTTCCCCGGCGGCCGCCATTGGCGCCTGGTCGATTCGTACCTCGATACGCGAACCGAACGTGAGTTTCACGCACTCCTCGCACGCGGCGGAGTCATCGGCGGCACGTCGGCGGGCGCTTCCATCCAGGCATCGTATCTCGTACGCGGGGCACGCGAAGGAAACACCATCATGCTGGCTCCCGGGTATGAGCGCGGCTTCGCCTTCCTGCGCGGAGTGGCAATCGACCAGCACGTCGGTGCCCGCAACCGACATCTCGACCTGCAACCCGTCGTCAAACGCTTCCCTCAGCTCCTGGGCCTCGGCCTCGACGAAGGGACAGCCATCTTTGTGCACGGTACGAAGGCCGAAGTTGTGGGCCGCGGCATGCTCTACGTGCATAACGGTCGCGACCGCACACCGACAGATACGCCATACGTGACGTTGCGCGCCGGAGAGTGGTACGATCTGGCGCAGCGACGCCGCGGGAACGGGACGGCGAGCGGACGTTAGGCTTCGCGCCGCGGCCACCACAGACATGCACCGCGATACTGTCATCCTTCACGCCGGCTACCGTCCGTCGGCCGAGGCGGGTCCGTTTCTGCCAGGCCCTCAGTTTTCGTCGACGTTCGTTGCCCCCGGCGAGCCTTCGGCGCATGAGTACACCTATGGCCGCTTCGGTAACCCGACATGGAGCGCGTGGGAAGACGCGCTTGCAGTGCTCGAGGGCGGTGAGTCCGTCGCATTCGCGTCAGGCATGGCCGCGACGGCGGCCGTCTTTGGTGTAACGCTCAAGCCTGGCGATACCGTCGTACTCCCCGCTGAGTCGTACTACACCACGCGACTGCTCGCGTCCAATTGGCTCACGACGATCGGCGTCACCGTGCGCCTCGCGGCCACGCGTGAAAACGCTCAAGCAAAAGAGCTTTCAGGAGCACAACTCCTTTGGATCGAGACACCGAGCAATCCGCAGCTGGATGTCTGCGACATCGCGTTGCTCGTCGCAGCCGCAAGAAAAGCCGGTGCGCTTGTCGCCGTCGACAACACAACAGCCACAGCGTATCTGCAACAGCCTCTCGCGTTGGGGGTGGACTACGTCGTAGCCTCTGATACGAAGGGCCTAACGGGTCACAGCGACCTGCTCCTCGGTCACGTGTCCACGAACAACGCCGAGCGTGCCGCTGCGTTGCGCACCTGGCGCACACAGCACGGTGCCATTCCAGGACCCATGGAGGTTTGGCTGGCGCACCGTTCGCTCGCCACGCTGCCGCTCCGCCTAACGCGCCAGTGTGAGACCGCATTGCAGCTCGCCCAAACTTTGTCGGCGCATGACGGTGTCAGGTCGGTCTGTTATCCGGGCCTGGCGAACCACGTGGGACATGCAATCGCCGCGCAGCAGATGCGCGCCTTTGGCACAGTGCTGAGCTTCGACCTGGAAACACGACAACGTGCCGAGGGTTTTCTGGGAGCGCTCGAGCTTGTGCGCGAAGCGACGAGCTTCGGCGGCGTGCATTCCATGGCCGAACGACGGGCGCGCTGGGGTGGCGATGCGATCAGCGAGGGTTTCATCCGCTTCAGCGTCGGATGCGAGGCGACTCGCGATGTCATCGACGACGTTGGCAATGCCTTGCAAGAAATCGCGTAACTGAGATAACCTTTTCTGCGCGCGCGCAGGCGGCGACCGTCGCCGAGGCGTTATTGGCAAAAGGAGATTGTATGAAAAAGAAAGGACCGCGCGCTATTCCGGATTTCTCAACTAAGAAGAAGGCGCCGCAGCCTGGCGGTGCTGTTCCCGCACCCGGAGATCCGAAGGCGCAGCCGGCGCCGCATCAGTCGACAGCCGTGAACAAGCCACAAGGTCCGCCGCTCAAGTCTGGCCGGCGCGGCGCGTAACGCGTCGATTCAGCCCCAAAGCGGCTTGGAGATGCCGCCGAGACGCTAGGCTTTGCGCCGGTAATACAGGACGAGCACGCTCCCGTCGTTTACAACGTCGGCAGCGAAGATATCGCCTAACAGGAGTTTCGCCTCGTGCTGCTCCAGCGCCCGCAACACCACCGGCCATTTTGAGAGCTCGGCGCGCAAGGCACGGATGGACGTCTCATTGGTTCTGAGCGCCATGCGATACCTCTCGGCATCCGCGTCGCCGAGCATTTTGTCGATGTCGTAGAGACGGATCCGATCCAAGCGGAGCCCTTCCAGCGCGCTCACGAACGCAACGGTTTCTGGCGTCGATTGGAGAGCTGCGAACAGGGTTGCGGGTCCGGGACGATAGCTCGTCGCAGTTGCCCCATTCCCGTTGGTCGAACGGTTGATACGGTTGCGATTGTCGACATACAGCACGAGGACATTCGCGCTCTTCCCGGTCTCGATCACATCCAGGATGCCGGCGCCAACGACATCATCCACCGTCAGCGCTGGGCGTCGTGCGCCTAACACCTTGACGACCGGGTCGATCATCACGAGCTCGACGCGCAGCTCGGCAAGCGACTTCTCGTTGCGCTCCAGTGCAGCCGTGTACGTACTCCGCCGCGCCGCCGGGATCGAGGTGCGTACGTCAACTACTCGGATCCGTTCCACCGGTATCGTCGTGAGAGCACTGAGCCGTGGAACGACCCGCGAGCTATTGTCGATCGCCGTTACGATGGTGTTCACCGTGACACGATTGACAACCTCGCCGTGCGATTCACGTCGCGTTATGCGCTGAGCATCGGACGTCGAGGCGACGGTTAACGCTGCGCTCGCTGCTATCGTAACTAGGTTCCGCATGAGAACCTCTATTGCTGAGATCGTAAGAGGTGCGGCTTAGGGTAAGCCGCGCAGCTCTTCCGTGAGCATGATCGGGGCCACGCTCAGGGCGCGTGGCAGATCCACAGTGCCCCTCATTTGTCGTTCGCTGAGACAATCTGTCCGCATGAGCTTCGCTCGCGAATTCGTTGGCGCGCGATCAAGGGCTCGCTGAGTGGCACGACTTCTGCCCTTCAGCGCTTTTCGAGGGAGGGCGCGCTGGGACGACGCATGCAAGACGGAAAAGATCGGCGTCGTACTCAGCGTTTCTTTCGCCTAACAAGCACGTTCATCATGGAGGGACTCATGAAC
>DATFBW010000197.1:0-2537 GCA_035253645.1 Gemmatimonadaceae bacterium | reverse complement strand
GAACTCTCTGGATTCGTTACCACGAGCCGCGGACGCTGGCCAGGCAGAGGGTCCACCGCGTAGACGCGCAGATCGACCGTCGGTTCGTTGTTCTGGCTTGTGGCCTGAACCCAGCTCACGCGACTGCGGAGGCCCAGCAGCGCGAGGTAGCGATCGAACTCGATCGCCGAGCCGTTACGGACATGAGCATCGAAGAACGGAGTTACCTCGCAGCGGCATACATCTTCGACGGCGCGTTCCACATCGGGGCCGAGAAACCCCTGCGTTCCCGAAAAGCGTTCGAGCATGAGGCGCATCACGTCGTCCATGCTCCGGCGGCCGTCGCTCGCGTCGCGGATGATGAGATCGAGCATCGCCCCGATGATCTCCCCTTGAAGGTGCGTGCTCGCGGTGTAATCGCCTAACGCGCCCGGTTCGGCATTGTACGCCACCTGGCTCACGCGTTCTGCGGAGAAACGCGCGTTGCCCGGCGCCGACAAGTAGCGTGTGATCAAGCTTTCCAGGTGCGCGATGCGCGTCGGTTCCCACGTCGGCAGGCCGGCCCTCCGCAGTGTCAGATCCGAGTAGAAGATCGTGAGACCTTCACTGAACCAAAGTCCTGCCGTGGGGGGCTGTGGTTTGTAGTCGACTGTGCGGTATTCGGCGGGGCGGATGCGCATGAGGTTCCAGGCATGAATGAACTCATGCGCGGTCTCCGGCAACGACGACATGGGATCTCGCGCCAGCGCCTCGCTGGAAGCGCCTAACGTGACTGAGTTGGCGTGTTCCAGCCCGCCCCACGCGCGATCCTGAAAGATGAACGTATAGTCGCGCCACGCCGGGCGACCGAAGAGCGCAACCGCCTGCTCGGCCATGCGCCGCACCCCGTCGACGAACGCGGAAGTGTCGAATGGCGTCGCGTTAGGTGACGGCCAGTACACGATGCGGTGCGGGACGCCGTCGACCGTGAAGCGCCAGCTCTTGTAGTGACCGGCGAAGACCGGTCCTTCCACAAGGACGTCGAAGGTGGGCGCGAAGAACGTGTACGGGTCTGACGTCGGAACCAGACCGGTCGCGAGCTGCCAGCTGCGTGGGATATCCACCGTTAGGTGCGCGGGGCCTAACGTCGCACCGACGATATACATCAGCGAATGATTACTTCCGAAGAGACCCCCCGTGGGTGACAAGAACGGTCGCCATGCAGGACGGGGATCTTCCTGCGGCATCGGCAACCGGATGACGTAGCGGATTGTCGCTACGCCGCCCGGAGCGCTGACCCGCCACAGTGCGCTGTCCGCTCGGGTTATCGTCGCGCCAGATCGGCCTTCGACGCGCAAGTTCTCGAGGTATCGCCAGTAACGATCGTCGTATTCGGGATGCGCGGCCATGGCGACGCGAAACGTGTCCGGGGCGTTCCGGATGCGCATCTCAACCGCAAACCCGCTGAGATCACTGCTATCGACGCGAATCCTGTAGTGCACGACGGGCTGCGAAGCGGCAAAGCGCGCTTCGAGCGCGTCCATGGGATGACGAATCGGGTGCTGCGCCAAAACCGCCGTGACGAGAAGACACACTGAGACCGGTACTTGAAAAGCTGCAGTATTGAGCATGAGAGCGCGTCGCTGTTTTCCCTAAGATGCCTTCCGCCTGGAAAACGCTGCCTAGCGCGCCAGACTGTCGAGCGCAGCAGCAACGCGCTCCGCGCGACTTGCCATGCGGTCGACAGCGGCAGCGACACGACGCAGCTGCTCCTGGGCCGCATCGAGGCGTTTGGCCTGCAACATCTGCCTAACGCCAGGCATCGGGTCCGGCGCAAAGCCTGTGTATATGCCAGTCGCATACATCGTGCTCTTGAACCACTCCCGTTCAGGCAAGCCCGCGGGATCGATCAAGTCGCGCTCCGATTGGTAGAGTTCGCGATTGATCGGGCGCAGCGCATCGCGCACCGAATCGATGAACGCGCCCCCTTGCCCGAGCACACGTTCGTAGAGCGCGTCTGTAGATTTTCCGTTTTCTGCGAGACGATCGATGGCGCGGAGCAAGGGTGCCGCGTCCAACCGTTCGCTGCCTAACTGCGCGGCCGCGAGCGCAATAACCTCCTCGGCGAAACCGCGATAGGCGACGGCGGCGTCGGCAAAGGAAAACGGGAGAAGCGGCGCCTCGGCCATGCGCAGCGCGAACGTCGCCACCGTCGCCGCTTGCGCGACTCCGTACGTGAAACCTGGATCCATGAACCGCGCGAAGTGGTCATAGCTGTCGTAAATCGAGTGATACACTCCCGCGCCAGGTCCGCCGGAGAAGCCGTGACTCACCGAGGCTATGCCAAGGTGCTGCAAGAACGCCTCGAAGTCGGTGCCCGACCCCGGTGCGCCGAGGTCAAAGGGCCGCCGCCTAACGCTGTCGGAATCGGCCGCGCTTTTGGCGCCGGCGAGCGCTCGCCGATTCCCCGCGTCCGTGAGACTGGCTCCCGTCTCCGGATCGATCACGTCGCGGGCAACTTCGCGCACGAACGTTGTGAGCGTGTGCGACCCTGCGGCGTCGAACACTCCGCGCTCGTA
>DATFBW010000196.1:0-3729 GCA_035253645.1 Gemmatimonadaceae bacterium | reverse complement strand
CGCGAACCTGAAGTTCAACTTCAACTTTGGGATCCGGTCGCTCGTGGCGATCGCGCCTATCGACGGTCAGTACCGTCCGACGGGCCGTCCCACCCCACTGGAAAACGTGAGTTATCTCGTGATCCACGGATCGCACGATGGTGACGTGTCCGCGTTCAGCGGCCTCGCGCAATGGCAGCGGATCAAGTTCACGGACTCCAAGCAGCATTTCAAATCAGCGATCTGGATGTACCGCGCAAATCACGGCCAGTGGAACACGGTATGGAACAACAAAGACAACGGACAACGCAGTGAGCGCTGGCTGAATCTCGATCAGCTGATTTCACCCGAAGAGCAACGTCAGTTCGGCAAGGTGATCATGACGGCCTTCCTCGAGGCGACGTTGCGTGACCGCGCAGAGTACCTGCCGATCTTCCGCGATCATCGGGTGATCGGCAACTGGTTGCCGAAGACGATGTACATCACGCGCTTCGAGGAGAGCGGGATGCGCGCGCTCGCGCGGTTCGAGGAAGATGTGGACGTGACGACGGGGAGCGTCGCCGGCGTCACACTCAAAGGCGACAGCTTGTCGACGTGGAAAGAGGCGAACGTGCCGCTCCGCTGGCGCAACACGACGGTTGGCCATAATGCGGTCTGGTTAGGCTGGAACAACCGGATTGCGGGTGACGATACGACAAAGCGCGGCCAGCCTGCATCGTTCAGCATAACGATTGGCGACTCATTGCGGGGCGCGTGGGCGTTGGATTCGACGCAGGCAATCGTTTTATCGCTCGCGCCGACTGACGCGACGCCGGGGCCACGGGCAGCGCCGAAGGACACGAGCAAGGCCGACAGCGCGAAGAAAGCGGCCGCGGCGAAGTCGAAGAAGAAGCCGCCGGTCAAGGTGAAGCCTGACTCGACCCCGTTCGACCTCACCGTTGAAGCGGTGGATGAAGCGGGGAACGCCGCGCGCGTTGCCTTGAGCGCTTATGGCCCCGTGCGCCGGCCGTTGGACATTTACGTGATGCGTCGCAGGGGGCGCGACAAAGCGAACTATGCCACGACGCACGAAGTGGTGTTGCAGACGTTTGTGATTCCGATCGGCGATCTCGTGCGCGCGAAGCCAGGGTTCGACGCGGGGCGTCTCAAAACGATCCGCCTGGTGTTCGACCGTACCGTTGCAGGTACCATCGTGCTGAGCGACATCGGCGTGTCGAAGATCGCGCGCGGGTTCATGACAGTGTCGGCGGCCAGCGGACGCTGATGCGAGGCCGCCTAACGAGTATCATCGGCGCGATCGCCACGCTGGCCGCATCCGCCTCGGCGCAATTCACGCCGCGCAAGCTCGACGTGCTGGCGGGGCCAGCATGGCCGCGGGCGGCAGGCCTGGCAGACATCGGAGCGGCAACCGCGCTCCCCGAAGGCCTGTTCTACAATCCGGCGCTGGCCGGAAGCGTCGCGGCCATTGCGGGCTCGGGACACTTCTTCGGCAACGGTGGCAGCCTAACGACTCTCGTGAGCGGGGTAACGACCGGCGCCGCAAATGTCGGCGCCGGCGTTCAGCTGCTACGAGCCAACCTGGGCTCGGATCCCCTGGTGGATCCGCTAGGCGTCTTGCCCGACGATTTTGGGCAGACGACGGTGAGCACCGTCGGGGCATCCATGCGGTTCAAGGGCATCCGCTGGGGAGCGTCCGTCAAATACATCCAGGTCATCGAACGGCGATTCAAGGACGATGCGGCCGCGTTCGATCTGGGCGCGCACCGGCCGATCGGACCGATTTCAATTGGGTTGGCCGTGCAGCACCTCGGCAGCGACCTCGATCTCGGTGGCGAGCCTGTCGAGTTGCCGACGCGAGTGACGCTCGCGGCGGAAGGTCAGGGGCTACCGATCGGCGCGTTCATTGATTTCGGTGCAGCGGCTGCTCTTGCGGTCGATCGCGATGGCGAAGTGCTCCCTGCCCTCGCCGGTCAAGTCCTGTACACGCCGCTGGATGGCTGGACGTTCACGGCGCGGGCGGGAGTTCGCCGGCCCGTCCCATCGTCCAATCAGCGGCCGGTTACAGCGGGTCTGGCGATAACGCTGGATCGCCTAACGCTGGACTATGCCATCGACCCCGTGGAGAACGGCGACGCCGTGCATCGGATCGGGCTCAGGTTGCGATAAGTACAATATTCGACAATAGCCTCTATTCGCGGCTAGGGCCGCCTCCGATCCCAGTAATCCGTCGGCCGATCGTCAGCCCGCAACGCGTCTGCCTCGATCCACGTCATCGGACCATAGGGCCGCTGTTTCGGCCACACTTCGTCCAGCGACATCGCATCGTAGAGCACTCCGCCCTTCATCACATAGCGCATCTTCGCGGTGTTCTTGATGTCATCGAGCGGGTTGGCGTCCAGCACAAGGAGATCGGCGAGCTTCCCTGCCTTGAGTGAACCCAGATCCTGACTGGCGCCGAGGAAGTGAGCGCCGTGCAGCGACGCGACTTCGAGCGCGCCGTGATTGCCTAACGCTGATGCACCCATCCACACTTCCCACTGCGCGGCCAGACCGTGATGCTCACCATGTGATCCGATCGCGCCATAGCCGCCGGCAGCGATGATATCGGCCATCGCCTGCGCGATGACCGGATATGAATAATCCGTGAGGGGCCTGAGCGTCCGCACGCGCGTGTGCGGGACGAGCATACGCCATGGGAACCAGCGCCGCTGCTTCTCATCCTTCCAGAGATCGCTCTCCTGGAACCAGTATTCGATGTTCCACGGGCCGGGACCACCCACCACGATCGTCGGCGAATACACCGCCTTCGCGAGGCCGAAAAACTTTGTGGCATCACTGTACAGCGGGACATATGGGATGGGGTGTTCCCAGCCTGTCTGTCCATCCATGATCATCGACAGGTTGTACAGCATGTCCCCGCCTTCCGCAGTGACCATCACACCGCGCTTGCGCGCGGCATGCGATATCCACTGCCGCTGGTCGCGCCGCGGTTGCATGTATTGTTTGATCGACACCGCGCCCCAGTTCGCGAGCCGGTTCACGTTTTGCTCAGCGACTTCGTAACTCGTTATGTCGTTGTTGCGCGCCGCGTCGCCGCGATACAGCGGATCGCCGCTGCTGAATGTGCGCGGTCCGATTATCTCCCCTGCTTCGATGAGCTCTGCCGTCGGAAAGATGTTTTGCGACCACATCGAGTTGTCGAGCGACGTCGTAACCCCATACGCGAGATAGATCGCCGATTCGTAATCGCGCTTGGGCCTGAGGCCGCGATGCTCGCGATAGTGATGCGAGTGCATGTCGATGAAGCCGGGGATGATCGTCTTGCCTGACGCATCGATCACGCGCGCTCCCGAAGGTTCGCAGTTCCCGACGCATGTAATCCGGCTTCCGGAAACGACGAGCGTGCCGCGGTCGATCACCTGACGATTCTCCAGCGTGACGATGCGCGCATTCGTGAACGCGATCTTGCCATTCGGCGTCGCTCGGGGGACGTTGACACGTATCGTGACCGTATCTGTCTTCTTCGTGTCGACGTGATAGGCGTAATATTGATTCCCGCTGCCGTATTCCAGCGTTAGGCTATCGCGCCAGCGCGGGAAGTCACCGCCTTCCAGGGACAGCTGCGTGACGGGAAAGCGTCCGCGCCGCTTGTCGATGCGCAGTGGCTCGGTCCCTGTCCCCGAGTACGCGATCGGCGTTATGAAAACGTTGTCGCCCTCCTGAAACGAAACCCATTTGCCGTCAGGCGAG
>DATFBW010000195.1:0-6571 GCA_035253645.1 Gemmatimonadaceae bacterium | reverse complement strand
GTCCACGTTTCGCGATACGGCTCGGGCACTCCTTCTGGCAGTGTGCCAAGCTCGACTCGGCGGACGATCTTCCGTGTCGCGGGATCGACCACCACAAAACCAAGGAGCTTCGACAGCGCGACGTAAATGATCTTGCCGTCGTGCGATGGCTCGAGAGGCCTAACGCCGGCCGTGGTCGGGATGTTATGCAGGACGGATTGCGTCGCGGGATCGATCACGGTAATCGCACTGCCGAATTGCGCGCCGACATAGATCCGCGAACCATCGGCCGAGGTGTAAGCGTCGTGCGGTCCCGGAGGCGATGGAAGTTTCTTGATAAGACGCAAGGGATTCAGCTGCACGACCGCAATCGCGTTGTCGCCCCGTATGGGGACGTACGCGAAGCGTCCATCCTTTGTGAGCGTCATCTGGTTGAGGTCGTTCCCCACGGGGATGGAAGCCTCGACGACCCCGCGCCTAACGTCAACGATCTGGAAGTTGCCGGTCTTATCGCTGGCGAGATAGACCTTGGAGCCATCCTTCGAGACGGCCAGCCCGTGCGGTCGCATGTCGACCTTGATCCTGCGAACTTCGCGGAACGTGTACGCGTCTACTTCCACGAGTTGGTCGACATCACCCAGCGTCACCCAAAGCGTGGATGAGCGAGACTGGGCGTGCGCACCTAACGGGGCGAGCAGCGGCAAGGTGATCAACGCACGAGCGAGAAGACGCCGCATGGATACTCCCTCTGAGTGGACGGAGGTTAGTGAACCGGTACTGGCCTGGCCCTTACTACAACGTCGTGCCTCTTCCCGTCATCCACGAGTGAGATGACACGCTCCTCTACGCGGTGGCCGTCGATGGTAATGTCCGCTCCGTTGCCGCGCAGGAGAGCGGGGTCGTGAATAACGATGACGTATTGGCTTCGCCCATAGCGATATTCGATCGTCACCTCGGGCCATTCGCGCGGTAGACACGGATCGATGTGCAGCGTTGCGCCGCGCTTCGTTAGGCCCAGTATCGCCTCGAGCCCCACACGATACATCCAGCTGGCGGATCCCGTGTACCACGTCCACCCTCCGCGGCCCAGTTCGCGCTCCGTGGTGTACACGTCGGCGGCGACGACGTACGGCTCCACCTTGTAAATGGCCACGTCTTCTGGTGTGCCGCTGTGCGTGAGTGGATTGAGCATTTGATACAGGTCGAACGCACGTGCGCCATCGCCGCGCAATGCCGTTGCAAGAACAACCCACAACGCTGCGTGCGTATACTGCGCGCCATTCTCGCGGACACCAGGTACGTACCCTTTGATGTAACCCGGGTCCTGCGCCGACCGATCAAAAGCAGGCGTTAGTAGTTTGATGAGCCGTGCGTCGTCCAGCACGAGGTGCTCCTCGAGCGAACGCATTGCGCTGCCCTGTCGCTCGGGGTCGCCGGCGCGGGAGATAACGCTCCAGCTCTGCGCAATGGAGTCGATGCGGCATTCCGTGTTCGCCGCGGAGCCGAGCGGCGACCCGTCGTCGAAGAACGCCCGCAAGTACCAGGCGCCATCCCAGCCGTGGGTCTCAACAGCGGCGGCGTACGCGTCAGCACGAGTGCGCAATTCGTTTGCAGCCGCACCGTCGCTGCGCGAGTCTGCGTGATGCGCGAACGATCGCAGCACCGTGGTGAGGAACCAAGCCAGCCAAACGCTCTCACCGCGCCCAGCTGCACCTACCCTGTTCATTCCGTCGTTCCAGTCGCCACTGCCGATGAGGGGCAACCCGTGGGCACCCCCGGTGCAGGCTCGGCGAAGCGCCCGGAGACAGTGCTCGTAGACGCTCGCCTGTTCGGTGCTGGCACGCGGCTCGTCGTACACTTCGTGCTCGTTAGGCTCGAGCGCCCGCATGGTGAGGAACGGTACGGACTCAGCGAGCACGCTCACATCGCCAGTGACACGAACGTAGTGATCCACAACATAGGGGAGCCAAACCAGGTCGTCGGAGAAGCGCGTGCGCACGCCGCGCCCGCTGTCAGGGTGCCACCAGTGCTGCACATCGCCTTCGATGAATTGGCGCGCGGCGGCACGCACTATGTGCGCGCGCGCGATATCAGGCTCGGCGTAGACCAAGGCCATCACGTCCTGCAGCTGATCGCGGAACCCGTACGCGCCGCTGCTTTGATAGATCGCGGAGCGAGCCCAAATGCGGCATGAAAGCGCTTGATAGAGAGCCCAGCGATTGAGCATGGCATCGAACGAGGGCTCAGGCGTGCGCACGGTGATTACCGAGAGCCGTTGCGACCACTCGATCTCGGTGTCTTCGATGGCACGCTTGGCGCGATCGACAACGCGATATTCGTCCACGGCTTGCATCGCTTCCACATCGCCGGGCGCCGCGCCGAGAAGGACCACGATTTCGTGTGCTTCGCCAGGGCCGAGTTCGATCGCACATTGCAGTGCCGCGCACGGATCGATGCCGGCGCCGGTGACCGCATCCAGCGTGGCCTGACGAAGGCCCGCGGGGTCTGCGAGCGTACCATTGCGTCCGACAAAATCGCGGCGGTCTCCGGTGTGCTGCGTCGCACGCGTGCTCAGCGCACAAAACGCAACCATTTCCGCGAACTGCGGGTTGAAGGAGTTGCGCGCGAATATGGCCCCACGCTCCGGATCAAACGTCGTGCGCACTTGATGCTGCGTGTGCTCTCGCAGCACTCCGAGCGTCCACTCGACGTACGCGGTTACGGCGATCCGGCGCGTCCGCGTCTGGCGGTTCGTCAATCGGAGGAGTGACACCTTGACGGCTGCACCGCATGCCAGGCCAAGCGTTAGGTGCGAAGTGATGCCCTCGTGCTCGTGCTCGAAGGTCGAGGCTCCCGCCTTATGATGAATCACGTACTCCGCGCCGTTCCTTACTGGCGCTGGGGTTGCGCTCCACACGTTTCCCGTTTCCTCGTCTCGCAGATAGATCGCGTCCCCCACGGGATCGCTCACGGGATCATTGTGCCACGGCGTTAGGCGATAGAAGTAACTATTCGCAGCCCACGTGAACCCGCCACCGAGCTCCGTGACGGTGAAACCGCCGTGCGGATTCGCTATGACATTGGCCCACGGCGCCGGAGGGACCGTGTCGCCCTGTACGTGGATCCGGTAGTCGCCATCCGTTGTCAACCCGCCGATCCCGTTGTCGAACAGAAGTGCTTCATCCGGCGCGTCACCAGCATGTCTTGGGCGGCTCACGTCCCGAAATGGTTTGGTCACCGCCTTGATTGGCAGTCCCATCACCCGCGCCGCACGCGTGCGCCACCTTTGTACGACCGAAATGGATTCCGGCGTGCTGCGCTCGGCTCTTCGCATGCGTGGGATTTCAATGTCTTCTTCAGCCAAATCCGAATCGGGGGCGACACGCGCCGCCGCGACGATGCGAGCGAGCGGGCGCCCGTCGCAGGGAATGTGAACGCGAGCGGTCGCTTCTATCATGCGCAGCGCATCGGCATCGATCTGGTCTCGTCGGCGGATAAAGACTCCGCCGGGACCATCAACCACGCCCGAACCGCTCGACGCCAGCATGATCTCCGTGATTCGGTCGTTGAGCTCCTGGTGGTAGCTGTGGTCCTCCGCGACGACGACTACCAAGTCGACCGTCATCCCGCGGCGTCGCCAATATCGATGCGCGGCGATGACCTGCTGAAGCGTAGAAAGGCCTTTCGTCGATTCGATCGCTGCGAGCACGATGGGCCAGTCACCTGAGAGCCCGCTGGCCCACAGCAGGTTTTGCGAACCCGTATTTTGGCGTAGCTCGTCGCTCGAGGCGCGCAGTCTTGGTATGGGATAGAGCAGGTAACCCGCGAGGTCCTGGAAGATGGCTGCGTCCGCAGGCGAAACGCCAAGCTCGCGTAGCTCGATCTGCGTCGAGGTCCATGCGAGATCGAGGGCGCGCTGCGCGGCACTCGGATGGTGGTAGCGATCGGCGAGCTCGAAGGCGCGCTCCGCCGAGGTTGCCACGAGCGTCGTGAACGCGACAGAGGCTGATCGTCCGGGAGCCAGCCTAACGCGTGTGCGAAGGGCGAAGATCGGATCGAGCACGGCACCCGTGGAGCCCGATAACGGGCCGTCCTGTTCGAGAGCGATCGGGTCACGCGGAGTGCGGCCGCGGCCGATGAAACGTGCGCGATCCGTCTCAAATGTTGTTTGTCCGACGCGCTCGGCGCCCGAATCGACGACGTGCACGCACCATAGGGGCCGTTCCGATGCCGCGCGTGGCCGCCGCGTCGCGGTGATTGCCGTACACCACTCATGCCACGCGGTCTCGATGAACAGGTTGCTGAATGCGGGGTGCGCGCGATCCGCGTCCGGCGGAGCCAGCACGATCTCGCCATAACTCGTCAGCTCCACGTCGCGTGTTTCATCGCCGTCGTTCGTCACGGTGACACGCCGTACTTCGGCGGAGTCTTCAGGAACCACGACGATCTCTGTGCGAGTCTCGATGTCCCCGTCGAAGCGGTGCAAAGTCACACCGTCGGTAGCGAGCAAGGCGCGATACGAGTCTGCCGGCGCGCACACGGGTTGGTGCGCTGCTGACCAGGTCCTGCTACGGGCTATGTCTTTGACGTAGCAGAACTGTCCGGTGTTGTCGCGCGTCCCATCGGCGCGCCAGCGAGTGACCGCGAGCTCTTCGTAGCGGCTGTAGCCTGCACCAGCGTTGCTCACCATAACCGTCAGCGGTGCGTGGCCGAGGAAAGCGACGTGTGGCTGTTGTGTGTCAGCGGTGTCGAATTCGCGGACGACTGGTTGCGCGACTTCCGCACTGGGCGGGGCTTCGTCCGCGAGGTCGGGTCGCGCTTGCTGTAGTGCGAGGCGGCGCGGCACACGTTCCTCGAGGAGCAGCGCGGCCGCCCGCACCATAGGATCGCTGTGGAAGCGCTCACGCCAGCGCGGCCCGAGCAACGCAATGCCTAACGAGACAAAGCTCATGCCGATGTGGTGCGCCATGTAGTTGCGCACGAGCGCATAGCGGCGGCCAGGGTCGGGACGCGAATAGTCCAGAGCGTCGTGGAACCCGTATGTGCCGAGCGCCCCCTTCTGCTCGAGCGTCTGCAGATTTGCCAGCGCGCGCTCGGGGTCGATCATCGCAGCCAGCACGGACGCGTAAGGCGCGACGACGAGTTCGCGGCCAAGTCCGCGTTTGAGCCCGAGATCGGGGACGCCGAATGCGCGATACTGATACGTGTGGTGATGATCTCGCACGTTATACGCGCTCTCGCTCATTCCCCACGGCACGCCGCGCTCTTCCCCATACGCGATGTGCCGCCGGACAGCGGCGTGGTAGGTTTCGCCCAGGAGCGTGTACGGAAATGCCTGCATAACGAGCACCGGCATGAGATACTCGAACATGCTGCCGCTCCACGACAACAGCGCGATCTCGCCGCCGGCGTACGTCAACGTGCGACCGAGACGAAACCAGTGCTCGAACGGCACGTCGTTCTTTGCGATCGCGACGAAACTCGCCAACCGGGCCTCGGACGCGAGGAGATCGTAGTACGACGCGTCCAGCGTGTGTGTCGCCGGGTGGTAGCCGATCGCGAACAGCTTGCGCGACTCGTCGAACAGCAAGCGGAAATCCATATCCATCACGTAGCGCTCGGCGTGCTCCGCCAGTCCCTCGAGCCGCACCGCGAAGTCGTGCCCGGCGGAAGCGCTCCTCAGCTCGAGGCATGCTTGACGCAACGCGATCAGGTGGCCGGCGAGGTTGCCACTATCGACCGTCGAGATGTATGCGGGATCGAGAACCCGCAGGTCGTGCAGGTCATACCAGTTGTGGAAGTGTCCCCGGAAGCGGTGCATGCGATCGAGCGATCGGAAGGCGCGCTCGAGCCGCAAGATCATCTCCTCGAGTGTGATGAACCCGAGGTCATGCGCGGTGACCGTTGCCAGGAGCTGCAAGCCGATGTTGGTGGGTGACGTGCGCATTGCTACCACCGGAGTCGGCTCTTCCTGAAAATTGTCCGGTGCGAGCCAGTTACTTTCGGCTGACACGAAGCGATCGAAATACTGCCAGTGTAGCTGCGCGTAGCGTAGCGCAGCCGAGCGCGCGCCCGCACCAAGCGTCTGCGCCTCGCGGGTGGCTGGTACGCTGAGCGCATGCGCAATAATCGGTGAGGCAATCCAGATCACGCCAAGGGGGAGCAGCGTCACCGCGAGCTGCCACAGGGGCGCATCGTTAGGTGCGAATGCGAGGACGGCGACGATGAACGCGGCTGTGGCGACAACAGCCGGCCGCATGGCATTCCAGACGTGCTGCAATGTGCCGGGAGTCGCGCGTTCCACGAGCGATGCCGTCTGCCACGCGAGGAGGTTGCGCTTCGTGACGGCGAGGCGCCAAAGCGTGCGGATGATGGCGTCCGCTGACATCCAGG
Source organism: Gemmatimonadaceae bacterium (assembly GCA_035253645.1). Taxonomy (GTDB): domain Bacteria; phylum Gemmatimonadota; class Gemmatimonadetes; order Gemmatimonadales; family Gemmatimonadaceae; genus DASYRX01. Next base: position 199 of record DATFBW010000195.1, on the reverse strand, counting down.
CCTGGTGTGGGAGAAAGGTGATCGCGAGCGATAGCTGTTGACCGCTCGTCACCGCATCCTGACCCACGGCGGCGTAATACGCGCGCCAGGATTTGTCGCGCGGCGGCCGGAGTATCGCGAGCAGAAGTGACGTGATCCACGGCGCAGCGATCGCCAGGAGGCCTAACGCGGTCCAACGGAACGGCGATCCCGGGAGTAC
>DATFBW010000194.1:0-2913 GCA_035253645.1 Gemmatimonadaceae bacterium | reverse complement strand
CGGTTGATCGCTCCGCCTTGCGGCGGGATCATGAACGTGTTCGCACGGCAGCCGAGGAGATCGGCATCGGGGAACAGAACCTGCCGAGAAAGGAGATGGTCATGAAGCGCACCCTCGCGCTCGCGGCAGTTGTCGGAGTCGTCGTGCTCGGGGCGGCCCAGGCGTCGGCGTCCAGCGCGCCGCTCGTCATCCCGTACGAGAAGGACTGCGTCGAAGCCACGGGTCACTGCGAAGGCACCGCCGGCGACGGCGGCACGCTCGAAATGCAGGTCACGAGCTTCCGCGCCGCCGGCACGGGCGCCCAGCTCACGGTGACCGAATGGATCACGGTCGGCGACATCTCGTTCACAGCTGAGCTGACGGGGCATGTCAGCCCGGCCGGATTCATCGTGCTGAACGGCACGGTCACGGAGGGCTCGTTCCTGGGCGCGGAGGTCCACCAGCGAAGCAACCTCGCGAGTACCGCCGGGACCACGACGTCATGGACCGGAGAGCTCCGGCTCATGCCGCCGAGTGCGTGACCCGGATCAGAGACGTGCCACGGGCGGCAGGTCACCAGGGCCTGACCGCTTCGTACCGCTTTGACGGGCGCTCTCCGGGGCGCCCGTCTGGCGCATGGCCCTTGCCCGCCCAGGCCACTTTCCAGCACATTCCAGCTCGTTCACTTCGATGAGCCTGGCTTGCCTCAGCCTCGGCCAGCTTCGATGCCACTCTTCCGTCCCTCTTCCGGAGGAGGAACCCCAGGAGACAGCTCAAGCGACCATGCCCCCCTCCCCAATACGATCGGGCATATGCCGAGGCACCAGTCGGCGACTGCCCACGAGCTTGCGCGGATCGCCGAGCTCGCAGCCCTTCCCGGCGAGACGCTCGCGCGTCTCGGCGAGCGGATGGAGCGGCGCGAGCTCGGTCTCGGCGAGAACCTCGACGCACGTGGGCGCTTCGGAGTTGTCCTCGCCGGCATGCTTGGCGGCGGGCCGGGCCTCCTCCGGCCGGGCGACACGTTCGAGGGTCACGTGACGGCGATAACACCGGTGACGGTCGCGACTTGCGAGCGCGCGGTCTATGAGTCGCTGGTCGCCTAACACCGAGGCTTGACGGCGCGTCACTAGTACAGGTTTGGAGCGGGCGGACTGAACGCCAGCCGATCCCTCGCAAAGCCAGGAGGAGCCATCCCAGAGCCATCCCAGACCACGCACATCCTGCACTTGCGGGAGGGCGACGTTTGGGCACACGAGTCTGTGCCTGGACTCTGGGTCGTGAGCTGGTATCCGCACAGAGCCGACCATCCTGACTACCCAGGCTCGACGACGGACTCATCTCTCGAGTCGATTCCGACTGAGAGAGGCGCTGACACGGTTCTGGAATGGGCCCGCAAACGCTTCGAGACCAGCGACCCGCGCGTCATCGCTTGACGGCGCTTGCAACGAAGGCGGGCACTGACGCATGGGATGCGCTCTCAGCGTTTGTTGCGAAGGTCTACGCCGAACGGCGGCGATCAGGTCGACCCGAGGGCGCAATCCAGTTTGAGGATGAGGATGGCCCTCGGACGGTGATCCTCACGGACCGCGTTCCCGATGCTGGATACGAGCAACTTGCCAGAGGCGAGTTGCCTGAGGCTGGCTACTTCGTTTGGGACGACGAGACCAGTTCGTGGCGTACGTACTGAGGTGTCTCCCGCGCGCGAGTGCGCGCCAGTCGCGCGCCAGTCGCGCCACTCGCCGGGCGGATTCGAGCGGATTCAGGAAGGTCACGCCGACGAACCACCGTTCCGAAAACGCTGCTCGCGCGCCGCTTTCGGCATGAACAGGGCAACGCGCCTGGCAGGATTCGAACCTGCGACCCGCGGATTAGAAGTCCGCCGCTCTGTCCACTGAGCTACAGGCGCTCAGGGAAACAGGCTACCCCTCCGGTACGATTTCCCTGGCGCGGTGGCCGTAGCTCAGTTGGTAGAGCCCCGGGTTGTGGTCCCGGCTGTCGCGGGTTCGAGTCCCGTCGGCCACCCCTGATTTCCGCCAGGCTGCTTAGCGCTTCTTCCGGACCTGCTTGACGGTCTGGCCGATCCGCTTTGTGACGACGGGGCCCTGCTCGCGCACCCGCTTGGCCACGACGGGGCCCTGCTTCCGGACCTGCTCACGGGCGCCCTCGATGATCTTGCGCCGCTGCTTGGGTGGAATGCGGCTCCAGCCGCGACGCAGCTTCATGGCGAGGAACAGGACTTTCCAGGCTGCCATGGGATCCTTCCTTCCCTTCCGGCTTCTTTATGACACCCGACGCATGCCCTATCTTCAGCGTTCACGTGCGCCGGGGTCTCATATCTCTCGCAGCCATGGTTGTAGCGCTCGCGGCACCCGGTATCGCCGCGGGCGCGGACGAGACCGTAACGCTTGCGCTCGACCGGGCGCGGGTCGCGTATGGAGGGACGGTCGTTGCGAGCGGGACCGTTGCCCCCGTAGTGGAAGGATCGTCGGTCGTCATCGAGCGGATGAACGCACTGGGTGAATGGGAGGCCCTTGGGACGGCGGCCACTGACGCCACGGGCGCCTTCACCGCGTCGCTGGTCGCAGCCGGCCGCGGCCCCGTGCGTGCGCGCCTGGAGTCCTCCGGCGCGCTGAGCCCCGAGCAGCCGCTGTCGGTCGTGCCGAAGGTCGAAGTCAACCGCCCTCGCGGCAAAGCCTTTCTCGGCGCCCGACTCGTCGCCTACGTCGCTCCGTTGGCTTACGAGGAACGCGTCCTCGTGCGCGTGAGGAAGTACGGCCGGATCGTTGGGCGGGTTAGCGGGCGCGTAAACGACGGGGTGCTGCGTGTCCGCGTGCCCACGCCGGGGATCGGGAGGTTCTCTCTCCGCCTCAGCTTCCCCGCGAGCGGCGACGTCGACGCCGTCAATGTGTTCACGCGCGCGCGCGCGAGCGCGCG
>DATFBW010000193.1:0-9374 GCA_035253645.1 Gemmatimonadaceae bacterium | reverse complement strand
GCGGTTTGGCACCTCGATGTCGGCTTATCACATCCTGGGGCTGGAGAAGGTCCCAAGGGTCCGGCTGTTCGCCGGTTAAAGTGGTACATGAGCTGGGTTCAGAACGTCGTGAGACAGTTCGGTCTGTATCCGCTGTGGGCGTTGGAGAGTTGAGGAGTGCGGACTCTAGTACGAGAGGACCGAGTCGGACGATCCGCTCGTGTCCCGGCTGCAGCGCCAGCTGCAACGCCGGGTAGCGATGATCGGTGGCGATAACCGCTGAAAGCATCTAAGTGGGAAGCGCCCTCCAAGATGAACTCTCCCGGGGCTTAAGCCCCCTAAAGGGCCGGAGGAGACTACTCCGTCGATAGGCCGCCCGTGGAAGCGCTGTAAGGCGTTCCGAGCGTAGCGGTCCTAATCGCCCGTGTGGCTTGACTCTCCCTCATTATTTTCGCAAAGCACCGCGATTCATCACACCCATGTTGTTCACTTCCATCTGTTGTCGCACATCTTCGCTGGCGACCAGAGCGTAGGGGCCACACCCGTTCCCATTCCGAACACGGTCGTTAAGCCCTACAGCGCCGATGGTACTCCGATCGAGAGGTCGCGGGAGAGTAGGCCGTCGCCGGCACTCCCATGAACGCCGCCTAACAAGGCGGCGTTCTTTTTTTTTTTTGCTCCCCTCCCGCCGCGGTTGCAGTTTTTGTCTGGATGACGCGCTCGGGTATCGTCGCTGTCGTGGGCCGGCCTAACGTGGGCAAATCCACCTTGCTCAATCGCCTCGTGGGCGAGCACATCAGCATCACGAGCCCAAAGGCACAGTCCACCCGAACGAGGATCGTGGGCATCGTTACGCGCGGGGAGGTGCAGATGGTTCTGCATGACACCCCCGGCCTCATAACGCCTCACGACGTCCTGCACGAAAGCATGCGCGCACACAGTCTTGCAGCCATCGCAGATGCGGACGTGATCCTACACCTGCTCGATGCGACTTTGCCGGCTCACCGTACTCTCGTGGAAGAGGCCAGGCTGGAGCGAGCGCCAAGAGCGCCCGTCGTTACAGCCTTCACAAAGGCGGATCAAGTCTCGCAAGAGCGTCTTGCGGAGCTGTTAGGCAAGCACCCAGGTGCGTTGGCGGTCAGCGCGGTCACAGGATCCCGGATTGACGACCTGACGGACGCGCTGGAAGAACACCTTCCCGAAAGCCCCTTTCTCTATTCCGAAGAGGATGTTTCCACCCACTCCCTCCGCTACCTGGCCGCCGAGTTAGTCCGTGAGGCGGCGCTCGCTCAGCTGGAGGAAGAAGTGCCTCATAGCGTGGCATGCGTTGTAGAAGAGTTCCGGGAGAGCGATCAGCCGGTGTACATTCGGGCCGTTCTTTACGTGGAACGCGACAGCCAGAAGCGGATTCTTATAGGGGCTCGCGGTGCCCGCATCCGCGAGATTGGAAAGGCGGCACGACTCGCGATCGAGGCTTTGGTCGGCAGTAGCGTGTATCTGGATCTGTGGGTGAAGGTGCTCCCCAATTGGCGCCGCGACCGCGTCGCCTTGGAACGCCTCGGACTCTTGCATCGTGAGGATTAGCGCCGTGCCTCTGCCCGCCGAACTGCTCGCGATCCTTGCGTGCCCCCGCTGCAAGGGTGAGCTCGAGTATCGCGAGAAGGAGTCGGCTCTATTGTGTCAGCGCTGCCGCCTCCGATACGAGATTCGTGACGGCATCCCGATCTTGTTGTTGGACGAGGCGGTGCCGTTCTGACGCGAAAGCTTCCGTGCCCAGCGGCGCTCGCCTAACGAGGCGCCGGCGGTGGGGTTGGATCCTGGCGATTGCTGTTCTCGCCGGCGCCGCGCCATTGGCTGTACCGGCACAAGAAGGGACGGCGACTGAAGGCGCGCTCTTCCTTTTGTTGCCCACCGGGGCGCGGGCTGTGGGAATGGGCCTGGCAGCGATGACCGCGCGCGGCACGAGTGAGAGCGCATGGTGGAACCCCGCTGGCCTCGCCGGTAATCCCCAACGCGAAGCGGCAATTCATCACTCGCAAAGTTTGAACGGCACGGGCGACGCGTTGAACGTCGTGCTCCCGTGGCGCGACTTCGGCGTCCTGGCGCTCACCGCAAGCGTGCTGGATTTGGGCGAGCAGGAGCCGCGTATCGATTCCTCGGGCGCGTTAGGCACCCTCTTGCCGCGCCAGGTGGTGTTCGCCGCCAGCTTCGCCACGCAGTTGGGCCGCGATGCCGTCGCCGGGGTCACCTACAAGGTCGTGCAATTCCGCCTGGACTGCACTGGGGCATGCGTCTCGCTTCACGCGTCGACTGGCGCACTGGACGTCGGGGCACAATACAGTGTCGGGTCGCGGTCCCCTGTGACAATTGGCGCGGCCGTCCGCAACCTCGGCATTCAATTGCAAGTGAATGACGCCGAACAGTCGGACGAGCTGCCGACGCGAATTGAAGCGGGGATCGAGTACCGCCCACCGCTTCCCGCGCGGTACGCCGACCAGGTTGCCGTCCGGGTCGCACTCGACCTGAGTGACGACCTGTCGTTAGGTAGTCCGCGCGCCCGCATCGGATCCGAGATCGGGATTCAACGACGCGCCTTCCTGCGCGCCGGCTACATCGCGCGCGAACAGGCTAGTGAGGGCGGAGGTCCGACGGTCGGCCTGGGGTTCGTGCTGCGGCGTTTTGTGATAGATATTGGTCGGATCACCGCGGGGCTCTCGGCCGATGCTGGCCAGGCGCCGACACACCTCTCCGTGCGTTTCCTGTTCTAGTGCGCATCGGCTGTTTGGTTGCTCTGTGCCTAACGTGGCCGCTCGGTGGTGCCGCACAGACGGCGCACCGTGTCGGCATCGGGCTCGCCTCAGAACCCGCTTCGGCGGAAGCGTCCCCGCCAACGCAAACCACGCCGCAACGTCCGTCCCCGTGGGCCGTCGTCGCCTCTTTGGTCGTGCCCGGGGCGGGGCAGGCATTTCTGCGTCAGGAGCGGTCCGTGCCTTACGCGGCTGCTGAGGCATTCTTCGTTATGCGGTATGCGCAGCACTCGCGTGACGCGCGGCGCGAGCGAGACCGCTACCGCGCGCTCGCCGCCGATGTCGCCCGCGCGCCATTCGGTGCCGTTCGCGGGCATGGGACATTCGAGTATTACGAGTCGATGGAGAGCTACGTCGAGAGCGGAGTATTTGACGCGATTCCGGGCGGGGAGTTGGATCCCGAGCCCGACACCACCACGTTCAACGGGCGCACCTGGCTACTCGCGCGTCAAACCTTCTGGCGCGACGTCGGCACGCCGCCGGCGCGAGACTCGCGCGAATGGCGGCTCGCAGAAAACTTCTACCTCACGCGAGCGGTCAGGCCGGAGTTACGCTGGTCCTGGCGCGACGCGCAACTCGAATACGACGAGTTCCGGCGCACGATCCGACGCAGCAACGAGGCTTATCGCGACGCGCTGACGGACCTCAGCGTCATCGTCGCGAATCATGTCCTGAGTGGTATGGACGCGCTGGTGTCAGTAAGACTCCGCTCCCGACCCACTACGCAAGGCAGGGGGATGGCGATCCGCGCTGAAATCCCACTCAAATAGTTGCGGTCGGAGGGAGATGGTTGAACGGGCGCTGTCACCCGCTGGCCATCCAGTCGTCCTTAATTGTAAGCCCATCACCGCGGTCCCAAGTACATTAGGCGCGCGCAATAAGAGATTGACGCTTCAGGGTTTACGCTTGAGACCTCGTGTGAAATCTCATTTACCGGTCGCCGAGCATTACTGTCCCCGTGCGTAAGCAGCCGTACGCCATTGTCTACGCGCATGACAGCGTCGCGCTTCCGCGCGCTGTCGCGTCGTGGTTAGTGGAAACCGGACTGCGCGTCCAACGGACGAGCGATGCCGCCGAGCTGCTCGCCTTCGCTCTGCGCTCACGGCCGCGACTGGCAATCATCGACTCCTGCCTTTTCGAGGCACCAGCCCACGCGCTATGCCGGCGCCTCAAGCGGGATTCGTATACCTCGATTGTTCCAACCGTGATGCTTGGCGTCGGCGGCGACGATGCAATCGATGCGGCCTTCGAGGCAGGCGCCGACGAAGTTTTGCATATCGATGCGCCGGTGCCGGAAGTCGAGCGCAGACTGAACGTGCTTCTGCGGCGGTCGGATCGCGACGTGTATGTGCACCCGTCGACGCGTCTGCCGGGGACGATCGCGATCGACGAAGAAATTGCGCGGCGGATCGCGGATAGTGAGGCCTTCGCGGTCTGCTATGCCGACCTCGATCACTTCAAGGAGTACAACGATCGCTACAGCTTCGCCGATGGCGACCGCGTTATCTGCCTCCTCGCGACGATGCTACACGACGTGGTGAAAGGCATGCTGGGTGAGCGGGGTTTCGTCGGCCACATCGGCGGTGACGATTTCATATTCATCGTGCCGGCCACAGACGTCCAGGCGACGTGCAGCACGATCGTTGAGCTGTTCGACGAACTGATACCCTACCAGTACTCGGAGCAGGATCGGCGCGCGGGATATTTCTTCGGGAAGGATCGCCGCGGCTCGCTGCATCGCGTGCCCCTCATGACGCTATCGATTGGCGTCGTGACGAATGAGCGGCGCAGATTCGTGTCACCGGCTCATGTAAGCCTGCTCGCAACGGAGATGAAAGGTTACGCCAAAACGCTTCCAGGATCTGTGTTCACGATCGATCGGCGAACGGATCCGACGCCGCCTCAGGGCTCGACACCGCCACGGGGTGCGCCACATATCAGTGTCGTGGATGAGTCATGAACGTCAGTTGTCCTGAGTGCCGCTCGGTTTTCCGCGTCGATCCCGCAAAGGTGGTCGGCGTCAATTTGCGTGCGCGATGCGCTGTGTGCGGGGGGATCATTCCGGTTGGCGCGAGCGTTCGTTGGTCCGACGATTTCAGCGGCAATGCGAGTGGCGTCGTTAGGCAGCCCGAAGCGGCCCGACCCCCAGTCAAGCCAGCAGCGCCAAGCGCACCGGCGCCGCAACCGGTGCCCCCACCTGCTATTCCGATGCAGCGCGTGCCAGCGGCTGTCGCTACGGCGCCCGCTGCTCATGCAGCGGTAGCTGCGCCGGCGCAGCCCGCGCCCAAGCCGGCCGCTCTGCCACCACGTCCCGCGCCTACACCGAGCGCGGTACCTAGCGTGGCACCTAGCGCGGCACCTAGCGCGGCACCACCGCGCGCGCCTGCACCCACTCCGGCGGTTGCCCAAGTGACGTATCCACGTCCAACCGACACGCCGGCGGCTGCACGTAGGCCGATCAACCCGTTTCTTGCGAACGATCCGAACCAGAAGGCGCGACGTCTCGCGCGCGCGCTTGTTTCAGACATGATCGCGTATCATCCACGCAAACGTGATGAAGGTCTGCGTGACGGAACGCTCAAGCAGCTCTTCCGTGAAGAAATCAAGAAGAGCTACGAAGAGTACAGCGAGCAGGTCGGTCGTGAGTTCGCCGAATCGACGTCGCACTTTCAGGATGCGTTGAACGAAGTGCTCGCTGGCGGAAAGAAAGTCTTTTGATCGCGTGACGCCGTAGTCGGACGGACACCGTTCGGCTACCTTATCTCCAGTCCTCGCTAGGCGGAGCCGCTTTGCAGGTGCAGGAGCGGCTCTCTTCGCATTCTGGAGATAGCGCGCATGGCCGATTTCGACCGAACTCGCGCTCTGACGGCGTTCGATGAACGCCTAACGGAGCTGCGGAGGTACCTTTGACCTCGAGAGCAAGCGTCAGCAGCTTAGCGATTTCGAGTTGCGCATGGCTGACGCCAGCTTCTGGAACGATCAGGAGGCTGCGCGCGACGTGGTGCAGCAGGTCAAGGTGCTCAAGACATGGGTCGAGCCCTTTGAACAGTTAGGCGCCCGTGTGAAGAGCGCGCAGGAGCTGGACGAGCTGCTGAGCGCCGACCCTGACGAGTCGATGATCCGCGACCTGGATGCGGAGGTCGCGTCAATTGAAGAAGCATTACGAGCGTTCGAGTTGCGCGCGCTGCTGCGCGGGCCCGATGACTTTCGCGATGCCCAGGTCGAGATCGCCGCAGGGGCGGGCGGCACGGAAGCGATGGACTGGGCGCAGATGCTCATGCGCATGTACACGCGCTGGGCCGAACGGCGCGGTTATCAGGTCGACACGCTGGACATGAGTGAAGGGGAAGAAGCAGGGATCAAGGGCGCCGTGCTCGAGATCCGCGGGCAGTATGCGTATGGCTTCCTTCGCCCCGAAACCGGGGTGCACCGACTTGTTAGGATCTCTCCCTTCGACGCCAACGCGCGCCGGCACACGAGCTTCGCGTCGGTATTCGTATATCCCGTCGTCAACGAAGAGATCAATGTCGACGTGCGCGAGGAAGACATCAGAATGGACACCTTCCGGGCGAGCGGGGCGGGGGGGCAACACGTCAACAAAACCAGCTCCGCGGTTCGCCTAACGCATATTCCATCGGGAATAGTCGTGTCTTCGCAACAAGAGCGCTCGCAGTTCAAGAACAAGGCGCTCGCGATGAAGATGCTGCGCAACCGACTGTATCAACTCGAAAGCGAGAAGAGGGCTGCGCAGAAGGCAGCGCTCGACGCCACGAAAGCAGATGTGACTTTCGGAAGCCAGATCCGCAGCTACGTCTTTCAGCCGTACACGATGGTCAATGACCACCGCACGGAGCTCAAGATCCCGGACGTACAGAAAGTGATGGACGGTGGAATCGACCCTTTCATCGAGGCGTACCTCAAGCGCTTCGGGGCCGCCGAGGTCGCGGCGTGAGCGAAGAGCTCAACTTCGTGCTGAAAGCGCGCCGCGAAAAGCTCGCCGCGCTCGAGGCGTTAGGCATAGCCCCATATGCCTACCGGTTCGAGCGCACCCACGATACCCGGACCGCGCTGGCGGCTCTGCCAGCCGATGCGGAGCAGGGACAAGTCGTGCGACTCGCGGGCCGCATCGTGGCCTGGAGGCCGCACGGCAAGACAGTCTTTGCGCACCTCGCCGATCCCGCTGGGCGGTTGCAGCTCTATTTCCGCCGCGATGAGCTGGGTGACGACGTGTTTCGACAGCTCGAGCTGTTCGACATTGGGGACGTTATCGGCATTTCGGGCCCACTCTTCCGCACACGCACGGGCGAGGTAACGGTGCGCGTGCAGGACGTGCAGCTCCTGGCGAAGTCGCTGCGCCCGTTGCCGTTCGGGAAGGAGGAGGTTGTCGACGGCGAAGTCGTTAGGCATTCGGTCTTTGCCGACGGCGAACAGCGATCGCGGCAGCGCTATGCCGACCTCGCCGTGCATCCGGAGGTGCGGGCGCTCTTCATCGCCCGCTCGCGTATGATCACCGCCATGCGCGCGACGCTCGATGCACTCGGCTATGTGGAAGTCGAGACGCCGGTGCTGCAGCCGTTGTACGGCGGTGCGAGCGCCAAGCCGTTCGTCACGCATCACGCGGCGCTGGACATGCCGTTGTATCTGCGGATCGCGGACGAGCTATACCTCAAGCGCCTCATCGTCGGCGGACTCGAAAAAGTCTATGAATTCGGTCACGACTTCAGGAACGAAGGCATCGATCGCACGCATAACCCCGAATTCACGATGCTGGAGTTCTACGAGGCGTACGCCGATTACACGGATATCATGCGCATCGTGGAGCGTTTGCTGACCGCAGCTGCCACGTCCGTGCGCCAGGTGCCACTCGTCGGCGAACGCGTGCCGGAGCTGACGCCGCCTTTTCCGGTGCTCGGTTGGTTGCCTTCATTCGCGCAAGCCATAGGCACGGATCCGTTGGCTCTGGGCGAGGCGGAGCTGAGGAACTTGGCAACTCGCGTGGGGGTTCACGAGGTTGGAACGCTGAGTCGGCCCAAACTTTTGGACGAGATGTTTCAGGCCTTGGTCGAGTCGAAACTCACTACCCCAACGTTCGTGGTGGATTATCCGATGGAGCTTTCGCCCCTGGCCAAGCCCAAACGGGGAGATCCGCGCCTAACCGAGCGATTCGAGCTCTTTTCACGCGGGACGGAGCTCGCCAATGCGTTTAGCGAGCTCAACGATCCGATCGATCAGAGAAGGCGATTCGAGGCGCAGGTCGCACTGCGCGCCGCTGGGGACCAGGAGGCTCAGTCGCTCGACGAGGACTACATCCGAGCGATGGAATACGGAATGCCGCCCACCGGCGGCTGCGGCATCGGGATTGATCGCTTGTTGATGTACCTCACGGACACGTCGCACATCCGCGACGTCATACTATTTCCGACGATGAGGCCTGAATGATCGGCAGGCTCGAACTCTCCATTGCGTGGCGCTACCTGCGCAGCCGGCGCGGATCACGCTTGCTGTCATTCATCTCGATCATCGCGATCGGCGGCGTCATTGTCGGCGTCAGCGCGCTCATTCTGGTTATGGGTGTGATCACGGGACTGCAGCGTGATTTGCGCGAGAAGATCCTCGTGGGAAGTCCTGACATCAGGATCCTGCCGTATGGCGAAGGCCTGCGCATGACCGATTGGCAGAACGTGCTCAAGCGCGCCAAGGACGTTGATGGTGTCGTCGCTGCAGCGCCGTTCGTGCTGACTCAGGGTGTCATCTCCGCGGGTCGTGACTACAACTCCGGTACGTACATCGCCGGCATCGAACCAACTGTACGCGCCGACGCAGACGTTACGACCATTCGGCAGCATGCGACGAGTGGCGATTTTCGATTTGCGAGTAGCGATGGACAACAGCGCGGTGTCGTGTTGGGTCGCTTGCTCGCTGACCGTCTGCAGGCATACGTCGGAGATACGGTCGTATTGTTGACGATGCCCTCGTCAGGCATGCAGGTGAGCGCGGCCACCGGGTTGCCCACGCCGCGCAGTGATCGCCTCGAAGTCACCGGGATTTTTGATTCCGGTCTTTACGAGTACGACAACGCGTATGTGTATGTCTCGCTCAAGAGCGCGCAGGAGCTGGCGGGATTGGGCGGCGACGTCACCGGGATAGAAGTCAAGACGCGCGATCGGTGGGACGCCGCGCGCGTGGCGAGCCGCTTGGACGAAACGTTCGGGTTTCAGTTCCGCAGCGTCGACTGGCAGGAGCAGAACTCGACGCTCTTCCAGGCGCTCAAGCTCGAGAAGTTAGGCATGGCGGTCATTCTGCTTCTCATTATCATCGTCGCGGCGTTCAACATCGTGAGTAACCTAACGATGCTCGTTGCGGACAAAACCAAGGAGATTGGAATTCTCAAAGCGATGGGTATGCGCGCGCGATCCATCAGGCGCGTATTTTTGACGCAGGGGCTGGTGATTGGCGTCGTCGGAACACTCGTCGGGTTGTTGTTGGGGATCGCCGCGTCGCTCGCGCTAGGCAAATACAAGTTCATCCGTCTCAATCCGGAGATTTATTTTATCGATCACCTGCCGGTGCAGTTGGAGTTCGGCGACG
>DATFBW010000192.1:0-5885 GCA_035253645.1 Gemmatimonadaceae bacterium | reverse complement strand
CCAGTGAAATCGCGCGCCGAGCCGCCCCGAATCCCCCGCTGGCTGCTGGCGCGCGCGCTCCCCGAGGACGTGCGCGAGCCCGTGGACGGAGACCTCCTCGAGCTCTTCAGTAGGCGGTATGCGGGCGACGGTGCCTTGCGTGCGCGACTCTGGTACTGCACGGAGGTCGCGTCTTTCTCGGCGCGTTTCCTCCTGGAGCGACTCCGCGGCCGCGCGCGGGGTCGCGAAGGGTCCTCGCGTCAGCGACGTCGTCAGAATCTCGTCGTGCCGTCGGCCGTGGACTTCCGGCTCGCGGTCCGCGTGCTGGCGAAGTACCCGGTTCTGTCAGGCGTGTCGATGTTCGGCATGGCAGTCGCGATCGCGATCGGCGCGACCGTCTTCGGTCTGGTGACCGCCGTGCTGAATCCGACGCTGCCGATCGAGGGCGGCGATCGCATCGTCGCCGTGCAGACCAACCGCGCCGATGCGCCCGGCGACATCGACCGGCAAGTGGTGCACGACTTCGTCGCGTGGCGTACCGAACTGACGAGGGTCAGTGACCTCGGAGCGTTTCAGCTCGACGACCGCAACCTGATCGTCGATAAGCAGGTGACGGGCGTCGTCCCGGTTGCCGAGATGTCCGCGTCGGGATTCCGCGTGGGACGCGCGCGGCCGGTGCTGGGACGCCAGCTGGTGGACGACGACGAGCGCGTGAGCGCCCCGCCTGTGCTCGTGATCGGACACCGCGAGTGGCAGCGTCACTTCGTCGGAGATTCGAACATCATTGGTCGGACCGTGCACCTGGGCGAGACGGGGTATACCGTGGTCGGCGTTATGGCGGATGAATTCCGCTTCCCGCATAACCACGGCTTCTGGATCCCATTTCGGCTGGATGCGTCGAAGTACGAGCCTGGCGGTGGACCTCCGATTCAGGTGTTTGGTCGCCTCGCGGATGACGTCACGCTCGAACAAGCGCAGGCACAAGTCGCGACGATCGGGCGTCGCAAGGCTGACGCCTACCCACGCACGCATGTGCATCGAAGGCCGGTGATCCTGCCGTTCGCGCGCTCAGCGGGAATTACGGCGATCGATGCAGATGACACCTGGGAGCTGTACATGCTTCAGCTCGTCGCAAGCCTTCTTCTCGCGGTAGTCGCAGCGAATGTCGCAGCGCTCGTCTACGCGCGAACGGCAACGCGTACCGCCGAGATCGCAGTTCGCACGGCGCTGGGTGCGAGCCGTGCCCGCGTGATCGCACAGCTGTTCGTCGAGGCGTTCGTCCTCTCCGCCGCGGCGGCGGCAGTCGGCTTGTCGCTCGCCGGATTCGCCCTCCGCTTCGTCGCAGAACGGATGATGGGTACGCAGGGCTTCCCGTTCTGGTTCGACCTCGGGCTGTCTCCCGCGCTGATCGCCTACGTCGGCGTCCTGGCAGTCCTAGCTGGGACCGTCGTGGGCGTGCTGCCTGCGCTGAAGGCGACAGGGCGGCGAGCGTACAGCAGTCTGCAGCAACTCGCGGTGCGCGATGGGGGCATGAGGCTCGGCCCGACGTGGACCGCGCTGATCGTTGCGCAGGTCGCGATCAGCGTCGCCATCCTGCCTGCATCGATCCATCACGCCAGCGCGCTCCTGCAAACCAGCGTTCGCGATCCCGGTTATCCGGCCACGGAATTTCTTCGCGCACGTATCGCGCTCGATCGCGAAGAGGCGCCGATCCGCGCCGAGTCAGCTGCTTACAGGTCGCGGTTCGACGCGCGCTTTGCGAACGGTGTCGACGCGCTGTTGCAGCGCCTAGCTTCGGAACCCGGCGTCCGCGCGTCGGTCGTGAGCGCATATCCAGGAAAGGAGCCGAAGAACGGGTTCGAGATCGAAGGTGGAGGAGCCATCAGAAACACCGCCGCCGACTCGTTAGGTGAGAAGATCGTGGTGCAAGCCGCCGTCACGTCGGCAAGCGTCGGGCTGTTCGGTCTGCTCGACGCACAAATCGTTGCCGGCCGCGTGTTCGGCGATGCCGATGCGGTCGAGGGATCGACTGCGGTCATCGTGGATACCGCCTTCGCTGCGCGCATCGGCGGTGGCAACATCCTCGGACGGCGAATACGCCAGGTCGCGACCGCGGGCGGCGACGAGGGCAGCCGCGCGCCATGGCTGGAGATCGTCGGCGTTGTCGCCGATCCTCCTTCGACGAGTATGGACCCGGACGACCGTTTCCTTCCGAACGTTTACAGCGCCGCAACGCCGAGCGGCCTTCGTTCGGACGGCGCTCGAGCGACGTCGATCCAGCTGCGAATCCGCGTTCGGAGCGGACTTACGCCAGTCTTCACTCGGCGCCTGCGCGACATGCTGGCGGCGATCGATCCCGGGTTCCAGCTGCGCGACCTGCGGACCGATGAGACGGTGTTGAGCTCGGAAGTGCGAACGCTCCGAATAGGTGCGCTGTCGCTGGCAGGCGCAACGCTGAGCGTGCTGCTCCTCGCAGCCGCGGGCATTTACGCGATGCTGTCGTTCACTGTCGCGCAACAGCGTCGCGAGATCGGCATCCGTGTCGCGCTTGGAGCCGATCGCCGGCGCATCGTGCGCAGCGTGTTCGCGCGTGCCAGCGCGCAGTTGGGGGCGGGCATCGCGGTAGGTCTGATCCTGTCGCTCGCGTTCGAAGGTTTCACCAAGGGAATGGTCATGGGCGGTCCGAACGTCGATGGTGCAGGATTGCGAGGGCCCATCGTTCTCCTGCCCATGGTCGCGGCGATCGCGATGGGGGTCGGGCTACTCGCCGCACTCGGTCCGGCGCGACGCGGGCTGGCGGTGCAACCGGTGGAGGCGTTGCGCGGGGACTGACCAGGCATTGGCGGATCACGAGCCGGAGCGAGGGATGAGCTCATCCGCGTTAGGCCTCTGGAAGAGCGTTGACCAGTGGTCTAGCTGTTCCGGCGTCACAACAAAGGTATTGGGCGGTCGGTCGCGCTGGCGAGCGATTAATCGAGCGTGGAGCACGTCGAGCGGCTCGTCCACGAAATGAACGATGCTGTCGGCACCGAGCGCGGAAGCTCTCGCGCGGTATAGCTCACGCTCGTCGCGCGACCAAAAGCCGAAATCGAGGATGACGTCAATGCCGAGGGCAAGTAAGCGGGTGGCCAGCTCCCACTGGAGGGCTTCGGTGGGGTCGCGCGCGGCATCGAGTGCTTCTTGCGGGGGATGCGGCCCGAGCAGGCCGGTGATCCAGTCATCGGGAGTGAGACGGATCGCACGGACGCGCTGTTCGAGTTCGAGCGCCAGCGTCGTCTTGCCGGCTCCTGGCAGACCGCAGATTAGGTGCAGTGTTGCCATGCTAACGTAAGAGCTCTACGAAGCCTTGCCACCTAACGAATGGCTCCAACGTGTGTTGGGCTGCGCCCGCGGACGCCGAGGAGAGCACCGAGAGCGCGTTCCTGCATCACGACGTGCGTCCCCCCGACAACGGCAAACACCCGGTGGCCATCGGCAACGCTTCTGTCGAGCTTCGCGATGATCGCCCGGTCGCGGTACTCATTCGACGCGCGAGAAATCTCGTTCAGAAACGTCTCATCCACCGTTGGATCAAACCACTTGTGAGGAGTTGCATGATAGCTTCCCTGGCCGGGGAGTCTGCTGGTGAACGCTGAGTCAACCTCCTCCACGGAGCGGGGTGGTCCGCTCAGACCTGGCAAGCGGTTGAAGATTGCGAGCACGCGTTGGAGCTCGTTCTCAACGCCGTCATGACCTCTCGCGCCGATGTATTGGGCCACTGCGCGCAGGACAAAAAACAGCTTCACGTCCGTCGCGGCAAATGATTGCCTGAGGTAGGCAACTTCCTCGCCGCGGTCGGGATCCAGACTTGCGACCGGGATGTCGTCGCGCGCTGCCAGGAACCGGACAAGGCCAGCCTCGCCGTACCTCTCGACCGCCAGGTCGCGCGTCTGCTCGACAGGCGGCGAGCCACCCTCGTTGTAGGCCATAGTTGGCTTGAAGGCGGTCCAGAGGCGTTCGATCTCCTTGACTTGGGGATGCGCCGGGGCATTGGTGTGCCGGGCGCCATAGTAGAGCAGGGCGCCGCGTGGCAGGTCGAACTGAAGAATGTAAGGCCACTGGACCGAGCGCGTCTGATACTCCGCCCAGCTCATGATGGCAGCAGGCCTGCGGGATGCACACCCCGGCAGGACCAGCAGCAGCGCCAGCAGGAATGCGGGTTTGGCGTGATGCATTCTCCTCCACGTTGCGTCAGCCCAACGGACCTGGCGTTCAGTGCAAGTAGGTCCGCGGCGCTTCCGCCAATAGCATTGATTTCATAGCCCCAATCTTCGGCCCCACGCGCGAAGGGCTGGGGGGCGTCGCGTTAGGCCGTCGGCGGCGACGCATGCAGGCCAGCTCGTCTTCCTCGAGGACCGACTCAGGTTGTCCGATCAGTTTGAGGAGTTCTCGGCGAGTTGCGATAGGCGGCTCGTGTCTATGTTGGCAACGAGCAAGGGAACGGGCATCGTCTGCAGCAATTGCGTGTTAGGCAGCACGATGGGCGTGCATCACTGCGCATCGATGAATTCGCGGATCCAGTCAACAGGGCTCTTCCAAACTATTCGATAGTCGGGGCGCGCGCGCCTTTCGCAGTCAAACATGCCGTCTGTCGACGCGCCAATAGTAAGACTCCACTCCACAGTCGTGACGCTGTCTCGAACCGCGAGCAGCCGGGCTGCAGTGAGGCCGGCGACGTAATCGCGAAAACGCCATCTCTCGTCGTGAAGAATCACGGGATGAGGTCGCGACTGGCCACAGCGCGTGGGCCGTCCTTTCCATCGAGTCATAGCATGCCGCACTGAATCGACCAGGGTCGCCCAAACATTTGAGTCTGGAAGCAGCCATGTGCGAACCCCGACTCTGATCTGACTGGTAGAGGCGGAACGGACGACTGTCTGTTGGTACTGTAGGACATGGTCCGCGGAGCGTCGCTCAAGCTGACAGGCGATCCAACCGTCGGGGTCAGGGTCATAGCACTGATGCTCCGCCTGCTCAGCCGGAATGCCGATGACATCAAGGAGCGGACGTGCGGGCGCTCGGCTGAGGAGCACGAGTGTCGCAGCGCAGAGGCTTACGGCGAAAAAGAAAGCAAGTGTTCGACGCTTCACAGATACTGCATCAGTCAAACCTTGTTTGCCTAACGGCGTGCCGTTCTGCTGCGCCGCATATCACCAGTTGCTGCCGTGGCGCAGCAACACGGCAGCAATCGACACCGAGTCTTCGGCGTCTGCAGCGATTGCTTGTTAGGCGGCCTGCTGGGAATCACGGCAAAATCTCGGAACCCCAAGGATTGTCCAGCGCAATGAGCCAACGGCCATCGCCCTGGCGACGAAGGAGGTCGGTCGACACACCTCCTAGGACGACGCTCTGGCCGCTGGCGTCGGTACCCCGCAAGTTCCAGCGTCCTATATACAGCGCAACGTCGTCTGCCTCGACGACTGTTTCTGCTTCAGATCGGAGTACGGCTTGCATAGCGATGAAACCCGCCAGTGCGTCGCGAATCTCGGCGGTACCGCGAGCGAGTGTACCTGGTCGCACGACAAGGGCTGCGTTGGGTTCATACAGCGCCACGGCAGCTGCGAGGTCGCCGCGATTAATCGCTTGTACAAGTTGACCGACGGCATCAATGGGCACTTCCACAGATCGATTCTCCTTAACATCCGGACCAGGTTCGACCACGGTGACACGAGGCAGGCCGCTTAACGGATAGCGTTCAGTTGCAAGGGAATATCAACAATTGCCGCCGCCGACGACGGCTCCAAGCCTAACAATAGGACTGGCGGCCGCGGCGGCCACCGCCGTCGACTGCCAGCTGCAACGTGTGTTAGGCGCCCGAGCGTGCCTCCGGTGGAGTCACTTCCAACCCCAAGATAGGCTGACCAGGA
>DATFBW010000191.1:0-8794 GCA_035253645.1 Gemmatimonadaceae bacterium | reverse complement strand
GTAGGCATGATAGCCGACCGATTCTTTTCGACAGAACGCGTGCTCGCGGTGCTGCACATTCTCGGCGCGGCGATTCTTTGGTTCGCGTCGCAGCAGACGAGTTTCGGCGTGTTTTACCCGCTCATGATCATCTACGCGCTCTGCTACATGCCGACGCTGGCGCTGACGAACTCCATCTCGTTCGATCATGTGCGCAGCCCGCAGGCGGATTTTCCCCGCATTCGGGTGTTAGGCACGATTGGTTGGATTGTGGCGGGATTCGTCGTCGGACGTCTCGCGCTCGAAGCGACGGCGACTCCGTTCAAGCTGGCGGCGGGCGCGTCACTCATCCTGGGACTCTACTGCCTCACACTGCCGCACACGCCGCCGCATAACGTGGGGAAAACCGTCACCGCGCGCGACGTGCTCGGACTCGATGCACTTTCGCTGATGCGCGACCGGTCGTTCCTGATGTTTGTGGTCGGATCATTCCTGCTTTGCATCCCCTTGCAGTTCTATTACACCTTTACGAACCCGTTCCTGAACGAGATCGGATTCCCGGAACCGGCGACGAAGATGACGTTCGGACAAATGTCGGAAGTCTTCTTCATGTTGCTGATGCCGTGGTTCCTCGCCCGGCTCGGGATCAAGCGCATCATGCTCGTCGGGATGCTGGCATGGGCAGCGCGCTATTTGCTCTTCTCGCAGGGAAACGCCGGGTCGCTCGCCTGGATGCTGTACATGGGCATCTTACTGCACGGCATTTGTTATGACTTCTTTTTCGTGAGCGGCCAGATTTACGTGGACACGCAAGCCGACGTGAAAGTGCGCGCCGCGGCGCAGGGGTTTCTCGCCTTCGTAACGTTAGGCGTCGGCAACTTCATTGGTTCCTTCGTCAGCGGCCGCGTGGTTGGCGCCTATGTTCGTGGCACCACGCACGACTGGTCGACGATCTGGCTCATACCTGCGAGCATGTCGTTAGTCGTGTTCGTCCTTTTCATGTTCCTCTTCCGGCCGCAAGCGCGCCCGGTCTTACAGCCGGCAACCTAACGAGCTCCCGGAGACCGCGATGCACCGTCGTACTTTCGTGAGCGATGTCGCGCGCGCCGGGATGGCCGCCGCCATCCTTCCGAACTCGCGCTTCGTGGGGCGCACCTTGCGCAGCGACGCGATCAATGTCGCGTGCATCGGCGTCGGCGGGATGGGCTTCCAGGACATTCGGAACATCGCAGCTGTCCCCGACGTCAACATTTACGCCGTGTGCGATGTGGACTATCGCGCGGCAGCCGAAGCGTTCGGTCTCTTTCCCAAGGCGAAGCGCTACCGCGACTATCGCGAGATGCTCGCCAAGGAACGCAGCATCGACGCGGTGGCGGTTTCCACGCCGGACCACTCGCATGCCGCGGCGTCGATCATGGCGCTCAAGGCGGGGAAACACGTCTATTGTCAGAAACCGTTGGCGCGCACGTTAGGCGAGGTGCGCGCGATGATCGCGGCCGCCAAGAGCGCCAAAGGGACGACGCAAATGGGAAATCAGGGGCACGCGGGCGAAGGCGTGCGGCTCATCCGCGAGTGGGTCGAAGGGGGATTGATCGGCACGGTGCGCGAGGTGCATTTCTGGACCGATCGGCCTATCTGGCCCCAAGGCATCGATCGCCCGACCGAAGCGCATAACGCGCCGCCTACGATGGACTGGAACCTCTGGCTAGGCCCTGCGCCGGATCGGCCGTATCACCCCGCGTATGCACCATTCCGTTGGCGGGGCTGGTGGGATTTTGGCACCGGCGCGATGGGGGACATGGCCTGTCATGCGATGGATGCGGCGTTCTGGGTACTGGGTCTCCGGTATCCGACTCGCGTGGAGGTCGAGACATCCACGCAGTTCGCGGAGACCGCGCCACGCGCCTCGCGCGTGACGTATTACTTCCCGGCGGCGAACGGGCGACCCGAGATCAAACTGTTCTGGCGCGACGGTGGGTTGTGGCCGGGGCGGCCTAACGAGGTCAGCAGCGAGTCCCGCTGGCCGCCCGCGAACGATGGGGGACAGTTGTGGATCGGCGAGAATGGAAAGTTGGTCGCCGGGGTGTATGCCGAAAATCCGCGGCTCCTCAACGAGGAGCAGAATGCGGCGATCAAGGCCAAGCCGCTTCCAGTCAAATACGAGCGGGTGAAGAACGTGCACACGGAGTGGATCGACGCCTGCCGCGCGGGGAAGCAGGCCGGGTCGAACTTCGTAGCGCATGCGGGCCCGTTGACCGAGATGATCGCGTTGGGCAACCTCGCGGTGCGCGCGGGGCGAACGCTGGAGATCGACCCGGCGACGGGAGCGGTCAAGAGTCCAGCGATTCCTAACGAGTGGATCAACCCGGTGTATCGCGCGGGGTGGAGCCTAACAGTCTAGGATTCGGGAGCGGTGAGCGAGGAGCGGGCACTACCGAGCTCCGAGCTCCGAGCTCCGAGCTCCGAGCTAACGCTCCCACACCTCGAGCACCTCCCAGGTCTCCCGCCTAACGAGCGAACCTTCCCCGAAGTGCCGTTGGAAATCGGCACGGATGCGGGGCGCATGCTCGTTCAGGTATCTGTCGAGCGCGGCACGGTCCGTCGCGAAGCAGCGCATGCGGAATCGGAGATGTATGGTGGTATCGCGCTCGAATTCCGCCGCGTTGAAACAGCGCGTGGCGAGCAATGCGGGGATGTGATGGTCCCGCATCCAGTCCGCGAAGACCTCGACGTCGGTGCCCGCGGCCAAGGTCACCATCACCTCGTAAACGATGGTCTCGCGTTTGAGGTCCACGTCAGAACCTTATGGCCGCCATTTCCCTTGCGCCACTTGCGGCACGAATTTGTCGATCCCCTTTGGCGGAAAGTCGAGCGTGCGGCCAAGCTCGGCGCTTTGATAGGCCGTCATGAGCATGCGCACGACGTCCACGCCATCCGCAAACGTTAGGCGCGGCTCGGCCTGGCCCAGGAAGACGCGCACGAAATGCCGGTCTTCGTCCGTGTAACCGTACGCGGCAGCTTCCTCGGGAACGACGGGCATCCCCCCCGTCTCCGCGTTCTGTTTCTCGACCAGATCTTCGCCCGCCTTGCCGCGCACTTCCCGACTGAAAAAGAGCTGCAGCCCGCTGTCCAGCGAATTCCACTGCATCGCGTACTCGGGACCCAGCAGCTCCGCTGAGAGTCGGAGGCCAGCGCCGACATAGCTCCATGACGTCGTGGCTTCACCGATGGCTCGGTGGCCGTCGTCGGTCTCGAACTCGATATGGATACTGGCAAAGTCTTCCGACGGAGCCTTGGCGTAATCGACAGCGCTTCCCATGCCTTTCTTGAGTCGCGCGACGTATTCGGGACGCGTCCACTTGAGCGAGGCGATGTGACCCGTCACCCGTTTGGGCTTGACCGTGCGCAACGGCTGTCCCGGCTTGGTCAGAAGATGCCTAACGACAAGCGCGGAATGGCACATCATGTCGTTGAGCACACCGCCACCCTGCAGCGCACCTTGCCAGAACCACGGAGAATGCGGACCGCTATGCTCCTCCGCCGCGCGTGCGAGGTACGGCCGCCCTGTTGTCGAGGCGCCGCGCGCCCACAGCAGGTTCTTTCCGGTCTCCACTGCAGGCGCAAAGACCTGGTTCTCCAGATACCCAGTCTTGAGCTCGGCCTTGTCGGCGAGCTTTTGTACCTTGAGCGCTTCCGCGACATTGCGAGCGAGCGGTTTTTCCGATGCGATGCCTACGAGCGAGGCGCGGCCGCGATCGAGCGCGTCGACGATCTCCTCCATGTTTTCTATGCGCGCGTGGTTGGCGCCACACAGCCAGATCGCGTCAATCGCAGGATCGGCAACCATTTGCGCGATCGTTTTGTATGGCTTGCAGGCGCCGATGTTCAGCTCGCGCGCGAGCCGCGCCGTGGAGGCCGCATGTTCCGCGTTAGGCGACCAGACGCCAAGCGCATCGGCCTCGCGGATCCCGCGCCAGCCTTGCATGTGAAACCGTGTGTTGAAGCCAGATCCGATGAAACCGACGCCCAACCGCGAATTCGCCATACCGGAGGTCCTCCTGAGGTCCGGAGAAGGTGCTCCGAACGGGCCGTGCCGTGAAGAGGCGGCTTGAAACGGCTTACATGTCCGAGGGCGACCCTTTAGCATATCGGCGCACAAATCCCCACCATTTTCAGGAGCACGTTGTCATGAAGTTCTTGAGGTCATTGCCGCTGGCGACGCTGGCGGTTGCCGTTGCATGTACGAGCGGTGAGCGCGCGGCGAGCGATTCCGCGGCCCCCGCCGCCGATAGCGCCACCGTCAACTCGCTCAACCTTGCCGCCAGCGATTTCGCCTTTTCGGCGCCAGATACTGTGCCCGCGGGACCGACCTGGATCCGCATGACGAACGCCGGAAAGGAGTTTCACCACGTCATCGTGATTCACCTGGATTCGGGGCGCACGGTGGATGAGTTCCTGAAAGCGTTCGCGGCCAATCCGCAGCAACCGCCTGCATGGGCGCATCCGATGGGTGGTCCCATCGCGCCGAGCCCTGGCGGTGCAGCACAGACCGCAACAGCCGTCGATTTGACCCCTGGCACATATGCCCTTATCTGCGTCGTGCCTAGCGCGGACGGCGTGCCGCACGTCGCCAAGGGGATGTCGCGTCAACTCACCGTTGTGCCGCAAACGGCT
The DNA here is from genome assembly GCA_035253645.1 of Gemmatimonadaceae bacterium. Taxonomy (GTDB): domain Bacteria; phylum Gemmatimonadota; class Gemmatimonadetes; order Gemmatimonadales; family Gemmatimonadaceae; genus DASYRX01. The sequence goes on along the minus strand of DATFBW010000191.1, from coordinate 4,141 downwards.
GCGGCTGCCGCGTCGCCCATCACGCCAACGTCCACGATTACGCTCGCGGACTACTCGTTCACGACCAGCACGCCGCTCACGGCTGGTAAGAACGTGATCCGCGTCGTCAACAGCGCGACGCAGCCGCATGAAGTGGTAATCGTTAGGATCAACCCCGGTAAGACCGTCGGTGACGTCGCCGCGTTCGGAGAGAAGCCAGTGGGCGAACCGCCCGGCGAAGTGATCGGCGGCGCGAGCTTCATCGCGGGGCCGGTCGAAAACTTTATCGAGGTGGACCTAACGCCGGGCGACTACGGGTTCATCTGCTTCGTGCCGGACGCGAAGGATGGAAAGCCACATCTCGCGCACGGGATGATCCAGCAGTTTAAGATCCAGTAACTACAGGAGCGGGGAGCGAGGAGCAAGACAACATTCCCTTGCTCCTTGCTCCTTGTTCCAGTTCTCTCGTTAGGCGGTTTCCTTTGGGTGCATGGTTTTGCCACCGACGACGGTGCGCACGACCCGAATGTCCTTGATCGTGTTGGGATCGACGTCGTGCGGATCCTTCTCCAGGATCACGAAGTCCGCGTATTTCCCTGCCATGATCGAGCCTTTGACGTTCTCCTCGTACGACGCATAGGCACCGTTGATTGTCGCGATCCGCAGCGCCTCATCCACGGTGACCTTCTGGTTAGGCCCCCACTCGCGCCCGCGGTAGTCGCGCCGAGTGATCATGCTCTGAATCGCCATGAGGGGCTCGAAGGGTCCGGGGCCGTAATCGGACGCCCCGACTACACGGATTCCGTTATCGAGGAATGAGCGGTGCGCGAACATCCAGCGCATCTTTTCATCGCCATACTGCGACCACTTCTCGCCGTGGTAATACACATATGTCCAGAACGGCGTCGGGATGGTGCCTGTCGCCTTGATCCTCGTTAGGAGGCTGGGGTTCACGAGCGAGCAATGCTCGATGCGGTGGCGCCGATCGGGGTGCGGCCAGGTTTTGAGCGCATGCTCGTAGGCCTTGAGCACCATGTCGATCGTTACGTCACCGTTCGCATGGATCCCTATCTGCCAGCTGTTGCGGTGCGCATCCTCGACGGCTTCGTCGATCTCCTTCTGCGTCATCGTCAGGATCCCGTAGTCGTTTGTGCCGACATACGGAGTACTCATGCGCATCGTACGCTCGGAGGCGGAACCGTCGGCGCCGTATTTCACCCCGCCGACTCGCACCCATTCATCTCCAAAACCGGTGAAGACACCCGCGTTGCGGAGCTGTTGATAGGCGCCGCGGATCATCATGTACGCGCGATGACGCAACTCACCGGCGCGATAGGCATCTTCGTAGGCGCGGATGCGATCGGGACCCGCACCGGCGTCATGCACGGTCGTTAGGCCCGTTGCGGTGAGCAGTTCCGAAATGTGGCGCATGCCGTTGCGGTTGCGCTCACGTTCCTGGTCTGGTGTGAACCGGGCGCGGGTACCGACGCGTCCAAAAACGCCGCGCGCCGCTTCGGCCGCGCGGCCGCTGAGCTCATTCGCGTCGTCGCGGAAGAAGCGGCCGTGCTCCGGATCAGGGGTGTCTTTGGTGATGCCTGCGAGCTCGAGCGCCTTCGAGTTATACCAGCTGGTGTGACCGCCTCGATGGTTCACGGAGATCGGGTGTGACGTGCTCACGGCATCGAGGTCGCGGCGGTGCAGCGTTTTGTCGAGCTTCGTGTCATCGAACATGTAGGCGTTGACCCACTGCCCTGCCGGAGTCTCGGCGGCCTTCTTCCGCAGGTTCGCTTGCAGCTCAGTGAGCGTGCGGACGTTTGCGTTCGCCTCGTACAGCTCGTTCACACCGCTTGGATGGCAGTGGCAATCGATGAACCCCGGCAGCACGGTCATCCGTTCAGCGTCGATGACGCGCGTGCGTGATGTGGCCAGATTGCGGATATCCGCGTTGCTGCCCACGGCGAGGATGCGACCATGCTTGACGGCCAGGGCCGTCGCGTTAGGCAGCGCCGGATCCATCGTGAGGACGCGTCCGTTCACCACGATGACGTCGGCCTCGATGCCGGCCCCCCGATTGGGTTGCGGCGGCGCAGCCTGCGCGCGGCGGCCGAAGGGCAACTTGGGGATTGTCGCCGCGCCGGCGAGCAGGGCGCTCAGGGATAGAAACTCCTTGCGCGTGAAGGATTTCATGAAGACCTCCCTAATGCAGTCACGTTAGGCACTTCAACGCGGCTATGATTGTAACCCGACCGCTCTTGCAATTACGGGTCCGGCAGCTTATCGCCTCGGCGCCAAGGCGGCTAGTAGCAACATCGCACTCGCCGTCCCGTCCATCGTTGGCTCGTTCGTCGAGTAGTCGCCCATGTCGTCGTGATAGACGATGAAGCCGTCGTTGAACGGCGCGTACTCGTCGCCATCCAGCAGCCTAACGCCACGCAGGTTGCCGAAGATCGAGCGGTACACGGGACCATCGACCAGGCCGCCGGTCAACTGCAGACCCAACTGCTTGGCCACAACGGAATGCGGGTCGCGCGGGAAGTTCGATCCGAGACCGATGAACATCGAAACGCCCCACGGATTCGCACCGAAGAGCCAATCGATCGCCGCCTGTTCGTGGTCGAAGAACCTGCCGTCTCCCGTGGCGAGCCGATACAACATCGCCTGTGTGGCGAAGGCGACGACGAGGTTGTTCGAGCACCAAATGAATGGCACGCCGATGCGAAATGCGTTGTTGGCACGACGAACAACGGCGGCCAGGCCCTCGCGATAGTAGCGCGCCATCCTCTCGCGATCACGCCGCTGGCCGAGCGGCATGAGTCCGAAGTGGCCGAGGTTGACGAACGGGTACCACTGATAGTGGCTCGCCGTATCTGCTCCCATCCACGGAGGCGCCGGCTCATGATCGGCGAAGGTGAGCCCATCGCGGATGTAACGCACGGAGTCCGTCAACGCCGCGAGCTCTGCCGCCGCGGCTTCCATGTCGTCAACCCAATTGTCTTCCTCGTAGAAGTACGGTGCACCGGCCGGGGCGGTCTGGCAGACACCTGGCCGGCGCATGCCTAACGTGTACGCCCGCTCGGCGCGCGTGCGGTATAGCGCGACCCGCTGTGCGTCGTTTGCGTACGTACGCGCGGCGCTCGCAAAGGCCGACGCGAACTTTCCGGCCGTGGAGGCGACGCCCGTCGACCGGTTCTTGTGGTTGAGAAGACCCTGCGGCCGCCCGGTGCACGGATAAATCGGTCGCTGCTTGCCTTTCCCCCAGCCGTAGTCCGACGAGTCGGTTGGCGGAAGATCGAGAAACGCGTGATCGCGATCGTCGCCGAGTTGGTTGAAGAGGATCGAGTCGCCGGGGTACATGCGCAGGAGCCAGGCGAGTCCGTGATCGACCTCATCGAGAACATCGGGCGTCCCGTTTGCTCCCGGCGTCCCATTCGCCGCATAACGATCCGCGAAGGCATGTGGAAACATGCGCTGCGCCGCCAGCATCACGAACACCGCATTTGCGCTCGTGGCGACATACTGCAGGTAGTCCGACGCGTCTGCCCAGCCGCCGCTGACCGGGATGAATTTCCCACCTAACGTGGGGTGATCGACGACGACCCCGTCGAAGCGATGCACGCTGTCTTTGAATACGGGATTCCAACCGGAGCGCTGTTGCCGCATGTAGACGAGCAGTGAGTCAACCGCGCCCGCGTACACGTCGCGTCCGACGCGGACTGCCACGGGCTCGGCTCCGCGTACGCGGATCCGGTATGTCCCGGCATAAATCACGGGGCTGAAGTCGAGCCGGAACGTGGAACGGCACGAAGCGAACGACCCTAACGAGGATGCGTTGCGTCGCAGGATGGTGGCGCCAGCGGAGTCCACGACGTTGTATGTGACGCGCGGCAGCGAATCCAGCGCGCACAGGACCGCCGCTTTTGGAGCGTGCGGCAAATAGCCCACCTGATTGGCGCGGATGAACATGCGCGGTTCGGTACGCTGTCCGCTGCCTAACAGTGTCAGGCAGCCTCCCACCCACAGAGCGACGCGAAGGCTGGAGCTCACCCTTGCTGTCGGCGCAGCAGGGCCAGGCGCGTCCGTGCCTGCCGCACTTTGGGCTGCAGGTCGGCATCTGCGTCCTGCCATTGGTCGATGAAGAGCTGATAATGCGCCACCGCGCGTC
>DATFBW010000190.1:0-2478 GCA_035253645.1 Gemmatimonadaceae bacterium | reverse complement strand
CTACGTAGCCATCGTCATCCAGACCATTCTCGTGCTCCTCCTCGCCGCGTCCAGCAGCTTCGAGCGGCTGGCCATCATGTCGAACCTGTCCGTGCTCGTGCTGTACGCGCTCTGCTGTCTCGCCGCCTGGCAGTTGCGACGGCGGGGCGTACAAACGCCAGAGGGTACCCCCTTCGCGATGCCGTTAGGCAACGTCCTTCCGTGGCTTGGGATCGCGCTCATCGTGTGGTTTCTAACGAGCATCACGTTCAGCGAGTGGCGCGCGTTCCTTCTCGTGCTTGCCATCGCGAGCGTGCTCTATGCGATCGCAGCGCGACGTCGTGGCGCCGTGCGCGTCGCGCCTCTCGCCACGGAAGAACGGAGCGCGTCATGACTGACAAGCTGCTGCGCTTCCGGACCGAGTTCCCGATTCTGGAACGCACGAACTACCTCGTCTCCAATTCGCTCGGTGCGATGCCCCGGAGTGTACCGGACCGTCTCGCCGAATATGTGGATGCCTGGGCGGAGCTCGGCGTGCGCGCGTGGACGCAAGCATGGTGGGAGCTCCCAGGGAGCGTCGGCGATGAGATCGCGCCGCTCATCGGCGCGGGCCGCGGTGAAGTCGTGATGCTGCCTAACGTGACTCTGGGACAGGCGACCGTCCTTTCGGCGCTGCAATACAAGGTGCCGCGCAATCGTATCGTGATGACGGCGTTGGACTTCCCATCCGTCCGGTATGTGTATGACAAGCTGGCGACGCGACTCGGCGCCGAAATCGTGGTTGTGCCGAGCGAGGACGGCATCACGATCGATACCGAGCGGCTCCTGGCCGCCATCGACGAACGCACGGCGCTTGTCGCGATCTCGTACGTGCTGTTCAAATCTGCATTCGTGATGGATGTGGACACGGTCTGCCGCCACGCGCATGCAGTCGGTGCGATGGTATCGCTGGATGCGTTCCATGCGGTGGGCGTACTACCGGTCGACGTGGCGGCCACGGGTGCGGACTTCCTCACCGGTGGTGTGCTCAAGTGGCTTTGCGGCGGGCCCGGGGGCTGTTTCCTCTATGCCAATCCGCGCACCACGGCAGACCTCGAGCCGGCGCTCACGGGCTGGTTTGCCCACGCGAGCCCGTTCGATTTTGCTCCGGCGATGGAGTACACGACGTTGGCGTATCGCTGGTTAGGCGGCACCTCGGTGGTGCCTGCGCTGTACGCCGCGATCGAAGGCCCGCGCATCGTGCGACGCGCGGGCGTGGCGCAGATCCGCGAGAAGAGCATGCGGCAGACGGCACGGCTCATTGAACTGGCTGACGCGCGCGGCTATCGCGTGCACGCACCACGCGACCCGAACCGGCGTGGCGGTACTGTCGCGATCGACGTGCCGCACGCGTATGAGGTGGCGCAATGCCTTCTCGCGCGCGACATTCTGGTGGATTTCCGGCCCGGTGCCGGAATTCGCGTAGCGCCGCACTTCTACACGCGGGACGACGAGTTGGAGAGCGCACTGGCCGCGATGGATGAGTCGCTCGAATCGGGTGCATGGGAGCAGTATGCGAGCCGCGATTCCGTCGTGACGTGATGTCAGTCGGCGCGATGCACCTTCCTTGACGGAGCCCTAATGCCTGACAAGCCCACCAAGCTACGTAAGCAGTACACGAACAAAGACTATCCCGAGATCGTGCTCCGATTCGAGGACGGCCACGAGATCAAGGTCCCGAAAGGCAGCACCAAATCATTCGATTGCTACGCCGGCGAGCGCATTAAAATCATGGCGGTCTGGGATCAGACTGCGGCTGAATGGGAGAAGGTCGACACGCTACGGGCAGAGCAATTCGACAACGAGAAGATCTAGTTGCCCGTTAGGCAGGAGGCGGGGCCGGGGCCGTTTCTCCGCTACACAACCGAAGTAGGCGACGCGCTCATGCATGGGCGTCCGATCGTCGCACTCGAAAGCTCCGTGCTGGCGCAGGGGCTTCCGATACCAGCCAACCGTGAGGCCGCGCAGCGTATGCGCGCGGCCGTCGAGCATAACGGGGCGACACCAGCCATCACGGCCGTTGTCAATGGCCAGCCGACCCTCGGCCTAACGAGCGAAGAGCTGGATCGTTTTCTGGCGCGCGACGGCATCGTGAAGGTGTCTGCGCGCGACCTTGCCTACGCGATGCTCCGCGGCACCGACGGCGCCACGACCGTTGCTGGCGCGCTGGCACTCTGTCGTCAGGCAGGCGTGCATGTTTTCGCGACTGGCGGCATCGGCGGCGTACATCGTGGCGCTCCGTTCGACGAATCGGCCGATCTGCGGGAGCTCGCGCGCACCGCCGTGATCGTGGTGTGCGCCGGTGCCAAATCGATTCTCGATCTCCCGGCAACGCTGGAACGTCTCGAAACACTGGGCATAACGATCGCAGGTTATGGCACGGACGAATGTCCCGGCTTCTTCACAGCGGAGACGGGCCTCAAGGTCACGGCGCGCGTGGACACCATCGACGACGTGGTT
>DATFBW010000189.1:0-3171 GCA_035253645.1 Gemmatimonadaceae bacterium | reverse complement strand
CGTCGCCGACCAGTCGATCCGGTGCGTGGTGCCCAGCTGATGCTCGCCAGCCAGCTGCGCCGACTGTACCGCACGTTCCACATACTGGATGCGATCGATCCGAGCGGCGAACGCTTCGTTTTCGAAGACACCCCGCTCGGTGCGCGCCTCGTTGTCGGACGTGCGACTGTAGGCCGTGCTCAACGCAATGCGTGAGCTCTGGCCGAGAAGGACGCTCGCGTTGAACAAGCCGCCGAGCAAGGCGCTTACGTTGGACGAGTGCCCATCGAACCGATCGAGCTCTATCGTCTCTCCCGACGTGGTTCCGCGGCCTGCCTGCGCACGCTGCTGCTCTGCGCGCATCTCTTCACTGTATGAATACGTTCCCGATAAGAGATAGCCGACGCGGACCCCGAATATGGGATCACTGCCGCCGAAGGAGATCGCCGTACTCCCGTTAGGCGCCGCGCCGCGTGGCGTCGGCGTCCAAACATTACGGAACGAGCTCACGAGGCGGTTCTTGTCGCCTTGATTCAGCGGGAAGTCCTGGAAATTGCCGACGCTGCGAACGAGCCAGGGCAGCCCGCGCTTGCGACCCGCGTTGGCGAAGGCTTCACCACCCACACCGCGCGGATTCAGAACATCCTTTCCGGTGACGCGGGAATTGAGACCGACGCTGGTTTGAATCGACCAGGTGCGCAGCGCCGGAAACTCGCGCGTCTTGATATCGACCTGGGCGCCCGAAAAGTCGCCCTGTTGATCCGGCGTAAACGTCTTGGACGTCGTGATGGTCTGGAGCATGCCCGTCGGAAAGAGATCCAGCGGGACCACGCGCCGTTCCGGCTCCGGGCTCGGCATGCGCGCGCCGTTGAGCTGCGTGACGGTGTAGCGCTCACCGAGGCCGCGCACGAACACGAACTTGTTGTCCTGCACCGTCACGCCGCTCACGCGTTGAACGGCCTGCGCGGCGTCACCGTCCGCGCTCTTGGAGATCTGCTCCGATGTTATCGAGCTTACAATCGCCGTAGCTGTGCGCTGCGCATCCAGCGCTTCGCTCACGGCGCCCTTCTCGGCGGCGGCACTGACCACCATCGCAGCCAGCCGCAATCCGGCGGATGCAAGCGAAATATTCTGTTCCAGCGTCTGGTTAGGCGCGAGTTGAATGCCCGTGATTGTCTTGGGAGCGTACCCCAGTCTCCGCACCTGGATCGTGACCGTACCGGCGGGCACCCCCGCGATCTGGAAGCGCCCATCGATGCCTGACTGTACGCCTAACGTGGTACCGACAACCTGAACACCGGCATCGGTCACGCCGACGCCGGATTCCTGATCCAGGATACGACCGACCAGACGGCCAGTTCGCGTCGGCTGTGCGGCGACTGAAATCGTTAGGGCCGAGAGGGCGGCGAACGCCGACACGACACGCCGAAGCGCACGACTGAAAGCGATAGTCATCGGTAGTGGATGGGAGGAGGAAAACCGACCGGCCGCGTCCCAAGCGGCCCAGGGCAGATTCGTTACAATGGCCCGTTTACGTCGCGAACCCCCGACGGGAGTGTCACAAACCGGTCACGCACCCGCGGGCAAGCGCTCTTATGAAGACGCCGAGTTAGGCGCTCTGCCGGGGAAGAAGACGGCGATCGTGGTGCCGCGCCCGATGGCACTCTCGGCTATCACGTACCCGTTATGCGCTTCGACCAGGTGCTTCACGATCGCCAGGCCAAGCCCTGTGCCACCTTCTGAGCGGGAACGCGCGGCATCGACGCGATAGAAGCGCTCGAAGATTCGCGGGAGGTGTTCCGCCGCGATACCGTCGCCACTGTCGCGCACCTGCACGATCACGCCGCCCCGGTCTCCCCGCGCGGTGACGCTGACCTCACCCTCGGTGGTATGCCTAACGGCATTGTCGATCAGGTTAGCGATGATTTGGCGCAGCGCCGTCGCATCGACATAGGGCGTGGCGCCATCGTCCGCGATGTCTGCGATGAGGGCAACCTTGTTGTTGTTGGCTCGATCGCGGATTCCAGCGAACACCTCGTTCACAGTAGCGCGCAGGTCCACGGCTGTTGGAGCGGGACGCCAGCCGCCGGACTCGATGCGGGAGAGATCGAGCAGGTCGTCCACGAGCCGTTGCATGCGCCGCGTGTTCCCGACGATCATTTCGGCAAAGCGGCGGCGGTCGCCTGACGTTAGGCCATCATCGGCCAACGTTTCCGCGACGCCGCCGATGACGGTCAGTGGCGTCTTGAGCTCGTGCGAGACGTTCGCCACAAAGTCGCGTCGCATCCGCTCCAGATGTCGCAGGCGTGTCACGTCGAACAGCGCCAACACGGCGCCGCCGCCGCCGAGCGGGTGCGCCGTGATCTCCAGCGTCGTGTCCGCGAGGTCGATCTCGAGCGCATCGACCCTTTCGCCGGCTCGTGCCGCTCCAACTGTGTCGCGGAACATGCGGTCTCGGGGCAACCGATCGATGGGGAAGGGTGTGTTCTCGCGCAAACCGAGCAGCCTGCGGGCATGCTGGTTGATGCGGATCACCTCGGCCCGTTCGTTGATTGCGATCAGTCCCTCGTTGAGCGACGCGCTGACCGCTTCGAAAAGCGCTTCATCCGCCTCCAACGCTGCCAGGCGCACGCTCAACTGCTCGCGCATACGGTGGATCGCGGTCGCCAGATCGCCAATCTCCGCTGGCGCGTCGAGGGCCGGGCGTCTCGAAAGATCCCCGGACGCGATCGCGCGGGCCTCGTTATTCAGCGCGACGATCGGTTCCACCAGGGATCGCGCAGCGACGGCGACCAGCGCGACGGTGAGTGCCGCCACCAGGAGCGCGACCGGAACGACGTCTCGCGTCTGTGCCGCAAGCAGCGCCTCCAATGCGCGCGTCGAAATGGACGTGCGCGCAACGCCTAACGGCGCGCGAGTTGCCGCGTACAGCTCGACGTCCCCCGCGGACGGGCTTACACGGCGTGCCATGCCCGTACCTTGCGCCCGCGCTTGCGCGACCTCCGGGCGGGTCGCGTGGTTCTCCAATTCCGAAAGCGCGGGCTCGTCGAACTCCGAGTCGCCCACAACCCGTCCGCTGACGTCGATCAACGTGACGCGGACGCCTAACGCGGCACCAGAGGCATCGGCGAGCTCGTCCGGGGCATCAGTGCTCGACCACTGGCTAGCCACCAACCGCGCTTCGCGCAGCAA
>DATFBW010000188.1:0-10907 GCA_035253645.1 Gemmatimonadaceae bacterium | reverse complement strand
GCCTAACAAGTCGTCCGGCGTGATCTTCGAGCGCGCCGCGAAGCAGCTCGGCTGGCACCCGGAGCCCGCCCCCCTCGCAATCACGTCGCAGCCGCACAATGGCCGCCCAGCGTGCCAGCATTGCGGCTACTGCATGGGCTTTGGCTGTGAATACGGCGCCAAGAGCTCGACGCTCGCGACCGTCATTCCGATCGCCGAAAAGACGGGCAAGTGCGAAGTGCGTGCGAACAGCTATGTGCGGAAGATTGCGACCGACGCCAAGGGCCGCGTGACGGGCGTCGTGTATTTCGATGCGGACCGCCGCGAACAACGACAAGCCGCTCGTGCGGTTGTGCTGTGCGCGAACGGAGCGGAAACGCCGCGCCTCCTCCTCAATTCCAAGACCAATCAGTTCCCGCAGGGACTCGCCAACTCGTCAGGCTTGGTTGGCAAATATCTCATGTTCAACGGTGCCGCGCTGGCGCAGGGTATCTTCGAGCATCCGCTGAACGAGTACAAGAGTACCAACGTTAGGCGCTACGCGCTGGATTGGTACGACTCCGATCCCAAGCGCGGGTTCTACGGCGGCGGGGGGATCGATGCGCGCTTCGACGGCAAGCTCCCCGTCATTTTCGCGCTCAGTACGCCGCCGCATCATCCCAATTGGGGGCCCATCTTCAAGCGGTTCCTGCAGCACGGCTTTACACGCCAGCTCGCTCTCTACGGCCACTCCACATCTCTGCCGGTCGAATCGAACAACATCACTCTGGATCCGATGGTGAAAGACGACTTCGGCGTCCCCGCATTACGTGTGACGTACTCCGACCATCCGGACGACCTCAAGATGTCGGAATTCCTGCTGGCGCGTTGCAAGGAGGTGTTTGAAGTGGCCAAGGCGCGCCAATATTGGGGTGCGCCAGTTGCGCCCCAGACATTCAGCGCGCACTTGTTAGGCACGTGCCGCATGGGAGACGACGCGGCGAAGAGCGTCATCGACAAGTTCCATCGCGCGCACGATGTGCCGAACCTCTTTATCTGCGATGGGAGCAGCTTGGTCACTTCAGGACGCGGCCAACCCACCATGACGATCATGGCGCTCGCTTTTCGTGCGGGCGAAAAGATCGCAGAGTTCGCCAAGCGCGGGGAGATTTAACTCGGAGCAGGGCACGTCTCATGCGTCCGTGAAACCACATGAGACGCAATCCACGCTTGATCATTGGCGTCGTGGTCGCTGTGATGGCGTTGCTGTCGTATTTCGGAACGCGCACCACGAACCCCACGACGGGCGAGACGCAATACGTTGGCATCACGACCGAGCAGGAAGTCGCGTTAGGCTTGCAGGCGGCGCCCGAAATGGCGCAACAGCACGGCGGGTTGGATCCGGACCCGCGCCGCCAGAAGCTCGTGGATGAAGTTGGCGAAAAATTGGTGAGCGCCAGCAAGGCCCGAGGCTCAGGCTACCCATTCGAATTCCACCTGCTGGCGGACCCGCAAACAGTCAACGCCTTTGCACTTCCGGGCGGGCCGGTGTTCATCACGGCGGCGTTATGGGAGCGCCTAACGACAGAGGGGCAGCTCGCCGGCGTGCTCGGTCATGAAATCGGTCACGTCGTCGCGCGACATAGCGCGGAACGCATCGCGAAGCAGCAGCTCACCGAGGGGCTCACTGGCGCGCTCGTCCTCTCCACCTACGATCCCAACGATCCGGCGAGCGGACGTACCGCCCAGATGGCCATGCTGATCGGAAGTTTGGTCAACATGCGCTTTGGACGGCAGGATGAGCTCGAGTCCGATGAGCTGGGTGTGCAATACATGGCCGACGCCGGTTACGACCCGCGCGCGATGGTCGAGGTGATGAAAATTCTCGCAGAGTCATCCGAAGGGGGTGCGCCGCCGGAGTTTTTCTCAACGCACCCGAATCCGGACAATCGCATTGCTCGCATTGAAGCAGCGATCCAGCGCCGGTTCCCGAACGGTGTACCGAGCGGCCTTACCCCCTAACGCCACGGTCGCAGTCACGTAGGATTTCGCGGCGTGATCCGGGCAAAGCGCACCGCCACCGGCAAACGCCGATTCCCCGCGAAGATCGTCGCGGCCATCGACGACGCACACTATCTGTGGATCCGCGCTGGCACGGACCACCGGTTCATCGGCATCTGGGCGGTCGTCGCAAACGGACGCGTATTCGTTAGGTCATGGTACATGAAGCCCGCGGGCTGGTTTGAAGCCTTCCGAGAGTCCCCATTCGGCGCTATCAAGATCGGCGAGCGAGTGATCCCGATTCGCGCGGTGCGCGTCCGTAGTGCACCCCTTCTCGCCGCTGTCGATAAGGCATACGCGGCCAAATACACGACGCCGGCGTCAATCAAATACGTGCGCGGTTTTGCGCGCGGCAAACGGCGCGAAACGACTACCGAATTGACTCCGCGGTAGCAACGGCCGAGGTCGCCAACTTGGCGCGCAGCTTGCACTTCAGCCCGACATCGAGGCCGGGACCGGGCTGCATAACGAGCAACGGCTCGCGGACATGTGACAGTCGCGTCCGCTCGGTCACCGCTCAGGTACGGCGGTCCCACACACAGGAGACTTTGTGAGCGAAACGCTGGTCAGCGTCGCAGTCAGCGATGAAACTCGCGCGGACCGACGAGGCAAACGCGCGGACCAGGGGATCTATCGCGACTTCCTGCTGGCGGCCATGTATTTCGCTGAGCGCGCACGCGCCGACGAACAGCGGCCCGGCGCCGCAGAGGCAAGCGCCGCCGATTTCGTTAGGCATCGCGCGTATGTGACGGGAGCGATCCTGTCGGCCGCGGCCTTTCTGGAAGCTTCGATCAACGAGCTGTACCTCGAGCTTCACGGCTCGCGTGCCCGTGATCGTCTGCGGCTGCCTCGGCGCGTTCTGCCACTACTTGGCCGAGCGTGGGCGGCGATGCGTCGAACGCGCGTACTCGAGCGCTACCAGGTCGTTCTCAAGGTTGCCGATGCCGAGCGTTTTGACGAGCGGCATGCACCGTTTCTGGATGCGGACACGCTGATGAAGATGCGCGACGCGCTGTTGCACAGCAGGCCCGAACGTCCAGTGAGCGGACGTCGCTATCGCATGCTCGAGAAGAGGCTCAAAGGCCGCTTCGCGCTCAATCCGATGGCGGCTCCCGACAGCCCGTGGTTCCCGCATCAGTGTCTGAGCGCCGATTGCGCTGATTGGGCGATCAAAGCTGCCGATGATTTTACCGATGCGTTCTGCCGGCGGATTGCACTCCCCGCTCGTGGCCTCGCGCGTGGTGAAAGTCCTGCTCCGTCTCGTTCGACGACGGTACGAGCGCGGCGCGGCGTCGCGGACCACGTCGAACCACCCGCCGTTACTGCTCCACTGAGCACCGGGAGCTAACAATGCCAATTATCAAAGGCTTGATGGATTTCTTCACGCTCGGTTCGGATCGTCCGATCCGGCGGCTGACTGCGTATTACGTCGTTCTCGCCCTTGTGGTGACCGGCCTTCTCGTGTTGTTCCCGGCAGCAGCGGAGCTGTTGTTCGGAAGCCTCGCACTGAGCACGCCTAACGCGCCGGTCATCCTCGCCGACGGCCTCAATGCTGTCGCCGACGCGCCGATCTTTCAGCCGGATACTATCGGGCGCATGGCGATCAGCACAACGATGGCGCTCATCGCCACATTGGCGATCATGCTCCCGGTGACATGGGTCTATATCTCTGCTCGCAACGTACGCGGACACAGCCAGGCGATCGTTCAGACGTTGATGATCCTGCCAATCGTCGTTGCCGGCGTCGTGTTCGTCGTGCGCGACAGTCTCGCGTTGGCGTTCAGCCTCGCGGGCGTCGTCGCAGCGGTGCGCTTCCGCACGACATTGCGCGATACGCGGGACGTCGTGTTCATCTTTCTTGCGATTGGCATCGGCTTCGCGGCCGGCGTGCACATGCTCGGCGTTGGCGCAATCGTCTCGGTCGTCTTTAACTACCTGCTGCTGGTGACGTGGCGCTACGATTTCGGCCGCAATGTGCTCGCCCCGACCGCGAGCGCGCAGTGGGGTGAGCCGCTCAAGTCACTTGCGGAACCGAAAGCGAATGGCAGTGTCCCGGATCGCGACCTGGTGCTGGCGCTCACGCCTAACAGGGTGTCCGAACTCGCCGACCGCTTCCAGCGGGTGCAAAACGTGCTCGGCAAAAGCAACAAGAAGCCGCGATACAATGCCGTCTTGCACCTGACGAGTGACAAGCCGGGTCTCGCGCAGGCTACAGTGCAGCCCGTGCTGGAGCAGATGACGAAGCGCTGGAAGCTGGACGAAGTCATTTCGCACGACGGCAAGCCGGACGAGATCTACTATCTGGTTCGACTTCGGAAGTCGACGACGCGCGATGAGGTGATCACCGCGATTCGCGCGCAAGCGGGCGACAAGGTCTCGCATATCGACCTCGAGACCTCCGAAGCGATCGATCAGGAGCAGAACGCGTGATTGTCGTTAGGCGCGTCGCGCGCGTCCTGCTCGTTGCTTTGGCCGCCTGCGACTTCCGCGGCCAGATCTCGGGCCGGGACTCCGTGCTCCTGGCGGAACGCGTCAGCATGCTCGAGGAACGGCTGGCCGATTCCGTTTCCAGCGCCGCGCGTTCCGTCCCGGTCGCTCGCTGGGTCCTGCCACCAGGGCTCAATGAAGTCTCAGGGCTCGCGCGCACGAGCGATGGTCGGCTACTCGCGCACGGCGACGAGCTTGGCCGCATCGCGGTACTGGATCCTCGGCGCGGCGTGCTGCTCAAGGAATTCTCCATCAATGCGCGCGCCGACTTCGAAGGAATCACAATCGCGAAAGGCTCCATCTACATGGTGACGAGCAACGGCAACTTGTACGTATTCCGCGAGGGAGCGAACAACGAGCGAGTGCGTTACGAGCTGCATGACACGCGGCTGGGCCGGGAGTGCGAATTCGAGGGCGTTGCATACGACTCGCGCCGAGCCGCGCTGCTTCTGCCTTGCAAAAACGTCGAGAAGAAGAATCTGCGCGGCCACATTGTGATTTACGTGTGGCCTCTCACGCCCGGGGCCGCGACCTCGGTGCTCACAGTCCCGCTGCGCCAGGCCATCGGCGAGAACGCGTGGCGTACGCTGCGGCCGACGGACATCACGATAGATCCGACGACAGGACACTATATCCTCGTCGCGGCCCAGGAGAAGGCGATCATAGAGATCACGCCTAACGGCGCGGTCGTCGGGTCCTTCCCGCTACCTAACGCGGAACAGCACGGGCAGCCCGAAGGGCTCGCCATCACCGAAGACGGCATTCTGATCGTTGCTGACGAAGCCACGCGCGCCGCGGCAACCCTAACGCTCTACCGCTGGCCGTTGGCGCCAGCCACTCAGGTGGCACCATGAGACATATAGAAGCCTCCATCCGCCTCGCCCTGGCCGCGGCGCTCAGCGCCTTTGCGTTGGCGCACTTGGCCGCCGCGCAGGATCTCACGAAGGTTCCGCCGGCGAAGGACAGCGTGGTTGTCATCGCGAACCGGCACTACGCCGCGGGCTCGCTGCAGCGCTCGTTGTTAGGGGACAATTGGCGCAACGTGTGGACGACCCCGATCAAGGTCGCGGTGCTCGATCTGCGGCGGTTCGCGGGCGGCCTCAAGCCGACGGATACCGGGGGCAGCGCCCAGACTACGTCGCTGCGATTCGTCGGAGCCGACGGGCGCCACTACGCCTTTCGGCCTGTCTACAAGGATCGGCTCGTACACCTGGAGCCGTATGAGAACACGATTGTCGCCGATGTCTTCCGCGATGGGTTGAGCGCCCTGCACCCGACGGGCCCGCTCGCGGTGCCACCGTTTCTGGAGGCCGCCGGCATCATCCATCCGACGCCCATTCTCTACGTCATGCCTAACGATGTTGCGTTAGGCAAGTTCCGTGAAGAGTTCGCCGGCAAGCTCGGCGCGATCGAAGATCGCGGCATGATGCCCGAAGAGGGTCCCGGTCTTGGCGGCGCGGTCGAGATTCTGGACAGCGAGGAGCTGCTCGAGCGCATCAATGCCGATGCGCGGCATCGTGTCGATTCGCGCGCGTATCTCACGGCACGCCTCATCGATCTGCTCGTCAATGACAACGACCGGCACCTGAACCAGTGGCGCTGGGTCCGGATCCAACCACGTCTCGCCGGTTCCACCGGCGGCGACGAAGTCGTGTGGGTGCCGATGCCACGTGATCGCGATGCGGCCTTCGTGAACCATAAAGGCCTGTTGATGCGCGTCGCGCGCATCGTAAAACCCAACCTCGTTTCCTTTGACGCGGATTATCCCAGACTGCGCGCCTTTCTTGGCGCCGTCATCGATCTCGATCAACGGTTGCTCGTTGAATTGGAGCGCCCTGTTTGGGACTCGATCGCCACATGGCTCAAGGGCCGCATCACGGATGCAGTGATCGATACCGCCGTGGGCCGCATGCCGCGGGAGTATCTACCTCTGCACGGAGATCTCATCGCGAAGCTCCGATCTCGCCGCGACAAGTTGCATAACGTCGCGAACGAGTTTTACGGCCTGATTGCGGAAACTCCCGAGATTCATGCGACCGACAGCGCTGATCGGGCAATTGTTACCCGCGAGGGCGGTGACGTGATCGTGCGCATTCAGCGGGGTGATGCGACACCCTGGTTCAACCGGCGCTTCAAGGACGGCGAAACGCGCGAGATCCGCTTGTACATGCATGGCGGAGATGACCGCGCGCTCGTCACAGGGAATGGCACCGGCGGAATCTTCGTGCGCGTCATCGGCGGCAACGGAACGAATACGCTCGTCGATTCGTCGCTTGTCGACGGCCGCACGCGCCTAACGCGGCTTTATGATCGCGGCACCGTGGACGACATCAAATACGGGAAGGACACGATCTTCAATCGTCGCCCCTGGGTCAAAGCCTTCGGCAAACAGTATCCACCGCTGAAGGATCGCGGTGCGAGCGCAGGGCCAACAATCGGATTCGGCTCCGGATCCGGCCTCGGCATCGTCAGCAAAATCGGCTACCAGCGTAAGACATATGGCTTCCGCTACATGCCGTACAAGAGCAAAACAGCTTTCGAGGTTGAATACGCAACGAAAGTGAGCGCATTCAGGCTGGGCTTCGAAGCAGACAGACGCATCGAAAGCTCGCAGCTTCACTACCTGCTCGATGCGGAAATGTCCCAGCTCGAAATTGTAGAGTTTCGCGGTTTCGGGAACACCGTCGAGGACTCGGATGACGCGTTCTTCGACGTGAGCCAGACGCAATGGATGTTCCGACCGGCCGTTGGATTCGCCATAAGCCGTGAGGGCGATCTGTCGCTGGGACCGATCTTCAAGTATGTGACGACGGACAGTGTGCCCGACACGTTCATCGCCGAAGAAGTACCGTTAGGTTTTCCGCGTTTCGGTCAGGCCGGACTCCAGCTCCGCGCGCAAGAAGATACGCGGGACAGTGAGTCCACGCGCGGTTTCACCCTCCTTGCAACAGCCTCGTATTATCCCGCGCTGCTGGATGTCAGCGAGCCCTTCGGCGAGGTATCGGCGCTCGCCACGACCTACCTAACGATTCCTATCCTAACGCGGCCCACGATTGCTCTGCGCGGGGGCGCCAAGAGAGTGTTCGGTGACGCGCCGTATTTTGAATCCGCGTTCGTCGGTGGCAGAAGGTCTTTGCGGACCATGCACCGTCAGCGGTTCGCAGGCGATGCGGCGCTGCATGGCACAACCGAGCTCCGACTGCCGATCGCACGCTTCAACTGGTTCCTGCCCTGGAACATCGGCGCGATCGGATTCATGGAAGCTGGTCGAGTCTATGTCGACGGAGAATCACCCGGAACCTGGCATAGTGCGCAGGGGGTAGGAGGATGGATTGGACTGCTGAGCCCGAAATACAGCATCCAGATCTTGCATACCAATCGGCCTGAACGGAGGCTCATAATCGGAACGGGCTTTGCGTTTTGATCGCGTGTTCTCTTGTGAGTTCAAACAGACACTTCAGGAATGCGTGGAATACCCGGATTTCTCATCGGTATGCTCTTGGCCGGCGCACTCGGCTGTCCACCGCCGGTTCAGCTCACGCCACCACCGGCAACCGCTTCTGCAGAGTTAGTCGCTGAAGCTGGCGGCGCTGTTTTGATTGCCGTTGGCGATATCGCGTCGTGCGAGTCGCGCGGCGATGAGCTCACCGCCGTGATTGTGGACAGCATCCTGCGCGCCGACAGCGCTGCCAACGTGAAGGACGCAATCGCCGGGTTAGGCGATCTGGCGTACCCTTCGGGCTCCTGGCGCGACTTCACGGAGTGTTACGGGGAATCGTGGGGCGATACCACCAAGCTTATCAGGAAGCGTATGCGACCCGTGCCAGGCAATCACGAGCACGAGTCCGATTTTTCATCGCCGTATTACCGGTACTTTGGTGAAGTGGCCGGCTCGCCGAGGAAGGGCTATTACAGCTTCGATCTGGGAGAGTGGCACATCATCGCGCTCAACAGCGAGATCGCGCGGAATTCGCGCTACTCCACGGAGGAGCGGAAAGCGCAAGAGGATTGGCTGCGCGAGGATCTCAAGACCAAGGGGAAGAAGTGTACCCTCGCCTATTGGCATCATCCCCGGTTCGCGTCGAGTTATCACGGCAATGACCCGCTCGTGTCCAGCTTTTTCACGATCCTCTACGAGGCTGACGCCGACGTAGTCGTGACAGGGCACGAGCACGTCTATGAACGGTTCCGTCCGTTGAATCCGGCCGGCGTGTTGGACACGCTCAAGGGCATTCCTTCCTTCGTGGTCGGCACCGGCGGCGGTACGCTGCGCGGCTTCAATACGCCGGCACCCGGCTCCGCCGCTCGCGTCGAAGGCCACTTTGGCATCCTCAAGATCACGTTAGGCAAGGAGGGGTACCAGTGGGCCTTCATCGACACGCAGCGGCGCGTGTGGGATCCCGGCCAGGGGAAGTGTCACTAGGCGGCAGCGGTCTGAGGTCTGAGGTCTGAGGTAAGGACGTTAGGCGGCCACAGCCTGGTTTGCGTGGGTGAGGAAGCGCACCAGGCGTCGCTCCTCCGCGTTCAGCCCGTTGCGTGATTTGCCTAACGCCATCCGGCGCCAGCGCGCGGCAGTTGCGGCATCGCCCAGCGCGTTCAGCACCAGCGGATGGATATAACACGACCGGCAAACGGCCACGGTGTTGCCCAATTGCTGCGCTACGTCTTTGATCGCGGCGACGGCGTAGGCTTTTGCTTCGGTGCCGTTGTCGGATGTGCACCCAGCCAGGTGACGCGCGGCCAACAGGGTTCCGGCCCACGTGCGAAAGTCCTTCGCACTGAAGTCCTCTCCCGAGATTTCGCGCAGGTATTGATTGACATCGGCGGAATCGATCGGTTGTGGCGTCTCGGTCTCGTCGAGGTACTGGAATAGCTCCTGTCCGGGCAAATCGCGCAGTTGCCTCACGAGGCGAGCCAGGCGTCGATCGGTCACCGCGACGCCATGCGGCTTTCCACTCTTCCCCTTGAACCGCAGCTCCGTCCGGCCGCGATCTATGCGGACGTGATGGTTCCGGAGCGTCGTTAGGCCGTACGAGCCGTTGCTGCGCGCATACTCCTCGTTGCCGACGCGGATAAACGTCGTTTCGAGCAGGCGCACGATCATCGCCAGAACCTTCTCTCGGGGCAAACCAGGAAGCGCCAGGTGCTCCTTCACTTGCTGGCGGATGCGCGGTAGCGTCGCCGCAAATGGTATGAGGCGCTCGTATTTGGTCTCGTTCCGCACCTGACGCCAGCGGGGATGATACCGGTATTGCTTGCGGCGCCTCGCGTCGCGGCCTGTGGCCTGCAGGTGCCCGTTAGGCACCGAGCAGATCCAAACGTCCGTCCATGCCGGCGGAATTACAAGCGCGCGGATGCGCGCCAGCGTCGGCTTATCCGTTATCGGTGAACCCATCGCGTCGCGATATGTAAAACCGCGACCCGTACGCAGTCGTCGGATCCCCGGGGACTGATCGCGGACATAACGCAGCTGCGCCATGCCCGCTGACTCCATAGGAGCCATGAATGGATCGATCCGGCTGCGCTTCCGACGCCGTCGCGCTCTCTGACTGGAAGTTTGTGCTGCCTGCTGCGACATCAGCTGAGCTCGGTCGAATGCTTGAGCATGCCTGATTGGTTTTCTTAATAGCAAGAAACGGCGCCCAAGCGCGCTCGCGTGCACGTCTCATGCGATAGGCTTGGCTGATCCAACCCTGGCACATGCTCAACGACCGCCCGCTGTTGGCGCTGTTTATCCTCGCGCTTCCAATCGCATCGATCGCGTGGACGGTGACTCACGAGGAGATTTTCCGCGAACCACGCGAGTGGCTCGTGGAGCGTGGTGACCGCAGCCGATCGCTATGGCTTCGCAAGTTCGTCACGCTGTTCACGTGCGAGTTCTGTTTCAGCCACTGGGTGACGATCGCTTTTCTCGTTATGACGCGATATCGGCTTCTGCTCGACGACTGGCGCGGCTACGTAATCTCCGGCTTCGCGCTCGTCTGGGTGGCAAACATGTATATGGGTTTGTTCGGCCGTTTGCGCTTGGATATCAAGCGCGAAAAGGTCGAGATCGCTGCCGAGGAGGCCGCACAAGAGGAGAACAACCAGAAATAGGGCGTACGGTTTGCATATGGCATAGCTCGGAGCTTGGCACTCTGAGCACAGCTCCGACCTCCGACCTGGAGCTCTTATGTCCTTCGCTCTCTATATCCTCGGATTCTTCATAGTCATCATTGGCGTCGCGTGGGCGCTGATAGAGGCTGGCGTGCCGCAAGTGTGGATCGGCATTACCTGCATCATCCTTTTAGGGCTGGGGATCGTGATGGGCGTTTCCCGTACACGGATGAAAGATCCACCGACCGCGTAACGGCGCGTCACCGCTGCTCGTTAGGCCGCTCTCGCGAGCGGCCTTTTTTTTT
>DATFBW010000187.1:0-3544 GCA_035253645.1 Gemmatimonadaceae bacterium | reverse complement strand
GGCCGCATGACCTGGCGCTTCCCACCGAGCTTCCACTGCTGACGTTCACGGACGAAGTCGCGACGATCGAGGAGCAGTCGGAGATCGTGCAGACGCCGATCACGGGCGCTGACCTCGATGCGCAGATCATGCCGCCCATCTCGCGCACGGGGGCCGCGCCAGCAAAGGCGCCAGTAGCGGATCTGCTGGAAGAGAACGCCATGGAGCTGGTCGAAGCAGATCCGCTCACCGTGGATGCCGCTGCCGCCGACCTCGAGGAGGAAGCCGCCACCCTGGATGAAAGCATGGAGGCGGTGCCTAACGAGGACTACGGAACCCAGACGTTGTCATACCTCCAGTCGCCGGAAGAAGCCCTGGCTTCAGACGACGACGCGGCCCCGTTGACCCGCAGTGAAGGATCCCACCCGCTGGAATGGGAAGACCTCGCGGAAGCAGCAGCAGCCCGCACGGTAGAGCCGCTGCAGTTGCCGACGCAACCCAAGCTCGATGGTCCGCCAGAAGAATCGGAAGGAGAGATCGACCCGAATTTCCTCGATCGAGCTCCCACGTTCGGCGTGCAGGAGACCCCTGTAGACGCGGGCTTCTCGCCATTCCCCCTCTCGCCCGACACATTGGCGCCTGACGAGAGTGCGACCGAACATCGCGCGCCAATTTCAGAGGTGGACAAGCAACCGCTCCGTGCTCCCGCGCCGGCAGCGCAAGAGAGCGTCGAGCACCTCACCGAAAAAGGACTGCGCGAGCGCCCCCAGGCGCCGCGCGCGGTGGAGGCGAAATCGCTCGTCCAAACGTTGCGCGAACAGCTCGATACGACGCCTAACGATCCACGGCTGCGCCGCCGTTTTGCCGAAGCGCTCCTCGATGCCGGTGAGCGCGAGCAAGGCCTTCGTGAGTTGGACGCGGCCATGCGTGCCATCGAGCTGGAGGACGACCTCGATACCGCGCGCGACATCGCGAACGAGATCCTGCGGCTCGTCCCGGAGTCTGTGCGGCACCATCAAAAATGCGTGGAATACGCCGTTCGCGCCGGCGATCGCACACAGCTCATCGAGGCATATCTGGCGCTCGCCGACGCGCTCTTTAGAGGTGGAGAGCACAGCAAAGCGCATGCAGTGTATGGCCGCGTCGTCGAACTGGAACCTAACGAGCGCCGTGCGCTTCACGTGTTGGATCTGCTCGCCGGCAGGGCGCCGGGCGACGGCGCACTCACCCAGCGGCTCACGCCGCAGGCTGGACATGTGCGGCACGAGGAGCCTGAAGCCGGCGATCCATCCTTCGAGGAACCGGAGCTCGAAGATTTGGATGCCGAAGTGGCGGCCGCGTTCCAATCGCCTGACGAGTCAGGAGATCACCCGCATGCGGGCCACGGAAATGGCATGCGGCCCGGCGACGGCTTCGCCACGCCCGCCTTCGTTCCCAGCGGGGATTTCATCGATCTCGGCGCCATGCTGCGGGGCGATCAGCCGGAGAAATCGACGCGCATGGTCGTGGGGGATGCCAAGCCCACCGGTGACGAACAGGCCGATTTCGAAGACATGCTGCGCCGATTCAAACAGGGCGTCGCCGCGAACGTCGATGAAGAGGATTTCGACAGCCATTACGACCTGGGAGTGGCGTTCAAAGAAATGGGGCTCGTCGACGACGCAATCGCCCAATTTCAGAAAGCACTCGGATCTGAAACGCACCGCAGCCGCGCGTACGAAGCCCTCGGCCAGTGCTTCGTCGAAAAGCAGCAGCACCACGTGGCGGCGACCCTGTTGAAGCGCGCGGTGGAAACCACCCGGGTCGACGACCGCGTGCTCATTGGCTCGCTCTACCTGCTCGGATATGCTTGCGAGCACTTGCAGCGCGACCGCGAGGCGCTGGTGTATTATCAACGCGTCTTTGCTGTCGATGTCGACTTCCGCGACGTAGCCACCCGCATCCGAGCCTTAGAATCGCAAGCAGCTTCGTGACGTTTCGCAGTCCACTCTCGCCGGCCGCCGCTTCCGCTCTCCAAGAGATTCAGGCACCGGTCGCCGAGGCGTTGGAGCGCGTGCCTGAAGAGATGCGACGCATCGTCGCTTCGGAAACTGGGCTCGTGAACAACGTGAGCGATCACTTGATGCTGATGCGTGGCAAGATGATGCGCCCCACGTTGCTCCTCCTCGCGAGCGAATGCGAAGGCGCTCGTGACAAAGATGCGATCGCGTACGCAGCCGTGGTCGAGCTGATTCACCTGGCTACGCTCGTGCACGACGACGCGGTCGACCACAGTGTCCTGCGACGCGGCATGCCGACGATAAACGCCCTGTTCAGTCATCAGGTATCGGTGATCATGGGCGACTTTTTGTACTCGCGAGCGCTCCTGGAGCTCGTTAGGCTCGGCGACTTGCAGCGTCTCGAGGTGCTCGCCCGCGCGTCGAACGAGCTGACCGTGGGAGAGATCCGGCAGCTTGCCGCGCTCGATGCGTTGGCCTTCTCGGAAGCGGATTACGAGATTTTGATTCGCGCCAAGACCGCGGCCCTCTTTGCCGGCGCTTGCGAAGTGGGCGCCTTGAGCGGCGCACCGAAGCATCGTCAGGCGCTCCGCGCGTTCGGCACGCAGCTCGGAATGGCCTTTCAGGTTGTGGATGACTTGCTCGACTACACCGAGTCGTCCGCAACGGTGGGGAAGCCAACGGGCCTCGACCTCAAAGAACACAAGATGACGCTCCCGCTCATCGCGGCGATGCCGCGGATGGACCCTAACGAGCGCGCGGTCGTTGCCGAGCTCTTTCAGATGCCGGAACCCGCGGCTGATTTGGTCGCGCAGGTCATCGAACTGGTTCGCGAGAGGGGCGGGTTGGATTACGCCCGCCGGCGCGGTGAGGAGTACGCCCAGCGGGCCGAGGATGCCTTGTCGGATCTCCCGGAGGGTGCGGCCAAGGCCGCCCTTCTCGACACCGTTTCTTATGTCACGGAGCGGCGCGCCTGATGCCAATGCCACCCAAGGGTCAGCTCCCGCGGGCGCGACACCGCCCCCTCTTCTATGGACTCGTGCTAGCCTTCGGATTCATCGCCGGGGGCGCCCTCAATGTCTTGGCCCGGCGTTTCTTGCCAACTGGTGCGGTCAAGGAATTTTTGACCACGGGCGTAACTCCCTCTTTCGGACCGTTGCACCTCGACCTTGTTATCTTGAAGTTTGTCATCGGCCCCATGGCGCTCGATGTATCATTACTTAGCCTTCTGGGCGTCGTCCTTGCTTACCTGATTGCGCGGTCGCTTTTCTAGGAGATCGTATGAACTTCGGGAACATTGGCTTCACCGAAATCCTGCTTATCTCAGTCGTGGTGCTGCTGCTCTTCGGCGCCAAGAGGCTGCCCGAAATCGGCGCCTCTATGGGGAAGAGCATTAAAGAGTTCAAGCGCGGTATAAGCGATATGGACAAGTCGATTCGCGAAGGGACGAGTGAGAGTCGTCGGCTGCCCGAGGCGGATACGGTCAATAGTACGGCCGAAGAGGAGCGTCCGGAGCCGAAGCGGCTGATGAGCTGAGCTTCGTCATTGAATCACCAAAGCCGCCTGAC
>DATFBW010000186.1:0-4273 GCA_035253645.1 Gemmatimonadaceae bacterium | reverse complement strand
GGCCCCCATGTGACGTAGGGCAACACGACGAGACCACCCTTGAGCGAGGCACCGGACCGATCATTGATCTCGGTCAACTCGAGCCTCAGAGCGTTGACATCTTCCGCCCGCGCTGCACGAAGCCGCAGAGTGAACAGCTCGCCGCTGCTCATGCCTTCCGGCGCCGCGCCCGCGATACGAAACGTCTCATCGCTCATGCTGCTCGCGCGCACAACCTGCGCGTCGCTCGCGTCCGAGATGAAAGCAACTGTACGCGCGGGGATCCGCACGGCAGCGACAAAAGACGCGGCACCTTCGACAGCGATACCATGGCGCGTAACCGCGCGCACGATGTATTCGTTAGGCGCTCCTGCCGGGGCGGCAACCAGATACGCAACAATGCCGTCCGGGCGCACAGCCGGCGGCTCTACCTGCGAGGGCCGCGAATGCTCCGCGCAGGCGGCTAACGCGGCGAGCGCGAGAAGGGCTAGCCCGCTTTGACCTTTGACCTTTGACCTTCGAGCTGATCTCAAGGTATCAAGACCCTCACGGTGGCACTTACGTTCGACCGGTAAATGTCCCGCCCATCGGGGGCTCGCACGTCGAGGATTCGCGTCGAAATCGGCCCCTCACCGCTCTGTTGCGTCGTTCGAAACGTCAGGTTCATGACATCTGGTGCTCCCGTCAGACCTGCTGAGGACGTCACAGTTACCTGCAACACGCCCTCGGCGACCTGCACGCGGTTTACCAGCACGCTCGCACTCCCGACCGCCTGATCGAGCATCAGCGTCAGGAGGCGCGGGTCCCATACGACGTCGAACCGCGCACTTCCTATCAGATCGTTAGGCCCCGTGACAAAGCGGATGGAAACATCGACGGGCGTATCACGCGCAACCGTGATCGTGTCCAGGTTGTTCGAGAGGCGCGGCCGCACATAGAGGCCGAAAATCTGAATGACGGTCGGGGCCTCGACGCTCTGAAAGCCGAACGCCGAAAAGCGGAGCACAGCACTGCTGAAGCCTTGAGCTCCCAGGCCGCTGAACGTTGCGACACCAGCGCTGGATGTTGCCGATGTACCGCCTGTGAGCACGCCGTTCCCGCGGACTAGAGTTGCTTGCACAGCCACGGGGTAGGTGAGCAGCGTGTTGTTCGGCGCCCGTGCTTCAACGATAGGCTGCGTTCCGAACGTACCGCCGCTCAAGACCGCGAGAGAGGGCGCTGCACGGAAAACGAGCCGACTTCCCGAGTCTGGCGACACAACGACCGCGCTCGATAACACGTCGGGGACGCCGTTGGCTGAGAAACGCAGCACGAAACGACCGACGCCGCCGATGCGGAGGTCAGAGAAGAGAGCTTCGCCCAGAACCGGCTGAACCGTCGTGGTCCCCTGGAGTACCCCCACACCACTGTCGATAGCGACGGTGACAGGCGATCCAAACCGCGTCGCAACGGCCGTTCCGCTCAGTGCCCTAACGAGAATCCCTGGCGATATAGCGGTCGCGGCGCGAGCCGTCGCCGGAACGTTCGTTACCGAAAGTGTTGGAGGACTCGCCGGTCCGCTTGGCGGGTCACCACCGCAGCCCAACAGAGCCGTCGCACAAAGCGCGAGCGCGAGACCGCGGCGGGAGGAAATCACAATACGGAACAAACCACTAGAGGCGCGGCAATGTCACGCCACGCTGGCCCTGATATTTCCCTTTTTTGTCGCGATACGAGACGTCAGGCGGATCGCCCCTAAAGAAGAGGACCTGAGCGATCCCCTCGTTCGCGTAGATCTTGGCCGGCAGGGGAGTTGTGTTCGAGATCTCGAGCGTGACATGACCTTCCCACTCGGGCTCGAAGGGAGTGACGTTCGTGATGATGCCGCAGCGCGCGTAGGTGGACTTGCCAACGGTGATTGTGACAACATCGCGCGGAATCCTGAAGTATTCGACTGAGCGTGCGAGAGCAAACGAGTTAGGCGGGACGATGCAGACGCTGCCCTCGAACTCAACGAAAGATCGTGGATCGAAGGCTTTGGGGTCGACGACGGAGCTCAGAACGTTTGTGAAGATCCTGAATTCGGGCGCGACGCGCATGTCGTAGCCGTACGACGAGACTCCAAACGAGATTACGCCATCGCGCACCTGGCTGGACTCGAACGGCTCGATCATGCCGTGTTTGGTCGCCATCTCGGTGATCCAGCGGTCGTTCTGGATGGACACTAGGTCTGAGGTCTGAGGTCTGAGGGTCTAAGCGGCGCTAAACCATAGTAGGCTGCAACGGATGCCGGGAGCCGTTTTGGCCATGCTCGTGCGGAATTGCGCTCGACTCGCTCCGGGAACCGGCCATAGTTTCCCCCGCCGTGGAAGCGCTTCTCAATCTCAACACTGCCCTCGCAGGCCGGTACCACGTCGAGCGCGAGATCGGCAGCGGCGGCATGGCCATCGTTTATCTCGCGCGCGACGTTAGGCACGATCGCCGGGTCGCGCTCAAGGTATTGCGGCCTGAACTGGGCGCCGTACTGGGCATTGAGCGCTTCCTTTCCGAAATAAAGGTCACCGCGAACCTGCAGCATCCGAACCTTCTGCCGCTTTTCGACAGCGGAGAAGCGAACGGTCTGTTGTTCTACGTAATGCCCTTCGTAGAGGGTGAGAGTTTGCGCGATCGTCTCACCCGCGAACGCCAGCTGCCGGTCGACGATGCCGTGCGGATTGGTGTGGCAGTCGCCAGCGCACTGGATTACGCGCACAAGCATGGTGTCATCCATCGTGACTTGAAGCCGGAGAACATCCTCCTCCAAGAAGGGCAGCCTGTTGTCGCTGATTTCGGTATTGCACTAGCGGTCACCAATGCCGGCGGCACGCGCATCACGCAGACGGGACTCTCGCTCGGCACGCCGCAGTACATGAGCCCCGAGCAGGCAACCGGTGACCACACGATTGACGGCCGCACGGACACGTATTCACTGGCTGCCGTTCTATATGAGATGCTCACGGGTGAGCCGCCGCATACCGGGCATTCGGTGCAGGCGATCATCGCACGTGTGCTAACTGACAAGCCGCGTCCTGTGCGCGCGATGCGCGAGACCGTTCCGGCATATGTCGAAGCCGCGATCCACAAGGCACTGGCGAAGGTACCGGCAGACCGTTTCGTCACGCCTAACGAGTTCGCGCAGGCGCTGCAGGGGCGCGTGATGCTCATCCCGGATGCAGCCGGCGCTGTAGCGGAGGACACACCGCGTGCATCGCGCGTCGCGTCTTGGGCGAAAGGGCCGATCCCCTGGGCCGCCTTTGTCGTTGCGGCAGCGGCTGCGGGGTGGAGTTGGCTCGCTCGCCCGGATGAGCAGGTTGCGGCGCCGGCGCGGTTCGAGCTCACGCTGCCACCAGGTGCGCGGCTCGACGTGACGTCATCCCCGTTGCCCATCGCCCTCTCGCCCGACGGCAGGCACATTGTCTATGTGGGTACGGCCGGGGGCGGTCGACAGCTCTTCATCCGGAAGATCGATGAGTTGGAAGCGCGACCGCTGCCGGGTACGAGCACCGCGATTTCTCCGGTCATCTCACCAGACGGCCGATGGATCGCTTGGGCCAGCTTTGCGTCGCTACATAAGAAACCGATAGACGGTGGGCCTACAGTCGATCTCGTCGGCGTGCAGGACTTCCGGGGCCTCGCATGGGCATCGGACGATGAGCTCATAGTCTCGTCGGGCGCGCCGGGTGTAATCGCTAAGCTCTGGCGTGTCTCTGCCTCGGGCGGACCGCTTCGAGAGTTCACCCGACTCGACTCGGCGGCCCGTGAAGCAATTCAATTGGCTCCAGTTGCCGTGCGGGATCACGGTCTCGTGCTGTACTCCAGCGGGCGCGTGGGGACCCTCGCCACGCAACTTGCGGTCGCGCGGCTGAGCGATGGAGCGACAAGAGTGTTCGACATATCCGCCGATTATGTCCTCGGCTTCGCGCTCGGTCATGTGATCTACATGCATGACAACGGCGTTATGGCCGCGGTTCCCTTCGATATTCGCAACCTCAGCCTCACCGGCACGCCCGTAGCGCTCACGCAAGGTCTTCGGGATGACATTGGCGCGCTCTCGCCATCGGGTACGCTCGTTTACGCCCGGGGCTTGGCGACAAACGAGATCGTCACCGTGGACGAGCGCGGAGTGAGCAACTCGCTCATCGGCCAGCCACGTCAATACGCGCACCCACGACTTTCTCCCGACGGCCACCGGCTTGCGATCGATGTCACGAATGGGCCCAACGCCGATATCTGGACGTACGACGTGGCGACGGGCACGCCAACACGCCTAACGACG
>DATFBW010000185.1:0-8597 GCA_035253645.1 Gemmatimonadaceae bacterium | reverse complement strand
GAAGCCCACGCGCGTCGAGCGCCTAACGAGCCGCACCGCGGCGTACCCGGCCAGAAACTTGAGCACGATGACGCCCAGAGCGACACCCAGGACCAAGGGCGCGTGCTGCACCACGAAACGGATATCGAGCAACATCCCCACGGAGATGAAGAAGATCCCGGTGAAGGCGTCGCGGAATGGCAACATGTCCGAAAGCGCCTGGAGCCCGTATTCCGATTCGGCGATAATGAGACCGGCGAGGAAAGCACCTAACGCGAGAGAAAGTCCGAACGCGGATGTGAGATAGGCAGCGCCCAGCGCGATCGCCACGACACTCAACGTGAACAGCTCCTGCACGCGCGCGGCGGCAATGCGGGCGAGGACCCACGGCACCGCGAAGCGGCCCACGCCGACCATGAGCGTCACAACGACGACGCTCGCGAGAGTTCGCGTTAGGGTCGCGGCGGGGCCTTCGCCAGTGCCCGCGAGCAGCGGGAGCAGCAGCATGAGTGGGACGACGCACAGATCCTGAAACAGGAGGATCGCAACGACGACACGGCCGTGCGGCGCGTCCAGCTCCCCACGCTCCTGATACATCTTGAGGATGATCGCGGTGGAGGACAGAGCTACCAGCACGCCCCACAGCGCCGCGCTCCGCATCCCCCCGCCCGCTATGAGCGTGACGACTCCGGCCGCAACGATGGTGAAAAGCATCTGCAGCGTCCCGCCCGCGAGGACGAGCCGGCCCATGCGGATGACGCGTGAAAGCGATAGCTCGAGCCCGATCGAGAACAGCAGGAGGACGACGCCGATCTCCGCCAGCACCGATACGTCTTCTACCTGACGCACGGCACCTAACGCGGACGGGCCGAGCGCGACCCCCGCGATCAGAAAGCCGACGATCGTCGGCAGCCGCAACCGGTGCATGAGCAGAACCACCGGAATGGCGACGGCGACGAGGATGACCAAGTCGCGGAGGAGCGGGATGCCTTCCACTAACTACAGGAGCGAGGAGCGGGGAGCAGGGAGCGAGGGGAGTACATTGGCGCAATCTCGCGCCCGTTCGCGCCGCCGCGCCAGCAAGGGCGCCGACATCCGAGCTCCGAGCTCCGAGCTCCGAGCTCTGCGTGCTTTGACCTTTGACCTTTGACCTTCGACCTGCCTTGCGGTATGCTCGTCACCCCGTGCTTTCGGTAGGAGAGAACGCATGAACCGCGCTATCCGAGGACTGATTCCTATAGTCCTCGCCGCTGCACCCGCCCACGCCGTGCAGGCGCAAAACGGCACCTGGGCACTCACCAACGCGCGCATCGAAACGGTGACGCGCGGAACGATCGACAAAGGGACCATCGTGATTCGCAACGGACTCATCGAGGCCGTTGGAGCCACGGTGACACTCCCGCCCGACGCCCGTGTGATCGATCTAACCGGCCGCGTGGTGACTCCCGGGTTCTTCGACCTAACGTCGTCGTTGGGCCTGCCAGCTCCCGCGACCGGCGGGGGCGGCGGCGGCGGCGGCGGCGGTCCACCAGGCCAGCAGCAACAGCCGCCGAGTGGGCCTGTTGGAATGGAGCCCGGCCGAGAGGTGGCGAGTGAGCTGCGGATAAGCGAAAACGACGTACGAACCGCCCGCAACGCCGGCATAACGAGTGTCGTCGTTGCACCCACGCGCGGGCCGTTCCGCGGCCTGTCCGCGCTGGTTCCCATGCGCGATGACACCGCCTCGCGGTGGATCGTTAGGTCTCCCGTCGCACTGCACATGGGATTTCAGACAGTCCCCGGCCGCTATCCAGGTTCTCTCCTCGGCGTGATTGCGTACGAGCGGCAGCAGTTCTATGACGCGCAGCGGCACGGCCTCGTCGCCGATCGTTATCGCGCCAATCCACGCGGCAGCGAACGGCCGCGACATGATCCGCACCTGGATGCGCTCGTGCCCGTCGTCCGCGGCAACGTCCCGGTGTTCTTCGCAGCCGAGAATGAGAACGAGATCCGCCGCGCGTTGAACATCGGCCGCGAGTTCAACCTCAAGCTGAGCGTAGTCGGCGCCACGGAAGCATTTCGCGCGATGGATGCCCTCAAAGGCGCCCGCGTGCCAGTCATATCGGTCGATTTCCCCGAGCCGGCGGCGACGACCGGCTGGAATTATCGCGGCAGCCAGCGTTTGGAGCCTAACGACAGTACAACGCGCGCCGCGGCAGCGCGCAAAGTACTCGAAGGCAATCCGGCGACGTTGCATTCCGCCGGAGTGCGTTTCGCCCTAACGTCGGGGACGCTCCGTCCGGATGCGTTCGTGACCAACGTCCGCAAAGCAATTGCTGGTGGGCTCCCCCGCTCTGCCGCGTTGGAAGCGCTTACAATCCGCGCGGCTGAAGCAGCCGGGGTAGAATCACAACTCGGCAGCATCGAGCCGGGAAAAATTGCGAACCTCGTGGTCACGCAAGGTGAGCCCTTAACCGACAGCGCTCGCGTACGAACTGTCTTTGTAGATGGGATCCGTTATGAGGTCGTGGCAACTCCGGCGCGTCCCGCGACTCGCGGCGGCGGCGGCGGCGGCGGCGGCGATGCGCAGGTTGCGGGGGCGTGGAATGTCTCGACCCAATCGCCACAAGGGACTGTTCAGGGGACGATGACAATCACGCAGAGCGGTGATTCGTTCGAAGGCACGATGACAACTGAATTCGGCACTGTGCCGATTCGCGAAGGAACGATCACCGGTCGCACCATCTCGTGGACGATTACTGTCAATGCAGGTCCACAGCCGATCATCGTGAATTACGAGGGACAAGTGGAGGGCGAGCGAATCACCGGACGGGCCACCGTCGGAGAATTCGGATCGTTCCCCTTTACCGGCCAGCGACGCCCCCAATGACTCTCATGACCTCCGCTCGAGCTCTTCATATGCGCGCTCTGCTCCACACTACGCTTGCCGCCTGCACCAGCGCGGTGCTGACGGCACAGACCCAGGCTCCGGCGTCGCCTAACGCGCCTCTCGCGATTCCGATACCGCCTGCCGGGACGCTCGTGGCGATCCGGAACGCGACGATCCTCACCGCGAGCCACGGGACCATCGAGCGTGGTACGATCCTGATCCGCGATGGGAAGATCGCGGCCGTCGGTACGAACGTGGAGGTGCCGGCAGGAGCCAGGATCATCGACGGCACCGGAAGGTTCGTCACACCGGGCATCATCGACGCCCACTCGCACTCGGCATCGGAAGGAATCAATGAAGGAACCGAGTCGGTGACGGCGCAGGTGCGGATCGAAGATGTGCTGCGGCAGGATGGCACGAGTCTGTACCGGCAGCTCGCCGGTGGCACGACGACGCTCAACATCCTGCACGGCTCGGCCAACACGATCGGCGGTCAAAACGCCGTGGTGAAGTTACGCTACGGCCTCCCTGTCGATTCACTCAAGTTCGAAGGCGCCCCGCCGGGCATCAAATTCGCGCTCGGTGAAAACGTTAGGCAGACGACGCGCCCGACGCCGACGCGCTATCCACGCACCCGCATGGGTGTCGAAGATGTGCTGCGTGACGCCTTCACGCGTGCGCGCGAATACCAGACGGAATGGAAGCGTTACGAGACGGCGAAGTCAGCGTTCGACAAGTCGCGCCCGCGTAATGCGAGCGCTCCGGTGCCCCCGAAGCGGGATTTGCAGCTGGACGCGCTGGTGGAAGTTCTCGAGGGAAAGCGCCTCGTCCACTGCCACTCGTATCGTGCCGATGAAATCCTGATGATGCTCCGGGTCGCCAAAGACTTCGGCTTCCGGGTCGCGTCATTCCAGCACGTCCTCGAAGGGTACAAGGTTGCCGACGAGCTGGCGGCTGCCGGATCGGGTGGAAGTACATTCGCGGACAACTGGGCATACAAGCTCGAAGCCTGGGATGCGATCCCGCATAACGCGGCGCTGATGGCTGAGCGGGGTGTAGTCGTCTCAATCAACTCGGATTCGGACGAACGAGCTCGCCGCCTCTATCAGGAGGCCGCGAAGGCGATCAAATACGGCAACACATCCGAAGAAGAAGCGCTGCGTATGATCACGCTCAACGCAGCGAAGCAGTTAGGCATCGACAAGCGGGTCGGCTCCATCGACGTGGGCAAGGATGCAGACATCGCGATCTTCAACGGTCACCCATTCGCGCCGGCATCGCGTGTCGAGATGACGCTGATTGACGGCCGAGTCTTTTTCGATCGCGCGACGGCCCCTACGCTCGAGTGGCTGATTGAACGCAATAAGCGCCGCCCGCGCGTCACCTCGGAGGACGCGCGATGAGCATGCGAACCTTGGCGCTCCTGGCGGCGTTCGCCGCCGTCACGGCCGCGGAAGCTCAGAGCCGCCCAGTCATCATCCGCAACGCAACGGTTGTTCCGGTCACCGCACCACGGATCGAGCGTGGGACGATCATCCTGCGCAACGGTCGCATCGAAGCGTTAGGCGCCAATATAGCGATTCCTAACGACGGGACCGTCATCGACGGCACTGGGCTCTTCGTCTATCCGGGGCTTATCGACGCTGGTACGAACCTGGGGCTCACGGAAATTGGATCCGTCCCTGGTGGCGAAGACACGCGCGAGATCGGTGACTTCAACCCGCAGAACGTCATACTCTCGGGCATCAACCCGCACTCCGAGCTGATTCCGGTCACTCGAGTGGATGGTGTGACGACGGTGATAACCAACGCTGAAGGAGGCCTCGTCAGCGGTGCGGCGGCATTGATCGATCTCGCCGGGTGGACCGCGGCGGACATGGCGATCGTTCCGCGTGTGGCAATGGTGGTGAATTTCCCGAGCTTGGGCGGCGGCGGTTTCGGAGGATTCGGCGGTGGCGGCGGTCAACAGCGCCCCCTCTCGGAGCGGCGCGAGGCGATGAACCGTCAAGTACGGCAGCTCTATCAGTTCTTCGAAGACGCCAAAGCTTATGCCGACATCCGCTCGCGAGCGAACGGGGCAGCAGCGCCTAACGTGAATCAGAAGTTCGAAGCACTGATCCCCTTCGTCCGCGGCCAGTTGCCTGTCATCGTCGAAGCGTCGTCACCAGAGCAGATTCGTGGAGCCATCGCGTTTGCCGATAGCCTCAAACTCAAGTTGATCATCCGCGGCGCGCAGGATGGCTGGCAGCTAGCCGACACGCTCGCCGCGCGGAAGATCCCCGTGATCGTCGGACCGCTCACGCAAGCTCCCGCCAACGACGAGCCCTACGATCTCGTGTACGCGAACCCGGGCGTAATGGCGGCGGCAGGTGTGCAGCTCGCTTTCCAGAGCAGTGACGCGTCCAATGCGCGTACGCTTCCATATCATGCCGCGCTCGCGACCGCATACGGGCTGAACGCGGACGAAGCGCTCAAAGCCATCACGATCAACCCGGCGCGCATTTTTGGCATCGCCGATCGTTATGGGTCGCTCGAAGTCGGGAAGGTTGCGAATGTTGTGGTGACCACCGGCGACCCGCTGGATGTTCGGACGCACGTTAGGCACGTCTTCATTCGCGGCGAGGCGATCCCGTTCGACGATCGTCATACCACGCTGTACGAGAAGTTTCGGGGGAGGCCTAAGCCCAAGAACTAGGTCAACGGTCAAAGGTCAAAGGTCAAAGCAAAATGGAGCCGACTGACACCGTTGTGCCTCCTCCCGATACGCGCACGCTCGCGGAGCTCGTCGCCGCGGCGGCGCGGAGAACGTCGGATGGCCGGCTGGTGGCATGTGCCGTCACGGGTATCGTGGGAGTCGCGGCGATCGCGCTTTTTCTACGCTTCATGTGGTGGTTGACACCTGTCATGCTCGGCATCGCAGCCTTTGGAGGATGGGGGATCGCCGATCGTGAGCGCGCCGCGTTAGGTACGCGAGGGACCGTCTTTCGCGGTGTACGTGTGGTCGCCATGCTGGTTGGAGGGGCGGCCGCGGCGTTTGCCGCATTCCTGCTCTTCGTGGTGTTTGTCGGCCGGCTAATCTCCTGAACGGTTCGAACCGTCGCGCGGGAAGCGCTGTCGAATCGGGGCCCTCATAGACCCATATGATTCGAAGCCGCCTTCTCATCGTCGCGCTCCTGGCCTGCTGCGCTTCGCTCCTGAGCGCACAGCGTCTCACCACGACCGAAGTAGCAGATTGGCGCGCCGACGTGCGCACGCTGGGCGACGAGCTTCCTCGGCGGCACAAAAACGCATTCGCCAAGATGACACGCGCACAATGGGATTCCGCCGTACAGCGACTTGACGCCCGCCTGCCTCAACTCGCGCGCCATGAGGTCATCGTGGAGATCATGCGGCTCACTGCAATGGTGCGCGACGGGCACACCGGGCTCAATGCAGATTTCGAAGAGCGTGTCCGTTTCCACAGGCTTCCGATCCGCCTGTACGACTTTGCCGACGGTCTTTTCATCACTGCGGCCGATTCGGCGCACCGGGACTTGGCAGGCGCGCGCGTCGTTAGGCTCGGACGTGTCTCCGTAAGCGCCGCCCTGGATTCGGCCGCGAAGGTGGTGTCGGCCGAAGGTGAGAACTGGGTGCGGTATCGTGCGGCGAGCCTGCTTACGATCTCGGAGGTGCTCCACGCGCTGCGCCTAACGCACGATCCGCTCAAGGCCTCGATCACCGTCGAGCAGAATGGGCGGGAGCGGACCGTGACGCTCACTGCAGCTGACGAAGCTGCTGGTGGTGGTCATGGTCCGCTGCTGGCGCGGGGGTACATCAACATGCGCGATGCCACTCCGGGCGATGATCCACTCTGGCTGCAGCAACCCGAACGGATGTTCTGGTTCAGGATCCTGCCGGATCGCACTCTCTACATCAATCATCGTGCGGTGCAGTTCATCGACGCTGGTGTAACGAATGAAGTGTTCTTCCGCCGCGCCTTCGCGGCCGCGGATTCAGCGGGCGTCGAGCGCGTCGTGATCGACATGCGCGTCAATGGCGGTGGGAACAACTTCCTCAATCGTTTTCTTGTGAAGGAGATCATCCGGCGTCCGCATCTCGACCGCGCGGACCGCCTCCTCGTGCTCATCGGCCGCGGCGTGTTCTCCGCTGCGCAGAACCTCGTGAACGAGCTCGATTACTATACGGCGGCGACCTTCGTGGGAGAGCCGACGGGGAACTCGCCTAACCAGTACGGCGATGCCCGGCCGCTCGAGTTGCCGCGCAGCAAACTCCGGATCTTCATCTCATCGCTCTACTGGCAGGGGCATTCGGCGATGGACGAGCGCACGTGGTTCACGCCTGACGTTTATGTCGAAGCCAAATCTGCCGACTACCGCGCCAAGCGTGATCCGGTCCTGGAGGTGGCACTCCGCCGAGCAGCGGAACCCAGCCTGGCCCAACGCCTAACGAGCGCCGCCGAGCGGGGCGACACGAGCGCTGTTCGCCAAGCGATCTTCGCTTACCGCGCCGATTCGGAGAATAAATATCGTCGGATCGAGGTTGACGTAAATGCCGCGGGGTACGAGCTGCTCAACGGCGGGCGGGCGAATGCCGCTGTTGCGGTATTCCAGGTAAACGTTGCGCTGTTCCCCTTCTCCGCGAACGCCTTCGACAGTCTCGGTGAGGCGTACGAGCGGGCGGGTCAGCGCGAGCCGGCGATCGCGGCGTTCCGGAAAGCGCTGTCGATCAATCCTGGAATCTTCTCGTCGCGCGAGGGGCTGCGACGTCTAGGGGCGTCCTGACACA
This sequence comes from Gemmatimonadaceae bacterium, assembly GCA_035253645.1. Classification (GTDB taxonomy): domain Bacteria; phylum Gemmatimonadota; class Gemmatimonadetes; order Gemmatimonadales; family Gemmatimonadaceae; genus DASYRX01. The sequence goes on along the minus strand of DATFBW010000185.1, from coordinate 964 downwards.
CGCCTGCGATGGCTCAGCGATGACTGAGCGAATACACGTAGGCGGCCACGGCGCGCACCTGCTCATTCGTTAGGTTCACGCCGCCCTTCGGGAGCATTGGCGCCGCTGCCTGTTTGGGCTTCGGAACGCCCTTCTCGATCGTCGTGATGATTGCAGCGAGACTTCCATCGCCGTGCAACCATGTCTTATCCGTGAGGTCGGGAGCCAGGCCCGGTAGCCCTTTCGCATTGACCTGGTGACACGTTAGGCACGTGCCACCGGCGGCTTTGCCGCGAAAGATGCTGTCGCCCAGCGCGATTTGCGCGGCGGTTACTTGCTCTTTGTCGGTCGCTGCAACCTGCGCCGACATCATCCTCGGCGCACAAATTACACAGGCCGCCACGATTAGGTGTCGTAATTCAAGATCCGGCACCATGACCGGCGTGACCGGAAACCGCATCAGAAGGCCACCATGGTCCCTGCGATGAGCCGACCCTGGTCGCGCTCGAAATCCCATCCCGCCTCGCCCATCAGTCGCACATTGCGCCGCAGGACATAGTGCAGCCCGAGCGCGCCCGTCCGATAACGTGACAGAAATCCTGGCGGCGTTGCTTCCTCGCCTAACCGTAACGAGACCACGGGCGCGTCGGCATCGATCCAGTTATACAACGCGCTCAGGAACACGCGACCCGCCGGACCCCGGGGAGATACGATCGCTTCGGCGAACGCCGAGCTCACCGTCGTCTTGAATGGGCGCACGCGACCGCCGGGACACGGAGTCGCGACCGTGCACGAGCCGTAAAACGCATCGTCATCGCGGCGCCTGAGGTATTGTACATTGAGCTCGGCGGCCGTACCTAACGACAACGTGGCGTCCGGCCCCCACATCGCGATGTGGTTCCGCACGCCATTCGAGCGTTCCGATCCCGCGTATCCGAATGCCCCAACGCGGAGCGGCCCAAGCTCCTGCGAAAAGCGCAACACA
>DATFBW010000184.1:0-2516 GCA_035253645.1 Gemmatimonadaceae bacterium | reverse complement strand
GGCGGCACAGGATTTACGGGGCCGCATCAGGTTCGTTATGCGGTGTCGCGTGGTCATAAGGTCACGGTGTTCAATCGCGGCCGTCGGCAGGCAGACCTCCCTGCTTCGGTTGAGCACCTCGTCGGTGACCGTAACACAGGCGATCTGGCATCGATTCAGAAAGGGAATCGCTCGTGGGACGTTGTGATCGACAATCCGACGACGTTGCCATTCTGGGTGCGCGACGCCGGGCAGATCCTCAAAGACAAGACGAAGCACTACATCTTCATCTCCACAATCTCGACGTACGCGCACTATCGCACGGCCGGGATGGATGAGGATTACGAGCTGGCAGCGTACACGGGCACCGAAGATCCGCTCACGATCAAGCAATCCAGCGGCGGTTTGTACGGTCCGCTCAAGGTCCTTTCGGAGAAAGAGGCCGAGAAGTGGTTTCCAGGAAAGGTGACCGTGATCCGGCCGGGACTCATCGTGGGGCCCGGTGATGAAACGGATCGATTCAGCTACTGGCCCGTTAGGATTGCGCGTGGCGGGGAAGTGGCGGCACCGGGGTCACCGGACGATCCGACCCAGATCATCGACGCGCGCGATCTGGCGGAATGGACGATTCGGGTCGCCGAGCAACGCACGTTAGGCATCTATAACGCGACAGGACCGCGGTCGCCTTTGAGCATGGCCGAGATGCTTTATGGGATTCGGGCCGTGTTACCGGGGAGCCACGACATCAAGTTCACATGGCTGCCTGTCGAGTTCCTGGCGGAGCAGAAAGTGCGCGGGTGGTCCGATATGCCGACGTGGCTTCCCATGCGCGCGGATAATCAGGGGTGGGGACGCGTGAGTATCGCGCGTGCGCTCGCGAAGGGCCTAACGTTCCGGCCCCTCGCCGAGACTGTGCGGGATACGCTGGCGTGGTTCAAGACCTTACCTGCGGAGCGTCAGGCAACCTTGCGCGCTGGGCTGAAGCCGGAGCGTGAGGCCGAAGTGCTTGCCGCCTGGCACGCCAAAACCAAGAGTTAGGGATGCGCGAATCGCCGCCGGCGAAGTCACCTGTCATCAGGCTGATTCAAAAGGCAGTCGACGTCCGCGAAGAAGAAGCGACCGCGCTCTTCTGGTCCTGCACCTACTTCTTCTTCGTTCTTTCGTCGTACTACATCATCCGCCCGTTGCGTGACGCAATGGGCACCGCCGGCGGCACCCGCAACCTGCAGTGGCTCTTCCTCGGTACCATGACGGCGATGCTGATCGTGCATCCGCCGTTTGCCGCGCTCGTCACCAAGTTCCCGCGCCGAACGTTTGTCGCTTGGGCAAACCGCTTTTTCATCGCGAACCTCGCAATCTTCTACGTGCTGATGCGATTCCTGCCGGAGTCGCAGCTCGTGTGGGTTGGTCGCGCGTTTTTCATCTGGGCTGCGGTCTACAACCTCTTCGTCATTTCCGTCTTCTGGTCCGTGATGGCGGATTCCTGGTCGACACCACAGGGAAAACGCTTATTCGGCTTCATTGGAGTTGGTGGTACGTTAGGCGGCATCGTAGGTTCACTCATTACGACGTTGCTGGCCGAGCGCATGGGTGTCGTCAACCTGATTTTTGTTTCGGCCGTCCTCCTCGAGCTGAGCACCCAGGCGATGCTTCGCGTTACGAAGCTCGCGGCGCCTCCCGCGACGTCTGCGCACCAGCGCGAGGACAAGGAGCGTGTGATCGGCGGCGGGGTGTGGTCAGGGATACTTCACGTTGCGAAGTCGCCGTATCTGTTAGGCATCTGCCTGTACATGCTGCTGTATACGTTCGGTTCAACGGTGTTGTACTTCCAGCAGTCCGGCATTGCAGAGACCACGTTCAGCAATTCGGACACGCGCGCCACGTTCTTCGCGCGTATCGACCTCGCTGTGAACATCCTGACGGTGCTGACGCAGATATTCCTCACTGGCCGCATCGTCAAGTTGCTGGGCGTGCCGACCACCCTAACGCTGCTGCCGGCGCTGTCCGTGCTTGGATTCCTTGCGCTCGTATTCTTCCCGGCGATCGGAGTACTCGTCGCCTTCCAGGTGTTGCGACGCGCTGGCGAATACGCCGTGGCGCGCCCGACGCGCGAATTGTTGTACATCGTCGTGTCGCGTGAGGACAAGTACAAAGCCAAGAACCTCATCGATACGTTCGTCTATCGCGTCGGCGATCAAGTGGCCGCGTGGTCGATGGCGCGGCTCACAGCGGTCGGACTCGGAATGGCTGGGACCGCGCTCGTCGCCGCACCGCTGGCGGCGGTCTGGCTCGTCATCGGTTGGTGGTTAGGCAGGCAGCAGGAGGCGAGAGCGCGAGAAACGAAGCCGATTGCGATGGCCGCGTAGGCCTAAGCCCTGAGCTCTCGCTCCTAGCTCTTCGCTCCCCGATCCCAGCTCCTGATGCACGGCATCAACCTCCCCCGCGTCTTACTCGGGGGCAGCGTCGCTGGCGCTCTTTTGTGGATTCTGGAAGCCCTCATCAGCGTATGGTACCTCAATCCAATGCAGACCGCGCTC
>DATFBW010000183.1:0-8825 GCA_035253645.1 Gemmatimonadaceae bacterium | reverse complement strand
AAATCCCAGCCTCGCGTATTGGAGCGCTGGACGACCTGATCGCTAGCGCCACGGCAACGGACAGGTTCTACGCCGTAATGATCGCGGCCTTCGCTGCAACTGCCTTGCTGCTTGCGAGTTTCGGGCTCTACGGGGTGATGTCTTCGCTCGTCGAGCAGCGCCGGAGGGAAATCGGAATCCGCGCGGCCATGGGGGGAACGCCGGCAGCGATAGGCTGGCTCGTTATGCGCGAAGGATTGCTCGTGACGTTGCTGGGGTTGGGAGTCGGTACGCTGGCGGCCTTTGGCAGCACCCGTTTGCTCAGCGGGCTTTTGTACGGAGTGCGGCCGACTGACCCCCTGACATATGCAGCGATCATCGCAATCGTCCTCGCCGTCGCGGCAGTCGCTGCATTCGCGCCCCTGCGCCGCGCAACTCGCGTCGATCCGATCGAGGCATTGCGCGTCTAGAGGGTGACGCCCTTGGCGGCCAGCCGACATGAAGGTGCTAGATTTGAGGCTCTATGTCGCATGGCCAGCGTCTGCTGCAGCTGTGGCAGCGTGTCGCTCACCTGCCGGGTGGGACACGCTTGTTCTCCTTCATGCTCGGTCGCCAGGTGCCATATACGAGCACGGTGCGCCCGCACATCGTGGAGCTGCGGCCTGGCTATGCCCGCGCCGAAATGTCGGACGTCCGCATCGTCCGCAACCATTTGAATTCAGTCCATGCAGTTGCGCTGGTCAATCTGGGTGAAGTGGTTGGGGGGCTCGCGATGCTCACTGGACTTGCGCCGGAGCTGCGCGCGATCGTGACGGGTCTGTCGATCGAATACCGCAAGAAAGCACGCGGCCGCCTAACGGCGGAAGCCACCGTCGAAATGATGCCCGTGCACGAAAACGTCGAACGCCTCGTGCGGTCCGTTGTGACGGATGACGCCGGAGACGTCGTCGCTGAAATGACAGTGAGATGGCGTGTGGGGCCTCAGCGTCGGCAGGAAGTGAAAGAACCTGTCACTGCCTAGCCTGGCTTCTCATTCCCAGCTCCTCGCTCCATGTCGATTCTCGATACTCCATTTACACGACAGGTCGGTGTCGAGCTGCCGATCATCGGCGGCGCGATGTATCCGTGTAGTAATCCGGAGCTCGTCGGCGCGGTGTCAGCAGCCGGGGGGATCGGTGTGGTGCAACCTGTGTCGCTCACCTACGTGCACGGGCACGATTACCGCGAAGGGTTACGGTATATCGCGAAATTGGCGAAGGGACGTCCCATCGGAATGAACGCGCTCATCGAACAGACGTCCAGATATTACCATGAGCGCATGGTGCGGTTCATCGAAGCCTCGTTGGAGGAAGGCGTACGGTTTTTCATAACCTCGTTAGGTAAGCCGCGCTGGGTCGTGGATCGCGTCGCACCGCATGGCGGTATCGTCTATCACGACGTGACGGAGCTCAAGTGGGCGCAGAAAGGCCTCGATGCGGGCGTCCACGGCTTGATTTGTGTCAATCGTCGCGCAGGGGGCCATGCGGGCCCTCTCACCGCAGAGCAAATGTATGACGACCTCGCCCCCCTCGGCCTACCGCTCGTGTGTGCCGGTGGAATCGGCGAAGCGGACGAGTTTGTGGCCGCGCTCCGCATGGGGTACGCTGCCGTGCAGCTCGGAACGCGGTTCATTGCCTCCGCTGAATGCAACGCGCACGACCGGTACAAGGAGGCCATTGTCGGAGCGAAGGAAGAAGACGTCGTCCTCACGGAGCGCCTAACAGGGCTGCCGGTCGCCGTGCTCAATACGCCGTTCGTGCAGCGCCTCGGGCTTCGCGCGAACCGTCTCGAGCGTTGGATGCTCCGCAACCGTCGCACCAAACACTTCATGCGCTCTCTCTACATGGTCCGCTCATTCCTGTCGCTCAAACGCTCGCTCCGGCGCGGCGATGAGCATCGTGACTATTGGCAGGCAGGTAAGAGTGTGAAGACAATTGCGTCAATCGAGCCGGTCGCGGCGATCGTGAGTCGTTTTGCGACCGCAGCGAGAGCCGCTGCCGCCGCCGTGCTGCTCCTGCTGTCGAGCGCGTTAGGCGCCCAGCCACAGCCGACCTTGGCGTTGAGCGGCGGGCGCGTCCTCGATGGGTATGGTGGGCTGCCGATCGAGAACGGCGTCGTGTTGATCGCGGGAGAGCGCATCGTCGCCGTCGGCCGCGAGAGCGACGTGCGCATCCCGGCGGGAACGCGGGTCATCGATACGAACGGCATGACTGTGCTCCCCGGCCTGATCGACATGCACGTGCACCTGCAGATCCTGGGACACGGCGATTACAAGCGCTGGAACGATCTGTACGGGAAACAAAACGCGCTCGTTATGCAGATCGCGGCCAAGCAGCTCCTGTCGGCCGGCGTCACCTCGGCCCGCGACCTCGGGGCTCCTGCGCGAGATATCCTCGCCATCAAACGGCGCATCGCGACAGGCGAGATCCCTGGACCGCGACTTTTCGTTTCCGGGCCGTTCATCCAGCACGCGCCGTACGAGGAGTACGAAAAGGAATTCCGTTGGGGTGTGAGTGGCGCCGACGACGCCAGGGAAAAGGTCGAGCAAATCGTGCGCATGGGCGTCGACGTCATCAAGCTGATCGATCAGGATCAGATGACAGATGCGGAGGTCCGCGCGGTGGTGGAGACCGCGCACCGGTTAGGCAAGCCCGTCGTGGCTCACGGGCATCGCATGGAGGAAATCCGGCGCGGCTTGCGTTTCGGTGTCGACAACTTCGAGCACACAGGACTCGGTACGGCTCCCGGATACCCAGACGATGTGCTTCAGGGGCTGCGCGAGCGGAATAGCTCTCTGTATTGGACGCCGACGATCTCCCCGCTCTACACCATGTACGCTGCCGGGCAATCGTTCGGTGAACGCCTGGACGATCCGGCGTGGCGGGAAGATATGCCGAAAGAAATGGCGGATGAGATTCGGCGCTCGCTCGACGCCATTCCGCACTTACCTTATTACGCACTGTTTCCGTCGCGCATTCCAATATTGCCGCACAAGTTCCAACAGCTGCGTTCGACCGGCGTTAGGCTGCTCATTGGGACTGACGCCGGGATCCCGAGCAACTTCCATAACGACGCGACGTGGCGTGAGATGGTAAAGTGGGTCGAGCTTGGCGTATCACCGATGGAAACGATTCAATCCGCTACGCTCTGGCCTGCGCGCGCATTGCGAGCTGAAGATCGGATTGGCGTGCTTGCCGCAGGACGGTTCGCCGACGTCATCGCTGTACGTGGCGATCCTCTGAGTGACATGACCGTTATGCGTGACGTGCGCGTTGTCGTGCAGGGCGGCAAGCGGATCAAATGAGCGCGGAAGAGCGCGTTGTGGTTGGCAGAAAGACGCCTCGCGACGGCAAGCTCGAGGTCTCCGCTGGTCTGGCTCGGGCCTTGGGCGGTCACGGCACCGAGGTGCTCATTCGCGGAGCGGGGAGCGAGGAGCGAGGTGTGGTCAGTGTGCTCCCGTGTACATGCGAGAAAGCCGGCGCTTCGGGAAAGCATGAGCACCACTTCGTTCAATGCGATGCGTTTCGCCAACTCGAGGTTGGAAGCGATTTGCAACTGCGGGCTGAGGGCGGTGAGCTCGAAGTGTTGGCTGGCCCATGAAATGCTCTGTGGGGGCTCAAGAATCGCTCGTTCCCGGGCCTAACTAAACCGCGGCTCGTGGGGCGGACGGACGAGGTAGTAACTCAACGACCCACAACGTCTTGCCCACAGAGACCTCGCGTAATTTGTCGGCCGCGCGAGCGGCAACCGTTTCCGATGCGGACGCGATCACCGTCCGCGGGCCGCTGCGTGCACGCTACGACGAGGTGTTTACTCCGGCGGCGCTCGTCTTCCTGAGTGCGCTCGAGCGGAGGTTTGGGAGCGCCGTCGATGAGCTGCTTCACGCGCGCACAGCGCGCCAGGCACGCTGGGCCGACGGAGAGCCGCTGGACTTTCGCCGCGACACCGCGCCCATCCGCGAAAAAGACTGGCGCGTAGGGCCCGCACCGGCGGACCTAACGCGGCGCATCGTCGAGATCACAGGTCCGACGGACAGGAAGATGGTCATTAACGCCCTCAACTCGGGGGCGGACGTCTTCATGGCCGATTTCGAAGATGCCACGTCGCCCACGTGGGACAACCTCGTTCAGGGGCAGATCAACCTGCGCGACGCGGTGCGGCGCGAGATCGAGTTCAACGACCCATCGAGTGGGAAGGCCTACCGCCTCGGCGACAAGCTGGCCACGCTGCTCGTTAGGCCGCGAGGCCTGCACCTTCTGGAGCGGCACGTGCTCGTGGACGGCCGGCCCATGCATGCATCGCTCTTCGATTTCGGACTGGCATTCTTTCACAATGCCGCAGAGCTGGTCCAGCGTGGCAGCGGGCCATACTACTATCTGCCCAAGCTCGAGTCGCACCGGGAAGCGGCGCTGTGGAACGAAGTCTTCCTCGCCGCCCAGGGTGCGTTAGGCGTCAAACGCGGCTCGATCCGCGCTACGGTGCTCATCGAAACGCTCCCCGCGGCGTTCGAGATGGACGAGATTCTGTTCTCCTTGCGCGAGCACGCGGCTGGACTGAACTGCGGCCGCTGGGACTACATCTTCAGCCACATCAAGACTCGGCGGCACGACCCTAACGCGATTTTCCCGGATCGCTCTCAGGTCGGTATGGCGCAGCCCTTCATGCGCGCGTACACGCAGCTCGCGATCAAGACGTGCCACCGCCGCGGAGCTTACGCGATGGGCGGGATGTCAGCTTACATCCCGACGAAGGATCCCGAGACAAACGAAAAAGCGTTCGCACAGGTGCGGGTCGACAAAGATCGCGAGGCGAAAGACGGCCACGACGGCACCTGGGTCGCGCATCCGGGTCTTGTGCAGGTTGCGCGCGACGCTTTCTCCCCACTCCTCGCTCCCGGCTCCTCGCACCAGTTGAGCAAAACACGGGACGACGTCGAACCATCGGCGCATGCAATGCTCGAAGTTCCGTCAGGCACACGCACGGAGGACGGGCTACGGCATAACGCGCGCGTCGGCATCCAATACATCGAAGCGTGGCTCCGTGGCGTCGGTGCTGTTCCCCTCTATAACCTGATGGAAGACGCAGCGACGGCCGAGATCTCGCGTTCGCAACTCTGGCAGTGGCTGCACTGGAACGCCGTGCTGGGCGACGGCCGCCGCGTGACGCGTGAGCTGGTGGAACACGTTATCACGGACGAGATGGATGTTATTGCGCGCGAAGTTGGCGAAGCGCGCGTTGCGCAAGGCCGGTTCGATGAAGCACGTGATCTCTTCGCGAGCCTCGTTTTCGCGGATGAGATTCCGGAATTCCTAACGACCGTCGCCTATGAGCGACTGGTGACTCAAGACTCCACACTCGAGACTGCACAATGAGCCGCATCAATACCCCTCGTCTGATCGCCTTCCCTGCCGAGAAGACAAATGGCGTAGAGCCCGCGACGGAGCGCCCGGCTGGGCGTAACGACGTTCCCGCGGACCGCTGGGAAGGGATCGAGCGCCCCTATTCGGCGGCTGACGTCAAGCGGTTGCAGAGCACCGTGCGAGTCAAACACACGCTCGCCGAAGTTGGCGCGGCCCGCCTGTGGGAGTTGCTTACCACACGCGACTATGTAAACGCGTTAGGTGCGCTTACCGGGAACATGGCCGTGCAGCAGGTGAAGGGCGGCCTCGAGGCGATCTATTTAAGTGGCTGGCAGGTGGCGGCCGACGCGAACCTGGCGGGGCAGACATATCCCGATCAGAGCCTCTACCCGGCCAACAGCGTGCCGTCTGTCGTTAGGCGCATCAATGCGGCGCTGCTCCGCGCCGACGAGATCGACAATGCCGAGGGGAACGGTGGGTCGCGCTACTGGCTGGCACCCATCGTAGCGGATGCCGAGGCCGGGTTTGGCGGGCCGCTCAACGCGTTCGAGCTAATGAAGGCGATGATCGACGCCGGCGCGGCCGGTGTGCACTTCGAGGACCAGCTCTCGTCCGAAAAGAAGTGTGGACATCTGGGTGGTAAGGTGCTCATCCCGACCGGCCAATTCATCCGCACCCTGATCGCCGCACGCCTGGCGGCCGACGTCATGGAAGTTCCCACGCTGGTCGTCGCGCGCACCGATTCCGACAGCGCTCGGCTCCTAACGAGTGACGTGGATGAACGCGATGGACCGTTCCTCACGGGCAACCGCACGCCCGAAGGCTTCTTTGGAATTACGGGCGGTCCCGACATGGCAATCGCGCGCGCCATCGCCTACGCGCCGTATGCGGATCTCCTGTGGTGCGAAACGTCGACCCCGGACTTGGCTGAAGCCCGGCGGTTCGCGGAGGCGGTGCGCGAGAAGTATCCCAGGAAGCTGTTGGCGTACAACTGCTCGCCGTCGTTCAACTGGAAGAAGAAGCTGGATTCGCACACGATCGCGCGCTTTCAGCGTGAATTAGGTGCGATGGGGTACAAATTCCAGTTCGTGACCCTGGCCGGCTTCCACGCGCTCAACTACGCGATGTTCCGGCTCGCGCTCGACTACAAGGAGCGCGGAATGGCAGCGTATGCGGAACTGCAGGAACGGGAATTCGCCGCTGAGGAGTATGGCTACACGGCGACGAAGCATCAACGCGAGGTCGGGACGGGCTATTTTGACGAGGTGATGCAAGTGATCACCGGCGGCTCGGCGAGCACACTGGCGTTAGGCGAATCTACGGAACGAGCGCAGTTCCACTAGGTCGGCGAAGGCGAGTCAGCGGGCAATGACCTCGCGCCTAACGATGCGCTAGGCCTCTTTCCCGATTGAAGAAACACCGACCTTGTCGATGGCGCGCTTGAATGCGTGCAAGACGCAGCGTAATCCGCCGTTCTCGCGGATCTCGAGCGGCCGCAATCCGGTGTAGCGGCGCAGCATGTTTCTGAGCGACGTCGACGACGGAAAGTCGGCGAGCATCGCTACCTGCGTCACCGAGCGTCCCGGATCCTCGAGCAAACGCGCACACACCATTAGGCGGCACCAAGAAATGAGCGCCTCAGGCGGCGGGTAACTGGCAGCGCGCGTCCAATCAGCCAACGTTTTGCGACTCACGCCAAGCTCTTTCGCCAGCTCGCGCACCGTGAGCGCGCGACGGCCACGCTCGAGACACGCGCGCATCAGGTTCAGCACCGGGTGCGGCGGGCCGTGCCACAACTGCTCGATCACGTAACCGGCCGTGCAGTGCTCCTCGGCGCGGGCGAGGGCCTGACGCAACGTTAGGCTCAGGTCATCGACGTCGCGCAAGATGAGATCGTTCACACCTGCGCGCGCGAATTCCAGCACTGAGCGCGCAGTTTCGGGTCGCAGCGAGCAGTAGAGGACGACAGGAACCGACGGATACTCGTCGCGCAGCTCCCTAACGAGCGGGAGCGTCGATTCTCCAAGGCGATCGCGGAAGTCGATCACGACCATACTCGCGATGCCGTTGCGCACCAGTTCAGAGATTTCCAATGCGCGATCACACACGCGAACGTGCGCGTGATCACGCAACGCATCGATGAGTCGAGCGCGCGCGAGGGGGTCGTAGACGAGCGTCGCAACAATCATCGCGAAGAAAATACCGCCTGACGTTACATCGCGTATGCTGCGCTTCCCATCCGGTAACGCGCAAGGAGGCGAAAGCGCGGATAATTCTCCGGACCGCCCCCTAACGGAGAATCACATGTCGCGCCGGATCCTACGAATTGCCGTTATCGCCGTCGTTGCCGCTGCCTTCGCCGCTTGCTCGAACCCGACAGCCCCGTCAGGCAAGGAAATGAAGAACAGCACCGTCGCACCGAACATCTAAGCGGCACTTACACGAGCAACTCGCACTCCATCGTTTCGAGTTCACGAACGACGTACTGCGAAGCTTCTTCGAGCTCACGCGGCTCCACTGCTGGTTCGGTGCGACGCGTGAGCTCGTCGGCTTCCAGACAATGAATCAACTCGAAAAAGTCGCGCTCTTGGGCGATTGCTTTCGCACGCGTGCGCAGCGTTAGAGCACGCACATTTTGTCCGACTGCCTCATAGGCTCGTGCCAGGTCGTACGCTGCATACGCGTTTTCATACGGGAGCTTGGACTCGACCATCGCGCGCTCTAAGCGTGATCCAAGCATCTCGAGCATCCCGACCTCGCCGCACCGCGCAGCGGCAAGCGTTGCGTTAGCAAGCGCTGGCAGTATCACGCGGTGCTCGCGCGCGTAGCGAAGACACTTGAGAAGCGCGTGCAACGCTGCCCGCGGGTACCCGGCTTCCATGCTCGCATTAGCGAGGTTGACGAGAGCTTCGGACTCTCGGCCCGGATTGCCCGTGACGCGACGCAAGGTCTCCCAGCCATGCTGCAACGCGAGATCGTAGTCTTGTTTCGCAAGAGCGGTAATCGTGAGCCCTTGGTGCGCGATGGCTTCGAGGTCTCTCTGCCCTTCAGCGGCAGCGCACGCCAGGCCGCGTTCGAAACATTCGCGCGCTTTCGGGTAGTTTCCCCGCCGCTGTGCAACAACACCCGCGCCTAACGCGGAACGTGCCTCGAGCTCGCGGTCTCCAGACCGCTCGGCGATCCCACGCACCATTGCGTACATCGCTTCGGCATCGTCCAGCTGGCCAAGCAGACGTGTCACACGGGCCTGTTCAGCCAACAGTAAGCCGCGCGTCCGATCGGAAATGTTCTCGATAGCTTCACGTGCGCTGCCGACCAGCGTATATGCCAGCGTCAGAGCACCTAGCGCAGACATGCGCATCGACATTTCAAGAACGGTCTTTGCGAGCAGCTCGTGACCAGCGCGCTCCCGATACCGCCTGAGCCCCTCGATGAGCTGGGAAAGAT
>DATFBW010000182.1:0-10903 GCA_035253645.1 Gemmatimonadaceae bacterium | reverse complement strand
GAAACCACTGCGGAAATGCGCCTGGATCGCGCAGCGTGCCGAGCAAACGGTGGGCGTCGACGAATGCTTCCTGGACCGCATCTTCGGCGAGATGGAAGTCGCGCAGCAACCACGTCGCGTATGCGACGGCGATATCCTGGAAGGCATAAACGAGCTCCGCGAACGCCGCTGAGTCGCCCCCCTGCGCTCGGTGCACCACGCGCACAGTGGAGTCAACATCTGGGCGGGGCGCTGCGCGGCGTGGAGGCGAGTGAATGGTCAAGGTGCCAAACGGTTCCGAGGAACGTGCCTAACGATGACGCGAGGAGCGAGGAGCGAAAAGGAGGAGCAAGGAGCAAGGAGCAAGGGACGTCGCGCCCCCGCTCCCGTTGTTATTGGTGTCAGCCTGCACAACTAAAGACCCGGTGACCACCTGTTTGGTGTGATGCAGTCTGCGTCCCCCGGTCAGCCCGAACCCGCCGCTTCACCAGCCTACAAACTCACCACTGACGAACACAGACAGGTACAGCCACCTACTCGGAGTGCGTTGAACTGAGAAACAACAAGCAGTGAGAATCGCGGTTTCCAGTCCGTGTGCGTCCATGGTGGAGCTTTTGTTCTGATCGCACGCTACCTAACGGTGCACGCACTCCGCACAGCTACGATTGAGGCGCGCGAGTCCGGCGGTGTTCCTGGCCCGTCCACGTCGTCGAACGTGATCGCGTAGCCTCTCAGGGTGTCGCCCGCCATTGCCAACTGAAGTCGCACGCCTGTAAACCCGGTAGACCAGAAAACCAACAGTGAATCCGTGCCGCGGTAGCTCCAGGCGGCTGGAAACGGGTGTCGGCGAGTGGTGAGCGACGAGGGCCTGACTGTCCACGTTGTTTCGCGTCCGTAGTGTCCAGCCACGAGCGTGTCCAACGCGAAAAGCACTGGAGGGGTCATGGAAGCGCTGTGGTCCAGAGGATTAGACCACGTTCCCAGCGTTAGGCGATAGCACCCAGCCACGGCGCGCGGATCGCGCCCAGGCTGCGCCCGGGCATTGTCGGCCAGTAAGCCCAGCGCCAAGGCGGTCCCAAAGAAGCCGACAACGAACCCGTGTCGCATATCTCGAGCCTTTGGACCTCACGCGTTAGGCAGCCGCTATCGGCAGCGCGCCGCGATGCCCTCTCGATCGAAGCCCGGAAAGCCAAATCTGTCAGGAGGCAAAACGGCGACAACCCGTTCCGCCGCTTCCCGACACCGATCTAACGAGCCGTTCGCCGTATCCGCGTCCTGCAGCATCTGAAACGCCATGAAGTATTGGTACGCAATCGTGCGCGACGTGTCGTCAATCATTACGGATCGATCCGCGTATCCACGATATTCGTAGCGCTCGAACAGATTTGCACGCAACGTGTCACGATCCGGGCCAAGGTTCGGCACCGGCACGACGCGCCAATGCAAACCTTCGAGCCTACTATACGGCTCGAGCCAACCCAAACCTGATCTCCCCGCTGTGATTGCCACCGTGACGGGCGCGCGCCACGCGTTCGTCCGCAAGATGTCGAACAACACACTGTCGGCGGCCAGGAAGTCGGTCCCCACTCGCGGCTGCGCGCGCACTGTCACGGACAGCGGTACCGTAGTGTCAGGAGGAAGCCCAAGCTGTGCTGCTGTAGCCGCTACGGGAATCACGACCTTCGTGTCGCCCAGCGCCGTGACTACGCGGCGGCCATCGGCCCCGCGTGCAACCGGGAACGTCGTGTCGCGGCGCGCGATCTGATCCATGTACCAGGCGGCATTTGCCAGGCTCAGATTGACGATACGCACGTCGCGGCGCACGCCCTCCGCGGACTGCATGTACAGCACAGGGAAGGTGTCGTTGTCGCCGACCGTGAAATAAATCGCGTTAGGCGGCAGCGATTCGAGCGCATTGACGGCGAAATCCCGCGCGAACCAGCGGTCGGACGCATCGCGCGCCGACCAGTTACCGATGAGTTGTCCGGCCGGAACGAGGACAAAGGCCAGCACCGCGGCCGCGACCGCCAATGCTTCCCGCCGCGTAGCCAGCCGAGCGATCTCCTGCATCACGGCCCCGAGCCCGACGGCAACGAAGACGCCTAACGTGACACAGACCGGGAGATAATGCCGGTCGAACGGGCGGAAATAATCCGCCGGGATATTGAAGTACAGCACCGTCATGAGCGCTTGCAGCACACAGGCCAGCGTGAACGCGATACAAAGCCGGCGGTTATAGCGCCAAATGACATACCACCCGGCGAGGGCGACGAACGCCGGAAGCCAGCCGATGACAAACACCGACGTTGCTTTGTGCATGAAGTTGTCGCGCAGAACGCGCATCAAGTCCATCAATTGGACCGACCAGAACGCCGAGTTGCGGGGCCAAAGGTCGAACAGGAATCCGCCGCCTGACTGTGCGAGCGACACGTAGTCCCAAAAACGCGCCCAACTCGTCGGCTCCATCACATTGAGCGGCGAGCTCGTAAGCCCTGCCAGAGGCATGACCGCCAGCTGGAGCGACAGACCTAACGCCATGCCGCCGATTGCGGCGAACACCGCTCTCGGACGAACAAAGGTGCGGGGTTGCCTGACAGCGATCCACGCGATCGCGCCCGGGATGAGCAGCGCATTCGTGCGGTGGACACTGAAGTCCAACCCGAAAAGAAAAGTGAGCAGCAGCAGCCACCGCCACGCGTTAGGCCGATCGGCCTCCTCCCACCAGCGCATCATCGTCAGAAGGATCAGCCCCGTGAACACGGCGGTGAGCACGTACGGCGTGAACTTGATCGCGTGCTCCCACAACGTTGCGCTGAAGGCCAGGGTGAGGGCGCCCAACGCCGCTCCAAAGGCAGCCGGCGCGACGGTCGTATAGACCGTGCTCGTTGTGTTGCGCAGTACGCGGAGGGCGACCAGGTACACAAGACCGACAGTGATTGCCGCCAACACGCCGGCGAAGAGGTTGAGCACATGCGCCGGGCTCCCGAACGAAAGCTTCGTGACCGGCCACCCGAGCAGGGTGAGGAGGAGTGAGCCCGGAGAGGACGTGACGCCTAACGTGGCGGAGGCAAGTGAATATTGACTCGAATCCCACCAGGTGATCGTCGGGTACGCAGTCCGCCAAAACACAACGGCCGCCACGAGCGCGGTGAGCACCAATCCCGATTCCGGAAGCCGCCTGGAAGCCGTGCGCCAGCTCATGGGTCACCTCTTGAAGCCGGGCGGTAAGTTCGCGGCCCGCGCAGGGCCGGCCAACTCCGTCCGTCTGGCGGAAAGAGCCTCTTGACGATATTCGTTGAAACGACTATCCTCGCCACCATGAAACGGTCGGTGCGGTCAGAGATCCAGCAATCGCAGCCTTTCCCGAGCCTCGAGGCGGAGGTTTATATCGACCTCCGGCT
The DNA here is from genome assembly GCA_035253645.1 of Gemmatimonadaceae bacterium. GTDB lineage: Bacteria > Gemmatimonadota > Gemmatimonadetes > Gemmatimonadales > Gemmatimonadaceae > DASYRX01. Next base: position 7,523 of record DATFBW010000182.1, on the reverse strand, counting down.
TACTGCCCAAATGGTGGACGAGCCGTGGGTGCGGTACCTCCGGCGGACCGAGGCTATCTCGCCGAGTCAGTTCAACCTGCTGCGTATCCTGCGCGGGGCTGGGGAGGAAGGCCGCACAATGAGCGAGATCGGCGAACGGTTGATCAACCGCGATCCAGACGTTACTCGCCTTGCGGACAACCTCGTCAAGCGCGGGCTTGCGCGCCGGATCCGTGATAACAAAGACCGTCGCCTCGTCCGCCTCCACATCACGAGTGCCGGTTTGGAAATGCTCGAGCGACTCGACGAGCCTGTGAAGACATTCATGGTTCAGGCTCTTGGGAGTCTGGGGCAGAAACGGCTCGAGCAGCTGCGCGATCTCCTGGATAGCGCGCGGTCGGGCATCCGCCCGTTTCCACCTGAGGAGCACGTGCCCGCAGGCTGAGTTTTTCTTTTGCAGGAATAGTCGTTCCAACGAATATCGTTGCGCCGTTAGACCAAAACCTGAGGATTCCCACCATGCAGAAACGCACGCTCTTCGCACTGATGATCCCAATCGCGCTGGCGACGGTCGTAAGCGCTCGGCGTCCGTTCCTCGAGCGGACCACTGGAGAGCAGCGGACCTTACTGGGTCCGTCGCAGGTGCTCGGCGGGGGCACCGCGCGGTCGTACGTCGAACTGGACGCTGCCGGCATTCCACGCGCCGTGGGCGTCGCGTTGAGCGCGGAGGCACTCACGCAACTCGCGCCACACATGAACCTAACGAGCCGCTGCTTCGACCGAGACAGCAGCGGCGCGGTAACGCACGGCGAATGCCTCGGCGACTACCAGCTCAACCTCGAGCTCCCACGGGAAGCGGGCAAGCGGGGCGTTCCGGTCCGCTGGATCAGTCTGAATTGGAATCCGGAAGGACACATGCCTCCCGCGCCACACATCTGGAGCGCCCCACACTTCGATTTCCATTTCTACATCGTAGACCGTGAGCCTATCGAACAGATCCGAGCCGGCAGCTGCGGTGAGTTGATCGACTGCGATGACTTCCGCAAAGCGCAACGTCCACTGCCTGCGGGACACCTGCCGCCGGACTATCTCGACGTCGGTGCCGCGGTGCCGCGGATGGGCAACCATCTGATCGACAAACACGATCCGGAGCTGGCCGACCCTTCTCGGGGCTTCTCGCGCACGTTTATCTACGGCGCGTATGACGGACAGTTGATTTTCCTCGAGCCGATGATCACGCGGTCCTACCTGGCCACGAAGCCTAACGTGTGTTCCCCGGTGCGGTCGCCCGCGGCTGTCGCGACCTCCGGGTACTACCCGACGCGTTACTGTGTGCGCTACGACGCTGCAACGAGCATGTACCGCGTGAGCCTCGAGGGACTCGTGCGGATGACTACTCCGGGCTGACTCACCTAACGAGCGGCTTCCTGCTGCGCGGGGAGCCGCTCGTCTTCAGGCTGGTGCGTAGCGTGCTGGCGAGGTTGCCGCGATCGCTCACTTCTATCCGGTCCAGCTGGAGCCAATCGCGCATCAGACGAAGCTCGGCAGCCAGGTGAGGCGCGACCTGTTTTGCCTTCTGCGCTGGCTCGAGGAAGGAGCCCTGCACCATTAGCACTTTGCGTTGACGATCGGCTTTGAGGTCGCACCGACCAACGAGTGTATCGCCGAGGAGGAAGGGAAAGACGTAGTAGCCATAGACGCGCCTGGGCGCCGGCGTATACAGCTCGATCGAATACTTCATTCCGAAGAGCCGCGCGATACGCCGCCGTTCCCAGACGAGGGAATCGAAGGGCGTCACGAGGGCACGCGCGGCGACGCTCTTCGGTACCTTCGCGTTAGGATGCAAGTACGCAGGTTCTTTCCAACCCTCCACTCGAGCCGCGAGCAAGCGGCCTTCTTCCAGGAGCTCGGCGACGAGCCGCTTGGCGATCGGCTGCGAGCGTTTGCCGTCGGCGCCCGTTACGCGCTCCCAGCGGGGGACGCGGGGTAGCCGGTCGTGCCATGCGTCCGTGTAGAAGTACGCGGTGATGTCGCCTAACGTGCCGACGCCACATGCTTGCGCGGCCAGACAAATCAGCTGTTTCATCGCGTCTTCGCGCGGCGGAGCGGGCGCATCGCGAGCAGCCTGCGGAATCACCCGTTCGGCGATGTCATAGAGGCGCTCGAAGCCACGTCGTCCGGCGATCGCTACGAGCCCGGCATCATAGAGATGCTCGAGCGTGGCCTTCCCGTTGTTCGTGCCCCACCAGCTCCACCACCCCTTCTCACGCTTTCCCGGATCGGCCAAGTCGCCCGCAGACATGGGACCGCGCTCGGCTACCTCCGTATACACTTTGGCCATATACGCGCCGCCGCTCGAACGCATGTATTCGCGCGTCTCGTCCGTGTGCATGCGATACCTAACGAGCGGATAGAGCGACATCGGCATGAGGCACGCGGCGTGTCCCCAGTACTCGAAGAGCTCGCGCTTTTGGTAGGCGAGCGCGTCCAGCATGGCCATCGGGTACGGCCCCAGTCGCGCGAACGCAGGCATGTAGTGCGCACGCACCACGACGTTCACTGAATCGATCTGAAAGGCGTGGATGCGCGCCGCCAACTTATGGATGTGCACGATTGTTGCCTTCGCAGGCCTTTCGCCGAACCCTTGTGATGCGACTGCGAGGCGGCGCGCTTCCGGTAACGACAGCGTGGCCGATTGCGAACCTTTTCGAATCACGGCGAGTTGATTGTGAGCGTCCTGATGGGACCTCGGACGCTTTTACGTATCGCGTAATGGGCTGACACAGCCTATCGCGCCGGCGTTATGTTGCCACCCCCGATTTCCTCCTCCTCCTCCGTAGTCGATGGCCGATCAGCAACCGATCAATTCCTCGGCGCTGTTACCGACCGATCCGGCCGATAAGCTGCTGGAGCGACTGCGCGCTGCGACGACCGGGGAATACGAGATCTACGGCGAGCTCGGGCGTGGAGGGATGGCGACAGTCTACCTCGCGCACGAGATCAGTCTCGATCGGAAGGTCGCCATCAAAGTCATGGCACCGGGAATGGTGTATTCGACCGGCCTCGTCGAGCGCTTCAAACGCGAGGCGCGGACCGCGGCTAACCTTTCGCACCCGAACATCATCCCCATCTACGCCGTTCGGGAGGTCGACGACCTCCTGTTCTGCGTCATCAAGTTGGTCAAAGGCACGCCTCTCGACGCGATCATGCGCGAGTTGGGCCAGCTGCCTATTGCCATGGTGCAGGCCATCCTTGCTCAAGTTGGTGACGCCCTAGGCTATGCGCACCGCCACGGTGTTGTGCATCGCGACGTAAAGCCCGGCAACATCCTGATCGATGACGATGGTTGGGCAGTCGTCACTGATTTCGGCATAGCAAAAGTGCCTGAGCTGGAGGGACTGACGCTCACGGGCGTTGCCGTGGGCACTCCCACTTATATGAGTCCAGAGCAGGGTGGCGGCGGCGAGGTGACGGGCGCGGCCGACCAATACTCCCTCGGCGTTGTCGCATATGAGATGCTTGCGGGGCGGCCGCCTTTCACAGGCACGTCGATGATGGCCGTTCTGTATAGCCACTTCCACGACCCGCCACCTTCGCTCGAGGAGCTGAGACCCGACTGTCCGCCAGAATTGCGGGACGCGGTGATGCGCATGCTCAGCAAGGAGCCTGCGGACCGCTGGCCGTCGCTCGAGGATGCAACGGCTGCAATGGGAGCAAGGCCGCTGGCGAGAGATGATCCGACGCGGAGTCAGCTGATCACGCTCGCGCGGTCGGGGACAAGTCATCGGATCGTCTCGCAACTGCGGACTCCGCAAAGTCCTATTCCGCTGAGCAACCGGCGTCACGACGCATCGCGTGGGTCAGCGGCGCGGTGGCGTCCAGCACTCCTCGCCGCTGGTGCCGTCGTCTTGTTAGGCGCCGGTTTCCTGATCGCGCGTGTCGCAGCCGATAGCCGGCGAGACGATCCGAGCGCCGTCACTGAGCCGACTGTAAGCGCAGTGAAGGACGATGCCGGTCGACTTCCAGATTCCGTGCAGGGCGATCGTCAGCTACCTCCGCCGCCGGCAAGTGTACCCGAAGGAAAGTCTTCCGCCGTATCTCCTCAGACACCGTCAAGATCAACGGCGATCGCGAAGGCTCGGACCGATTCGGCAGTGCCAAAGCTGTCCGCACGTCCGGTACCTAACGTGACTTCGCCGCCGCCGCCGACACCGACGCGTGCGCAACCCGAAAGCACCGCGACGGTCGATTCGTCAGCGCTCCGCGCGCAGGTCAAGCAAGTGCCGATTACGGCGCCCGCGCGCACGGTGACAGTCGCGCCGCCGATCGTGGACGAGCAAGCTGCTGTCGGGGGGGTGATCGTTGCCTTCGCGCGTGCCATTGCCGCCCGCGATCTTGCCACCGCGCGGCGGCTCTATCCGGGCATGCCTAACGAGCAGAGGGAAGGCTTCGAGGCCGTCTGGAACGGTGGCGGCACGCTCACACCTCGCTGGACGGTGTCAGACATCGTGGTAGAAGGGAGTGTCGCAACGGCACGAGTGCGAGGCACAACTCTGGTCACTCTGCGTCGTGGTACTTCGTCCGAAGAACCCGTAAACTTGCGCGCCCGCTTGGAGCGGCGCGGCGCTGAGTGGCGTCTCGTTGCGTTGATCAACTGATTCTTCAGGAGCGTCGATGCGTGCACGAACGCTGATGGCGGTGCTTTCCCTATGCCTCGGCGCGGCAAGCTATGCCGAGGCGCAGCGCGGAGTGCGAGGGAGGATTGCGGAGTTGCTCAGCTTTGGCAGCTGCGGGGCTCCGCTCTGCCTCGACAATTCCGTCAACGCTACCAATGGGCATGGGCTGCACTTCATCCCTGACATCACCGCCCGCAACGGAGCCATCGTCGACTTCCTGGCCGATGCGATCGCCGCGAACGCGTCGAACCTGCCGCTGTCGGCCACGGGGAGCGGCGTCACGTTCAAATTCGTCGGTGGGCTCCCTGTGCGCACGTCCACGTCGTTAGGACCGGTATTCGGCGAGCGCGCTCAGACGTTAGGCGGCGGCCGCTTCCTGGTCGGGGCGAACATGACCGCGCTCAATTTCACGGCCCTGCGCGGTGTGCCGCTTGACGAGCTGACGCTGAACTTTGTACACGATGATGTCGATCCCCCTGGTCTTGGCCGGCCGCTTCGGGAAAATGATGTGCTGCAGGTAACGCTCGACCTCAACGTGAACCTGCTGGTGACCACGTTTTTCACCACATGGGGCATCACCGACGCTGTCGACGTGGGGCTCGCGATACCAATCGTTCACACGGGGCTCACCGGGCGGAGCGTCGGTCAGTTCATCCCGTTCGGCATACCTACATCGCACTTCTTTGCAGGCGACTCGGCGAACCCCGTGCTTACGGCGACGGCGACCACGTTCGGCTTTGCTACCGGGTTCGGCGACATTGCGCTGCGCATGAAGGCCAACGTGCGATCGACGGAGCGCCTCGCTGTTGCATTCATGACAGATGCGCGGCTTCCAACGGGACGGGAGGATGATCTCACCGGTTCCGGGCACTTCGCGATCCGCGGGCTTCTGATCGCGTCGGCGCGGTTAGGCAACGTCTCTCCGCACCTCAACGTCGGTCACGAGATACGCACGGGGCGGGGACGGAGCGACGTCGTGCTCGCGACTGCCGGATTCGACCAACCGATGTCGGATTGGGCGACGCTGGCGATGGACGTGCTCACGGAGTGGCAGGTTGGTGGCGGCGGCCTCAAGCTCCCGGAAGCAGTGCACTTCGAGTTTCCAGTCGAACGGCACATCGCGCCGACGAATATCCCGAACATGAAGGACCACCGCGTGCATGGGTCGTTCGGTATGAAATTCCGGGTGTTAGGCGGGCCGATCCTCGTCGCGAATGTGCTCGTTCCGCTGCGGCGGGGGGGGTTGGAGTCGCGGCTGGTGTGGACGTTAGGCCTCGACGGCAACTTCTGATACTGTCAGGCATCGATTCTCGTTAGGTTGCCGGCGCGTTGAACGCCAACGATCTGGTCGCAGTCCAGCGTCGCACGCTGCGTCTGCTCTTCGCCACGCAGATTATCAGCGGCATCGGCGTGGCGATCGGTTCGTCCGTCGGTGCGCTGCTCGCGGCGCAACTTGCCGGCGTCAGGGTGTCGGGCCTCGTTGTGAGCGCGGTCGTCATTGGCGCTGCGCTGTTGGCGCTCCCTGCTACCGAGATCGTGCGGCGGCGCGGCCGCCGGCCGAGTCTGGCCGCGAGCTATTTCGCAGCAGCGCTCGGCTCGATTGTCGTTGTAATGGCGGCTTTGCAAACCTCCCTTCCGCTGCTGTTCGCCGGCTTCTTTCTCTTTGGTGGCGGTACAGCTGCGGGCATGCAGGCACGTTATGCCGCCGTGGACCTTGCCCCACCTGCTCAGCGCGGCCGGCATCTCTCGATCATCGTATGGGCCACCACGTTAGGCGCTGTAGCCGGGCCTAATTTTGCCGCGCTCGCTGGCGCATCACTCGACGGCTACGGTATCCCCACGTTGGCTGCGCCGTTTGCCTTTTCAGCGGCGCTCTTTGTGCTGGCCGCGCTTGTCCTCCTGCTGCTGATGCGACCGGATCCCGCAGTCCTGGCGCGACAAACCGGTGCGCGGACAATGGCGAACGAGCCTAACGAGGCACACAGCGGGATGCGTACCGCGTTGCGCACCGTTATCGCAAACCCCTCGGCGCGGCTCGGGATGATTGCCGTGGCTGTGGGACATGTCGTCATGGTAGGCGTCATGGCGATGACGCCGGTGCATATCCGCGCAGCAGGGCACGACGCGGCGCACACGCTGCGCATCGTCGGTGTGGTTCTCAGCTTTCACATTGCCGGGATGTACGCTTTCTCGCCGGTCATTGGCTGGCTCACCGATCGGTTCGGACGACGCCCGGTCATTCTCTTCGGGCTCGCGTTTTTGATCGCGGCGTGTGCACTCGCGGGGACCGCGGGACACGAGTCGACGCGCCTCGCGGCCGGCCTCATGCTGCTCGGGATCGGATGGTCATCAACGATGGTCGCGGGTTCTACACTTCTCAGTGAATCGATTCCCGCGGCGCTCCGCCCGTCGGCTCAAGGTCTCTCGGACTTTACAATGGGAGTCGCTGGTGCATCAGCAGGTGCGCTGTCAGGGGTGATCATGCACGCATGGGGATTCGCGACGCTGGCGCTCATTGCCGCACTCGCGGCTGCGCCGTTCATCGCGCTTGCCGTGCGACATGAAGGCGCCACTGTGCCACAGTCATAATCGTTCGAAAGCCGATGTGCGGTCCTCCCGTGTCGGGCGTCCCGGAGCTGCGCGCGCTCACGCGATAACCGCGGCAGTACGAATCGTTGCAGAGGAACGACCCACCACGCATCACGCGCATGTGCCCTGCGCCAGTTCTGTTCGGACCGGCGGGATTGCGCACGACACCACGCTCGGCATCGCGCGCGTACGTGTTCTGGTCGAACCAGTCCAGCGTCCACTGCCACACGTTGCCGGACATGTCGCGCAGTCCATACGCGTTAGGCGGAAATGAGCCCA
>DATFBW010000181.1:0-38187 GCA_035253645.1 Gemmatimonadaceae bacterium | reverse complement strand
GGAACCCACGGCGGGGGACGGCTGCTCTAGGCGTGAAGGACATTGTATTTCTCCGGACGGTGCTGGCTAACGAATCCTGGCATCTAACGATCTGTTCCAACCTCGGTATTAGAAGCGCAAGAGCGGGCGAGGACAATTCAGGGCTTGGCGTTTTTGTCGCTCAGTGCGCGCATAGTACTGCGGCGCGGTTGCGCGGGCCAGAAACGCATCCCTAACGACTGAATCAGGCGTGACGTCCGGCCGTGCTACGGTTCGTCTCCGCTTGGTCCGTAGATTTGCGGGACTGTCGACCCCATAGGCCGCAGGTACGTCGTGATCTGTCCACGATGATGCACGATGTCGAAGAGGAAGCTCCAAGCCATCGCTGATGCCGGTCGTTCGCCACCGAACCAATCGAGCATGCCGTTCCAGCGCTCGCTGGGCAGCGCGGCCAAACGCTTGGCTACGCCTTGGGTGTCGTAGGTGTAGAGGACTTCCTTCATCGTCGCCGGCGTCGGTGGCGGCGACCATTCCGCCTTACCGCTTTCGAGTGCGTCGATGAGCATCTTCTCTTCGCAGACGATCTGCCATGCGATTTCAATGGCTGTCCGCGACTTCGGATCTGGGCGGTACGTCGAACCTTCCGGAATTCGCGAGAAGACCTTTCGAGTTGTCGTCGATTCGTTGGTCCAGAAGTCGGTGAAGAGCGTTTTCTCGTCCACGTCGTCTTGTTAGAGAATGAGTCCAAGGTTGAGGCGAAAATACATCCGAGCGCCACGCGCGCGAGTGTCTTCAAGAGCGGGTTCCATTTCGCCAACTCCGGCTAGCCCATTGCTGACGCACGACACATAATCCCGGGCACTTGCGTGCGGCGAGGTACACCGATCGTCTGCCATGACAGCGCTATTATTCGGACATCCGGCAGACTGCGCTATTGCGCCGCCGCTCCAATGACGATGCACGTTAGGCTTTCTTGCAGCAGGATGGGTTTCGCCGCACGTTTTGTCGCCGTGGCGCTGGCGGTTCCCGCGTTCTCGACGCAGGCTCAGATCAGCCAGCCCATCGTCGCCGTGTTCGCCCATCCCGATGACGAACGCATTATCGGTCCCTTGCTGTCGCGCCTGGCGAGGGAAGGACGCGAGACTCACCTCGTGATCGCGACAGACGGCTCCAAGGGCGTCCGCGATTTCGCCCGCATCCCGCCCGGAGCCGAGCTCGCCGCCGCACGCGCGAAGGAAGCAGCCTGCGCGGCCAACCGCCTCGGTGTGCGTCAACTGCACTTGCTCGGACTTCCAGACGGTGGCCTTGCATCGTTCGACGTACTCGGCAAGCTGCGGTCGGCGCTCATGGCAACCATTGATTCGCTTCGTCCAGCGGGGATCATCACGTTCGGTCCTGAGGGAGGGACAGGGCATCCCGACCACCGGCTGGTAGGCGATGTCGTCACACAGATCATCCAAAGTGACGCGCGCTACGCGAAAGTGGACCTCCTGTTCGCGTCACTGCCGACGGAGCGACTCGCGACGGCCCCTCGGGCGCAACCCACCGTGAACGGCATGGCGGAAGTGTTCTTGACCTTGCGCGTACCGTTCGAGGAACGCGATCTAGTTGCGGGACGCGAGGAATTCGCGTGTCATCGCAGCCAGTACACGCCAGTGGAGATGGACGCGATCAACAAATATCTCGCGCACGCGTGGAACGGCAGTGTTTGGATGCGTCCCTGGAACGGGACGCTGCAGAATCCGCGACTTTTCAGCCGTTAGGCGCGACACACAACGCGGACCCGATACGTGGCTTGAGCCGCGCCTAACGGCCTTCCAACGCGCGCGCGAGCAGCGATTCCCATACGGCATCGACCGACTCGATCGCGCTCGTCGCTACCGCCGCTTTGTCGAGGCGGTTCGTCAGCCGATGGCGATTGCGATGGTAGTATTTCTCGTATCGTGCCGTCGCCTGCTCGCGCGGCAGGTTTTTCGCGTACCAGGATGCGATGATTGTGAGGGTCTCCTGGCTCCACGAAGTGGCTGGAATCGACCCATCCTCGTACTTCATCACCAATTCCCACTGCCAAGCGCGGTGCTCCGCGGTATACGAGCCCGGGTCCGTCATTAGGTAGCCTTTTTCCGTTGTCGCTCAAATAACCCTCGGAGGGGCGGTAGCACGCAAGCCTGCTGCGAGAGGCGTCGTCCATGCGCATATTGCTCGTCACGTTTTCGTTCCTAGCGACGGGATTGCCATGCCGCGTCGGACGCTCTTTCTGTTCATCGCTTCGGTCATCGGCTGCGCCGCGCAACCGGCGAGGAACGTCGATTGGCCCGTGTACCACGGGAACCACGACCACACACACTATACGACGCTGGACCAGATCTCGCCGGCCAACGTCGCGCAGCTCAAGGTCGCGTGGACATATGACACGAAAGACGCGTTCGCTGGATCGGAGATGCAATCCAATCCCGTGATCATCGATGGCGTGATGTACGCGATGTCGCCCAAGCAACGCGCATTCGCGCTCGATGCAGCGACAGGAAAGGAGCTGTGGAGTTTCGATCCGACGGGCGGAAAGTTCACGGGCCCGCGCATCCGCTATCGCGGCATCGTGGTGCATGACGGGCGTGTGTACTTCAACTATCGATATCGCCTCTTCTCGCTCGATGCGAAGACTGGGCAGAAGGCGGCCGGTTGGGGAAACGACAGCGGCTGGGTTGACCTGCGCGCGGGACTGGGCCGTCCGGTGGAAGGATTGTCGGTGAGCGCGAGCACGCCCGGCGTCGTGTACAAGGACATGCTCATCATCGGTACGTCTGTGCCCGAAGCGCTCCCTTCGGCGCCCGGTGATGTCAGGGCGTATGATGTAAAGACCGGTGCGCTCCGCTGGAGCTTTCACACGATCCCGCATCCGGGGGAGCTCGGCTACGACACGTGGCCGCCTAACGCGTGGACGTATGCCGGCGGCGCGAATGCCTGGTCGGGTGTGACGGTCGATCAGCGCCGTGGCATGGTGTTCTTCGCGACCGGCTCGGCGTCGTTTGACTTTTACGGAGCGAACCGGTTAGGCGACAACCTCTTTGCGAACTCGATCGTTGCGCTCGATGCGAATACGGGGAAGTACCGCTGGCATCTGCAGACGCTCAAGCACGACGTGTGGGATCGCGATCTTCCGGCAGCTCCCACGCTCGTGACGGTGACGCGCGACGGCAGACGTGTGGATGCCGTTGCGCAGATCACCAAGACGGGACACGTCTGGTTGCTCGAGCGCGAGACGGGGAAGGAACTGTTCCCCAGCGCGTGGCAACGCATGCCGCGCGCCAGTCTCGATGGCGAAGTCGCTGCCGACTCACAGCGTTTTCCGACGCTGCCACCGCCCTTCGCACGGCAGCAGCTCACCGAGCAAGGCCTAACGAACCGAACTCCGGAGGCACGTGCGGCAGCATTGAAAATCTTCCGGGCGAACCCGACTCCACATCCGTATTCGACGCCGAGCCTGACGGGGACGATCATTTTCCCCGGGGTTGACGGGGGAGGAGAATGGGGTGGGCCAGCGTTCGATCCGGAGACTGGTCTGCTCTACGTCAACTCGAACGAGATGGCGTGGATCATCCGCATGGTGCCACGGGAGGCGACGTCTGTGTTCGGGGCGCATTGCGCCGAATGCCACGGCCCCACCAATGCGCGCGGTCCATCGCTCACTGGCATAGGGCGACGCCTAACGCGCGAGGCCATTGTGCGCGCGATCCGCGAAGGTGATGGCACGGGCCGGATGCCGGGGTTCACGAGTTTGCTCGGCAACGCCGTCATCGATGACCTCGCCGAGTACCTCATCAGTGGGAAGGACCCCGGGGCAGTGAACACGACGGGTCCACACTATTCGAAGTACCGGAACCATGGGTACGATATTTTCCTGGATCACGAGGGGTATCCCGGCGTCGCGACGCCGTGGGGCACGCTCAACGCGATCGATCTGAACAACGGGACGATTGCCTGGTCGATCCCCTTCGGTCAGTATCCGAAGCTGGTCGCGCAGGGCCTAACGAATACGGGAAGCGATAACTACGGCGGTGGGATCGTCAGCCGGAACGGGCTGTTGATCATCGCGGCGACGACGTACGACAATAAGATCCGCGCGTTCGATAAATCGAATGGCAAACTGCTATGGGAAGCTCAGTTGCCGGCAGCTGGGAACGCGACCCCGTCGACGTACATGGTGAACGGGAAGCAATACATTGTGATCGCTTGTGGCGGTGGGAAAAATGATGCACCGAGCGGCGGCACATACGTGGCGTTTGCACTGCCGTAAGATTTCGTGCGCGCCGCGGCCAGGGGCGCCCGCTAGCGATATGTCATAAACAATTCTAAACAGAGCTGACAATGCATGTTTCGTTAGGCCGCTGGGCCACTGTCGTGGCTATGTACGCCGCGCCGTTGCTCGTGTCACTTCCGAGAGCTCTCGCGGCGCAGCCGCCGGCCACGCCTGTTCCGATCGAGCAGCTCATCCCGGCGATCGACGCGCACTTCCGTCGCTTTCAGGAGAACGCGCACGCCCCAGGTCTCGTTTACGGCATTGTACGCGACGGGAAGCTCGTGCATGTGAGCGCGATGGGCGTGCAGGACGTCGAAACGAAGCGACCGGTAGACGCGCAGACTCTCTTCCGCATCGCATCGATGTCCAAGGCGTTCACGGCGCTCGCCACACTCAAGCTGCGCGACGAGGGGAAGCTCACGCTCGACGCACTCGCCGAGGTGTATGTGCCCGAGCTGCGCGGCTGGAAGTATCCGACGAGTGATTCGCCGCGCATCCGCGTCCGCGATCTGCTCAGCCATGTGGGCGGGTTCGTCACCGACGATCCCTGGGGCGACCGCCAGCAAGTCCTCTCGGAAGCGGACTTCACACGCATGCTGCGCGACGGCGTTCCATTCACGCGCGCGCCGCAGACGGCGTTCGAATATTCCAACTTTGGTTACGCTCTCCTCGGCCGCATCATCACCAACGTCTCGCGCCGGCCATACAAGGATTACATCGAGCAGGAGATCATGCGCCCGTTAGGCATGGCGAGCACGGGTTACGACATCTATGCCTCGGACACGACCCGGCGCGCGCTCGGCTATCGCTGGGAGAACGACACATTTGTGCGGGAGCCTGACATGGCGCACGGCACTTTTGGCGCGATGGGGGGCGTGCAGACGAGCGCCAACGACTACGCGCGTTGGATCGCCTTCCTGCTTTCAGCGTGGCCACCTCGTGATGGCGCCGAAGAGGGTCCTGCAAAGCGCGCGACGGTGCGTGAAATGGCGCAGGGTCTCAACTTTCCCCAGCTAGGTCGCCGGCCGGGAAGCAGCGGCTCTTGCACGCAGCCGATTACGTATGGCATGGGCTTCGGCGTCGGGATCGATTGCGACGCACGCCTAACGCTGGGCCACGGCGGCGGGTATCCTGGCTATGGCTCGTACATGCTGCTCCTGGTGGATCAAGGCATTGGCCTCTTCGTTTTTGCGAACCGGACGTATGCGGGTCCGGCCGGTCCCCTGTGGGATGCCGCAATGGAGCTGCATAAAGGCGGCTGGTTTCAGGGCCGCTCGTTAGGCGTGAGCGCGGCGCTGGCGCGAGCCTACGGTGCTGCGGGCGCGATGTACGACGCGGGGGCGATCGACCCAGGGCGGAGCGTACTCGCCATGAACTTCCTCATGGACCGTTCTGAGGAGAACTGGAAGCGCGAGCTCGCGCGGCTCAAAGGCGAAACGGGCAGCTGCCGTACCGATGCGCCGATCAGAGCCACAGGTGCGCTCGCCGGCAGCTTTTCGTGGACATGCGAACGCGCCACCATCGACGGCAACATCCTGCTGGCGCCGACGAACCCGCCAACGATTCAGTCGCTGCGCTTCAACGTAGCGGCGAGGCGCTGACCCTGGACGAGATGCGAGCCCGCTGAGTCGATGTCGTTTAGGCGCCGACCTCGGCGGCGCACGCTCCGTCGAACTTGTCCGAACACTTTCTGAGCCCCTTCCGTCACAACTTTCCAACCGCCGCCGTACCTTCGCCTGTCTGGTCCACATCCATCGCGAAGACCGCGTGCGCCTCCGTCTCAAACAGCAACGTCTCGTTGAGCTACTCGCGCGTAGTGGCCTGAGCCAGAACCACTGGGCCATGCGCATCGGGGTGTCGCGCGGCCACTGGTCCGACCTCGTCAACGGGAAACACCCGTACCCCTCGCCAAAAACGCGTGCCCTGATCCTCGAGGCGTTAAAAGTCCCTGTTGAGGAACTGTTTGAGGCGGAAGTCGGGATCGACCCCGTAGCCGACGTCGATTTTCGCCGCGCGATCTCCGACCGCTACATCATCGATACGGAGCTGGGGCAGGGAGGGATGGGCGCTGTCTACCTCGGCCGCGACGTTAGGCATGGCCGCGTCGTTGCCGTCAAGGTGATCTCACCGGAGGCCGTAAGCGGCATCGGTCTCAACCAGTTCCATCGTGAGATCGCGACAGTCGCCCAGCTGCACCACCCGAACATCCTACCGTTGTTCGATTCGGGCGACGCCGCCGGCCATCCATTTTATGTCATGCCGTGGGTCCGCGGCGGTTCACTGCGCGCACGTCTACAACGCGACGTTCGGTTCGACCTCGCGACCGCGGTGCGCATAACGCGGGGCATCGCGGATGCCCTGCATCACGCGCATAACGAGCGGATCCTCCACTGCGACATCAAGCCGGAGAACGTGCTGCTTCATGGCGACCATGCCTGGGTCATGGACTTCGGCATCGCGCGGAAGCTGCACAGTGAGGTCGGTGACTGGCCACTCCGAAAGGAGTTGGATCTCTCTGCCGGCACGCCCGCGTACGTGAGTCCGGAGCAAGCCTCGGGCGATCCCGATCTCGACGCACGCTCGGACGTCTACAGCCTCGGCTGCATGGTGTATGAAATGCTCGCCGGCCGCACACCATTTGGTGGGACCAGCACTCAGGAGATTGTCGCGACGCGCTTCATCGTCCCGCCGCCTCCGGTGCGGGATTACGCCCCCGAGGTGCCCGGCGGAATCGCGTCGGCCCTCGAGCGCGCGATGGCGCTACCTCGTGAACAGCGGCAGGACACGGCCGAGGCCTTCGCGGCGGAGTTGGAACACGCTGCCGCAGATGCCTCGCGCATCCTCGCGGCGGCGAGCCTAACGACTACGCGCGCGATCAGCCGCGCCCGCCGGCGGCTGAAGCGATCACCTGCACACGCAATCGGAGGCATCGTGCGGAGCATCTGGCAGGACCTGCGCTACGGCGCGCGGTCGCTCGCGAAGCGGCCGGCTTTCGCCGCCGCCGCCATCCTAACGCTGGCGCTGGGGATCGGCGCCACCACCGCAATCTTCAGCGTCGTCAACGGGGTGTTGCTCAAGCCACTTCCATTTCGCGAGCCTGAGCGACTCGTCAGCCTCATGCACACAATTCCAGGCGGCGCTCGCAATCATGGCCCCGCGACGTACTTCACCTATCGTTCGAACAAACGCGTCTTCGAAGACGTGGGCATTTGGGAACGCATCGAGGCAACCATTACCGGTGGCGATCCGGAGCGAGTCGAAGTGCTGTCCGTAACCGATGCGACGCTACCGCTCTTGCGTGTACAGCCCCTTCGTGGTCGCTTGTTCACGAGGAACGATGACGCTCCGGGCCAGCCGTTGCGTGCGATCCTGACGTACGGCTATTGGCAGCGGCGGTTCGGCGGTGACGAGAACATCATTGGTCGCGCCATAACGATCGACGGCGCCCCGAGCGAGATCATCGGAGTGCTTCCGGCATCCTTCAAGTTCCTGCGCTCCAATGCGGCCTTGCTCGTGCCGCAGCGCCTCGATCCCGCCAACGTCGACATGGAGTTCGACTTTCAAGTCCTGGCTCGGCTGAACCCTAACGTGACGTTGGCGCAGGCAAACGCCGACATGGCGCGCATGATCGCGCTGCTTCCAAAGCCACATGACGTGTTGCAGCTCAAGCCCGATGTGCGTCCCCTCGCGGTCGACGTGATCGGCGATATCGACAACGTTCTGTGGATCCTGTTCGCCGCTGTCGGTGTGGTGTTGCTCATCGCCTGCGGAAACGTGGCGAACCTCTTCCTCATTCGCGCGGAGGGGCGGCAACAGGAGCTAGCGCTGCGCGCCGCGCTGGGCGCGAGTCATGGCCGCATCGGCTTGGTGCTGCTGGCTGAAAGCGTGTTGCTGGCGCTGGCAGCTGGTGCGTTAGGCATCCTGCTCACTCAAGGTACGATCACACTGCTGCGGCAAATGGCCCCCGCGGAGCTGCCGCGAGTCGACGAGATCAGCGTCGACCTCACCGTACTCCTCTTTGCGGTCACGGTATCGTTCGTGAGCGCCGCGCTCTTCGGCTTGATTGCGGTCGCGCGTTTCGGAAGGCCGAGCACGACGGCGCTCCGGGAAGGCGGACGATCGATGAGCGACGCCATCGGTCGGCACCGGACGCGCAATGCGCTCGTCGTTGGACAGGTCGCGCTCGCCTTGATGCTCATGATCGTTTCCGGACTCATGATCCGTACATCGATCGAGATGCGGCAGGTCCAGCCCGGCTTCACTCGTCCCGAGGAAGTGCAGACGTTTCGCATCGCCATCCCGCCGGGGATCATCAGCGATTCACTGCAGGTCGCGCGCACACACCAACTGGTCGCCGAACGCCTAACGCGCGTGCCGGGTGTCGAGTCCGTCGGTATCTCTTCATCGGTCACGATGGACGGTGAGGATAACGGCAACCCGCTCGAGCCTGAGGGGTTTACGGTGCCCGGAGGCATTTTCACACCACTGTACCGCTACAAGAGCTTTGCGCCGGGTTACTTCGAGACAATGGGCAACCGCATGGTGGCGGGACGTTCGATCACGTGGAATGAGATCTACGAGATGCGTCCGGTCCTTGTCATTTCGGAGGCGCTCGCGCGCGAGTACTGGAAGGACCCCGCGGACGCAGTCGGAAAGCGCGCGCGTGCCACCAGCGCTCACCAATGGCGGGAGATCGTTGGCGTCGTCGGCAATGAACGCGACGACGGCCTGAATCGACCGCCGACGCCCATCGTGTATTGGCCGATGCTGAACAGCACTTATGAGCGGCAGTCGTTTGTTTACGCGGTTCGTTCGAAGCGTGTGGGGAGCACGACGTTCCAGCGCGAGCTCAAAGACGCTGTATGGTCGGTCAATCGAAATCTGCCGCTCTCCGATGTGCGAACGCTGAGCGACATCGAGGCACGGTCCATGGCGCAAGTGTCCTTCACAATGGTGATGCTGGGCATTGCGGCGAGTGTGGCTCTGTTTCTCGGTATCGTGGGGATTTATGGCGTTATCGCGTACGTTGCCGCACAGCGAACCCGCGAGATCGGCATCCGCATCGCGCTCGGCGCGCAGATCGGGGAGGTGCGCAGGATGTTCCTCCGCCGCGGACTCTGGCTCACTGCCGGCGGTATCGCGTTAGGCGTCACCGCGGCGCTGGCGTTTACGCAGGTGTTGTCGTCGCTCTTGTTCGGAGTGAGCGCGATGGACCCCATAACGTACGTCGGCGTGTCAGCGGCTCTCGGCATGGTGGCACTCCTGGCGATCTATTTGCCGGCGCACCGTGCGTCACGCGTGGATCCTGTGATCGCCTTGCGAGCAGACGGCTGACAGAGGCCGCCCGGAAGTTCCCTGTACGGCTGAGCTGCGTTATGCGCTGAAGGCCCGCGCTATGCATCGCGTTCCTTGTCTGCAAATCGACGCAAAAAAAGGAGGCGCAGCATGCGGACCAGAATTATCAGCATCCTCGCAGTGGGTGTTCTCGCTGCCGGATGTGCTCGTCAAACGAGAGTAGAATCGACGGGTGACGTCGCGCTTAGCACGACGCCAGCCGACTCGAGAGCACTGCCGAGCGGCAGTACGCTCGAAGTTAGGCTCGATCAGGAAATAGGAACCAAGGCCAGCAAAGTCGGCGACATGTTCACCGCCACGGTCGACAAGGCGATTGTCGCGACCAATGGCCAGACCGTCGTGCCCGCCGGCGCGAAGGTGCATGGCAAGGTGACGGGACTCGACAACTCCGACCACGCGGGTGAGCCCGCGGCGATCAAGATCGATTTCGAGCGGATCGAGATCAACGGTGTCAGTCACCCACTCAGCGCCAAGGTCACCGCAACGAATCTGCAAACCCGTGGTGCCGACACGCGTGAAGAAACGTTGCGCAAGGCCGGGGTCGGCGCCGCGGCCGGTGCCGTGCTCGGAGCAGTGTTGAGCGGCGGCGAGCTGAGCAAGATCCTGCTGGGCGGCGCGTTAGGCGCGGCCGCGGGCACAGTCATCTCACTCGGAACGGGTGAAGTGGAAGGCGTGCTGCCTGCCGGAACCAGGATGACCTTGCAGACGACCAGCTCTATCGCACTGCAATAACCCGCGTACGCACGGGAACATGGGCTGCCTAACGAGCCACGCGCTGGTTAGGCAGCCTCGGCGGCGCCGATGCGCACGATGCCACGTAGCGACCGCCGAACACGAATCCGCCACAGCCAGTACAACATCGTGAGCAACACGGCCAGCACCGGTAGCGCGAGCAGTGGCATGATGCGGATTGGTTTTGGAATCACCTGCGCCTGACCGATGAAGAACGACAACGCCGCAATGAACAGGGCGAAGCACATCCGCCAGAGGTGACGCGCAAGCCGTGACGCTCCGCGCAGTGCTCCCGTTCGCAGAACGCGCAGATCGCCCGTCGCGCCCAACAGGCCGACGATACCGAACATGACGAAGGGAAAAGCCGGCATGCCGTTCCGTGTGCCGCCATTGGCGATTGCCTCGATGGCGAATGTGGAGCTCGTTAGGCCGACCCCCACCGCCACCAGCATGGCGCCGATTGCAAACGCGCGCGCCCCGGTCGCGACTGGCCGCACGGTCGTCAGTGCCGTGAGCACCAGATACGCCGTCAGCACGGCGGCCGGGATATTCACGGCCGGTGCGACTCCGCGCGTGGCGGCGATCAGGAAGCCGCCAGTGGACATCGCAAGCATCGCGTACACGAACAGCATCCCGACCTTGCGATGCAGCTGTCCGCCTTTCGCTGCGTAGAGCGCCACATAACCGGCGAGGAGCGCGACGCTCCCCGCCACTATGTGGATGACATAGGCGCCGCGCATGATTCCGCCTAGGAACGCATGGTGATCGCCGGGTCGATCCGCGACGCGCGACGGGCCGGAATCCAGCACGCCAGGATGCCGATCGCGGCCATCACCATAGCCACGCTTACAAACGTGATCGGGTCGTTAGGTGCGACACCGAAGAGCAACCCCCGGATGATGCGCGCGGCGAAGAAAGCGCCGGTGACGCCAAAGGCAAGCCCGATGGCCAATAGCACGCCCCCCTCCTTCAAAATCATCCGCTGTACCTGGCCTTGGCCCGCGCCTAATCCCATGCGGATGCCGATTTCGTGGGTTCGTGCGCTCACGGAAAACGCCAGCACACCGGCGATCCCCACGGCCGCGATGATGAGCGCCAGGAGTCCGAGCGAGGAGATGAGGGCGGCGTTGAGACGTCGCGGCGAGACACTTTGATCCTTGATCTGCGCGATCGTCATTACTTCCTCGATCGGCGCCGTCGGGGCCATGCGCCTAACGATTCTCGTCGCCGCTGCAGTGAGGGCCGCGACGTTGCTGTCGGCCCGGATCACCAAACCGCCGCCGAGCGCCAGCTCCTGCGCAAAAGGCAT
Source organism: Gemmatimonadaceae bacterium (assembly GCA_035253645.1). Lineage (GTDB taxonomy): Bacteria > Gemmatimonadota > Gemmatimonadetes > Gemmatimonadales > Gemmatimonadaceae > DASYRX01. Next base: position 26,515 of record DATFBW010000181.1, on the reverse strand, counting down.
GAAAACCGCCAGGCCAGGCTTCGCGTCCAGACCGCCATCCTGCGTGTTGCCGACGACGCCGACGATCGTGCGCCAGTCGCCGCTGAAGGGAGCGAATTTGAGCAGCTCGCCCGTCCACGCGATCCGTTTCCCGATTGGATCCTCGTTAGGGAACAGCTTGTCGGCGAGCGTTTTATTGATGATCACTACTCGCCCCGAGCCCCGCTGATCGGTCGCGGCGAACTCGCGTCCACTGAGCAAGGGAATCCCCGCGGCACGGAAATATTCCGGACCGGCGAGCCGTATCTCGGCGCGCGGAATCGCCTCGCCGGCGGCGAGTGACTTGCCTTCTGCTTTGAGCTCGAAGCGGACGCCAGAGCTACGCAGCGGCATGGGCGAACCGACGCCGGCTTCGATGACGCCCGGGAGCGCGAGTACCTCACGTCGCATCTGTTCATAGCGCTGCTTGGCACTGGCATCAGCGTTAGGGTTCCCCAGTAGCTCCGTCGGTGTCAGAAGTGGCACATCGATTGTCAGTACTTCTTCGGTTCTCAGGCCCGTACTGACGTCGGAAAGCGAAATCATGGTGCGAGTGAGCAATCCGGCGCCGGCCAGCAATACCACCGACACGGCGATCTGCACGACCACGAGTCCGCGCTGTAGCCGCTGCTTCCTCACGCTACCGGTCATCCGCCTAACGCCGGCCGAGATCCAGCTCGCGAAGCCGCCTTCTCGGGGCAGGGAAGCGAGGAACGCGAGGAGTAGTGCCAGCGTCACAGCGAGCGCGAGTGTGAAACCGAGGACCATCGCGTCGAGACGTATCTCACTGGCGCGTGGCGAGTAGCGCTCCGCAAGCGACACGAGCAGCCGAACGCCGCCGATTGCGAGGACGACTCCAAAAACGGCACCCACCAACGTCAACACCAGGTTCTCGGCGAGCAGCAAACGGCGCAACCGCGTCCTGGCGGCGCCGAGCGCGGCTCGTAGAACAAGCTCGTTTTCCCGGCGCACGCCGCGCATGAGGGTCAGGTTGGCGACGTTAGCCGCGGAGATGATCAACACGAACGCGGCCGCAACCATGAGAAGCAACAGCGTTAGGCGCGCTCGTTCGCCGAGTACTTCCTGGAAGGGGATGACAGCGATGCGATGGTGGGCCGCCGGCTCGTACGCCTCCTTGAATTGCGTCTGGATGCGCTGGCTAACCGCGGCGACCTCGGCGCGCGCTTGATCCAGCGTAGCGTTGGGAGCGAGTCGAGCGACCATCTCCGTCATGCGATGCGTGCGCCCCTCTACCATGAAGGAGCTCAGGTGATGCTCGCTGACCACCATGTTGGTGAGCGCTTCCACGCGCGTCGGAAAGAACGGCGCGGGCTGGAGAACTCCGATCACAGTGACGGACCGCCCGTCCAACCGCACCTGTTTGCCCACGATGCTCGAGTCGCGACCGAAGCGCTTGGTCCAGCCTTCTTGTGTCAGCACCATGACGGCTGGGACACCCGGGCCGTCGTCGCTTGCGTCAGTGAGTCTGCCGAGCACCGGCGAAAGACCCATCACCTCGAAGTAGTTGCCGGTGACGAGACCGGTTTGAATGGTCACGGTCTCGTCGGAGAGCTGGAGTCTCCCCGACCAGTCCGAAAACTCGGCAATGCCAGCTAACGAGGGAGCGCCCGTGCGAAAATCGCGCACCTCGGGAACCGAGAAGGCGATGTTCGCGCCTCCCGGGCCGTCCATGGAGTGGCGCAGGTAGACCAGCCGATCACCCTCGCGATGTGGCAGCGGCTTGAGTAGCACACCGCGGATTACGCTGAAGATCGTCGTATTGGCGCCGATGCCTAACGCGAGGGTAACGATGACAACCGCCGTGAACGCGGGGCTATGCCGCAGGGTGCGGAACGCGTATTTGACGTCTGCGGTCATGCTGTCGAGCCACGGTAATCCACGTTGATCGCGCACGGCTTCTTCGGCGGACACGAGGCCACCTGAAGCCAGAATCGCCTGACGCCGCGCTTCTTGTGGATCCATCCCGCGCCGGATGTTCTCGGCGGTGTGCATCTCGATATGGGACTCGAACTCTTCGCGGAGGTCGTCGTCGGCGCGATGGCCGGTGAAGAATCCTCCGATGCGCGCGAGCAGTGCGCGAAGGTGTTTCATGGGGTCTCCCGCCGCGGTGAAAGGAAGGCGGCGATCAGGTCAGCGGTCTGGTGCCATTCCCGCGTCTCGCGAGCGAGTTGCCGCCGCCCTGCGGCGGTCAGCGAGTAGTACTTCGCGCGGCGATTGTTTTCGGACGGCCGCCACTCGGCGGTGATGAAACCCTCTTGTTCCAGCTTGAGTAGGGCTGGGTACAGCGTGCCGTAGTTGAGGGTGAGCCGGTTCTTACTCGTCTCTTCGATCCTCCGCGCCACGCCATAGCCGTGAAGCGGTCCCAGTACTTCGAGGGTCTTGAGGATCATCAGGGCGAGCGTGCCCTGTTTCACGTCGAGTTTGTCGGCCATCATCCGTCCTATGGGATTCCCATAGGACGGTAACCTGCCGAAATAGTTTCACGCAATAGCTGACTGACGCATACGGGCGATCGCCCGGCCCAGGAATGTCCGCCGCCCGATGACTAGCGACGGCCTTCGGCTAACGGATCCACGAAGGCCAGAAGTCTGCAGCTCCCTGCGATGGTGTGGTCAACCCCACCATGAGCGATCCGCCCAGCCTCAGCACGTGGATCTTTTCGGCGATGTTTGGGGAATGGAGCACAAACGCCAAAGCGCGGCCATCAGGGGACCAGACGGGCCCGTCGACCGAGCGCAAGCCGCCGCCGATAAAGCTCGTTAGGCTCGTCGCGTTGCTGCCGTCAACATCAATAACAAAAATGTCAGAGATATGAGTCCGGTTATCGGGCTGATTGCGATCGCTGACGAATGCCAGCCGCTTGCCATCGGGAGACCAGCTCGGCTGGCCGTCGTACGCTGGGTGCCGCGTCACGTTCGTTAGGCCCGTACCGTCCGCTGTCACGATGAAAACGTCGCTTTGGCCGACATCACCACTGGGCCAAAAAGAGAACGTCAGGCGCGAACCATCCGGCGACCAGCTCGGTGTTGTGTACCACCCCGCCGCCGACGTTAGGCGAACGGGCGCGCCGCCGGCGACGTTCACCACGTAGATCTGTTGAAGCCCCGGAACAGTGTCTGGACCGACGTACGCGATACGAGTTCCGTCAGGTGACCACCTGGGCCATCTACTCCGGCGATTCACGGTCACTGGCTGCCATTGCGCGCCGGTGGGCCCTCCAGGCCTGTAGATATAGATGTCGCTACTATAGTCCAAGCCTTCGGACTGTGGGACTTGTTCATCCAGATGAATCACTTCGAGGGCAAGCTGCTCCCGGTTCGGCGACCACGTTGGTGCAGCAAGGCCCGACGTTTGGTCGGGCGGGGTCACCTGCTGGAGCACTCCACTGCCCACAGCAAGTATCAACACGTCGGATGTGAGGTGCCCGCCCAGATAATTCATGCGGGTGAATGCGATGGTACCTGCAACATCGATCACCGAGATCTTGGCCTCCGCGCGCAGCGCATCCACGGTTGCCGTTATCGTCGTGATGCCTTCCGAGATCGCGGTAACGGTGCCGTCGGAGCTATTCACACTCGCGATGTCTGGATCCCGCGACGTCCACACCGGGGTCACCCTCGTATTCCGGCCGGTTGCGTCACTTGCGAAAACGCTCAAATGCTCGTGATTACCCACGACTAGCCCGATTTGGGAGGGGGCGATCACCAGGGTAGCTGGAGGCCCGGGTGGAGATGCGAATGGACCCGGCCGAGTGGGATCAGATTGGTCAGCGCAGCCCGCAAGGCCAGTTCCCGCGAGCAAAATGATTGTGCTCCGTAACCTCATGGCGGCTCCTGACGGTGATAGAAGCTTGCTCTCCGGTATTGACCGTCCTCGACAACGCCACGGTATTGGCGCAAAGTCACTTGCACGTCTTCCAGCCGTCACCTGTGGATTTCCCGGTAGACCCGGCAGCGACGTTCTGACGTGAGAATCCGGTTTCTCGGTCGCTGCGAGATCTTGCTTGCTACGGGCGAGCGCGCCGACACAATCATCGCGCAGCCCAAGCGCCTAGCGCTGCTCGCGTACCTGGCGGCGTCGATGTCGCACGGTCCGCGCACCCGCGATCGTCTCGTGGCGCTTTTTTGGCCGGAGCTCGATGATGCCACAGCGCGGCATGCCCTGCGCCAGGCCCTTTATCACCTGCGACAAGCGCTTGGAGCCGACGTGGTGTTATCACAAGGCGACTTTGTCGAGCTCGCGCCTAACGTCGACTGCGACGTACAGGAGTTTGAGCGAGTGCTTGCGCAGGGTCGCGCCGAGACAGCGCTCGAGCTCTATGTCGGCGAGTTCCTCGACGGTTTTCATGCCTCCGACGTGTCGGCGGAGTTCTCGCAGTGGCTGGATGATGAACGGCAGCGGCTGCGCAATGCTGCGATTGAAGGAGCACTGCAGTCAGCGACGGCAGCGGAGCAGCACGGCGACCTTCCGCGCGTCGATCGGCTCCTGCGCCGCGTAGCCGAGCTGGCGCCGTTTGATGAGCGCGTTCTTCGCCGCCGCCTCGAGGTGCTGGAACGCTCAAGCGATAGGGCAAGCGCCGTACTGCTTTTCGACCAGTTTGCGGACCGGCTCCGGCGTGAGCTGGACGTCGATCCGTCGCCTGAGACTCGGGCGTTGGCCGCGCGGCTACGAACGGCAAACGAGCCTATCGAGATCAGGCGGCATGCCACTGTTAGGCACAACGAGCTGTCCGAAGGGAGGCCGATCGTTGCAGGTAAACTTCCTGTTCCCAGCAAGGCTCGACGGCCGTACGTCGCCTGGCTATCAGCCGCAGGGTTCGCTGCGGCGGCGATAGTTCTAGCCGTCAAAGGCGCCGCGCGAGATCCCCAGCCCGTTCTCGCCGTTGGCGGCATAAGCGACCGGACCGGGATGGATTCACTGCGGCTCGGCCTAACGATGAGAGGCCTGCTCGCATCGGAGCTGCTGCGTATCCGGGACCTGGCAGTGCTGAGTGAAGGCCGCTTGCTCGAATTCCGCCTGCCCACCGATGCACTGAATGAGCAACACGCCTTGACGGAAGCGGCCAGACGCGCCGGAGCGACGGACATCATCGAGGGAACACTCTATCGCTTACGTCGCGATTCGCTGCGGCTCGACCTGCGGCGCGTCAGCCTCGCGAACAACCTCTTGCGCGGCTCCGTCACGGTCATCGGTCGCGATCCGTTCGCGATGGCGGCGGAGGCTGTTGAACGTCTCGGCGAGCGCATGGCGCGTGAGGTCCTGCCTAACGCTGTAGCAGGCGTCAGCACGCAATCATTGAGCGCGCGTCGGCTGTATCAGGAAGGGTTACAGGCTTTTTACGCGCTCGATTTTACAGGTGCGTTGCGGCTCTTCGAGTCCGCGCTGTCCGACGACTCGACCTTCGCAATGGCGGCATTGCACGCTTCACGAGCGGCGCTCTGGCGCAACGACTACAGTCGGCGCGCGGAACTGCTGCGCCACGCAGTGCGTGCTGTGTCGCACGCGAGTGATCGCGAACGGCTCATCATCCTCGCCGACTGGGCCGAAGCCCGAAACGATACGACGTGGCGCGCCGTGGCCGAGACATTGGCGGTGCGATATCCCGCCGAGCCTGACGGTGCCTACGCGCTTGGGCGAGCACTCCTGTGGCGGGGAGACTTCGTGCGCGCTCGGCAGCTGCTGCTCGATGCGGCGGCGCGAGACTCCGCGGCGCTTGTGTTGCGTTCAGGATCCGCATGGTGCCGCGCGTGCGATGCCTTGTACGCTGCAATCACCGCGGACCTTCTGGCCGATTCGTTAGGTTCGGCGGAGTCCATTGCGCGCAAGTGGCTGAAGATAGACTCGACGTCCGCGGGCGCGTTTGGCGCGCTGGCCGAAGTCCTACAGCGCCAGGGGAAGATCCAGGAAGCCCTAAGCGCAGCTCAGCTTTCATGGCGGCACATCCCAGGTGGTATTGACGACGCGGAATTGCGGGCCAAGCTCGCCATACGGGCGGGGGACTACGCGAGTGCCGATGGAATACTGACGCGCCGAGCGGCGGACCTGCGTCCCGATGTGCAAGCGGAAGCGCTCTGGTGGCAGATGGTGAGTCTGCGGCAGCAAGGGCGTATGCAAGAAGCGCTCGGCATCGCTCGGCGTTTCCGGATAGCCACGCAACAGCGTCAGGGTGCAAATGCGGCGCTTCGTAGTTCGTCGCATCAACAACGGAGCCTGATCGACGTCGGGCGTGTAACGGAAGCAACCGCGTTAGGCGATTCCATGCTGAGTGTCCAGCACACCGATTCAGCGCATTTCGCTGGCGAGGAATGGGCGGGTGGGGTTGCACGATATCGATCGTGGACGATGCTGCATCTGGCCGAGAGTGTCGCCGCATCCGGAGACACTGTACGTCTGCGCCGCCTCGCGGACTCGTTGGAAGTGACGGGGCGCGTGAGTGCGTTCGGGCGAGATCAGCTGGCGCACTATCATGTGCGGGGCCTCTTGTTCCTGGCACGCGGCGATACGGCTGCCGCGCTACGTGTATTACGTGCTGCCATCTACTCTCCAACTGGTGGCTATACCCGTACCAACTATGTGTTAGGCCGCGTACTTACGGCGCGCGGACAGGCCACGGCTGCCATTACGGTTCTCGAGCCCGCCTTGCGGGGCGATCTTCAAGCCTCCAACCTCTACGTCACGCGCACCGAGCTGCATGAAGCGTTAGGTGAGGCGTACGCAAAGGCGGGCGAACGCATACAAGCCCGCGATGCTTTTCGCCGCGTAGCGGCGGCCTGGGCTGGCGGCGATCTGCCGTACCGATCACGCGCGGCACGGGCGGCGCGCCTCGCGCGCTACTAGTGCTCGCATTGCGGCACTCAGATCGTTTCCACTGACGACAGGGCGTGCTCGATGAGTCAGTGCCGAACGGGAACTGCTCGAAGAGGTGGATGCGCCGTCCGCGGCGCCGGAGCGTCGCCTCCACACGATTCAACGTCCGCGAAGAGAGTCGTTAGGCCGCGGGTGAGGTCCTGGACCTACCGCACGATTACGGTGATCCGCGTGATGATCCGTGGCAACGTCGGCAGCGGGATCCTGCGCGCGCGCGCGTCCTCGCGGCTCGCCATTGTCGGCGGCGATGTGATTTTGAGCGTCACAGGCTCCGGAGTCGTTCGAGTGACCTCGAAGTCATACGTCTCGCCGGGATGCACCGCGATCGACGAAGCGCGTGAGGTCGCCTGTTGACGGGGAAGGTCCGCGCCGTCCTTAGCCAGCGCACGCCATTCAAGGATGCTGTCGCCCGTGGTGAGTTGAATGGTGTGGGTCTCGAGCGGGGAGATGTTGATGAACCGGAAGCGGTGCGGGACGCCCCTCTTCAATTCAATAGGTGGCGGTGCTGTGGAGCCATTGATCAGAGGACGCGCCTCGTCGTGTGGTCCGCCTATGCTGACGAGGACTATGTGATCCGGCACCTCGGCTGACTTGTCCTTCGGTAGCACGATCAACGCCCCGTAAAGTCCCGATGCGAGCGCGATGCCCTCACTGACGTGCGTGTGGTAGATGAACGTGCCCGCCCGCGGCGCCGTTAGGCGTACCACGAACGAATCGCCGGGCGCGACTGTCGGGGCGACGCGTGTGCCCCAACCACTCCAGTCGCCGACTCCGTCATAGAAGCTTTCCAGCTCTATACCATGCCAATGAATCGACGTGGCGTGCGTCGTCGCGTTCATGATCGTTATCTGCGTTGGCTCGTTCTGACGGAGCACGAGCGTCGAGCCGACAGGCTGAATCGAATCCGCGGCCGGAGGCGTTAGGCCCTGCTGAAGAACATAGCTGTAAGCGGGCCGGTCGTTGAAAACATTGGCCCGCTCCGTAACGAAGAGTCGAAGCCGGCGGCGTGGCGCTGGATCGCGCGCGGGCGCCGTGCGGGCGACAGGTTTTACGTGGATGCCGATCACGAGACCAGCCATGCCGCTCTCTGCGTGCTTGCCGTGTCCCGCGTCAGGATGGTCTGCAAGGCGGGCGGGGACGCGATTCGCATCGGAGATGTGCGTCACGAGATGGCAGTGAAACAACCAGTTGCCCGGGCGCTCAGGCACCCATGTCATGGTCACCGTCGTACCAGCGATCATCCACTCTGTGACTGCGAGCCGGCGCTGCCCCGGAGCATAGACCGTGTCGAGTAAGGCGTGGCCGCGGCCAAGGACGGTGAAGTGGAAACCATGTAAGTGCATCGGATGCGGGAACGCGGCGCCGTTGATGACGCGCCAGCGCACGGTGTCCCCGACGCTGTACGATAGTCGCTCCGTGTGTGGCCACGAGCGTCCGTTTACCGCCATGAAGAGCCAGCTATTACGTGGCACCGATTCGCGGCGCAGGACCTGGTGCGCGTATTCTGACTTGATGCCTAACGCGGCAGCGGTATCCTCCCACATCGTGATCAGTAGGATCCGTTCGTCGTGCCGTTTGGTTTCCGGCGCGTCGACGATAAATGCGCCGATGAGCGAACCGTCACGACTGCGCCCAGGGAACGACTGGAACGCGCGCTCCGTGCGGCCAAAGTAGTAATACGTCCCAGGAAGGTCGGCGCGAAACTGAAACTCATGCGTCGCTCCTGGCGCGACGACGATGGAGTCCAACTTCGCGGAAGCGCGCTCCTGTAACCCAAGGACGCGCAGCGGTTTTCCAAGCGCATTGCGCACCGTCACGCGCAGCTCCGTGCCAACCGGGACGCGGATCATCGGTCCGGGTACCGTGGCCGGTTGACCCTCCTCGGCAAACGCGTAGACAGGGATTGCGGGCCCGCCTGTATCTCCGGGGAACCAGTCAACGGCGCGGGCTTCCAGCTCCAGCGTGAACACGCCATTCACAAGATGTCCCGCACCGACGCGATTGTCGTTAGGAAGAGCGCGCGTAAAAGTGCCAGCGCCGTCGGACTGCTCGCCCGCGGAAACAGTCCGAGCCTCGTTCTGCCACCAGGCCGCAGCCCATGTGGTGCTGACAGCCATGGCGAGCGCGGCGAACTGAAGTTTCATGGAGCTCCCGAGATCGAGGAGCCCTAAATTACGTTGCGCCTAACGGCCCGCCAGCCGGCCGCTCAACCGCAGTGCGTCGAAAGGGGCGTGGACTTTGGCATCGTTGTCGAAGTACACGTAAACGTCCCGACCCTTGGAGCCCTTGCGCCACGTGCGCACCTTGGTCGCCCACGTCTCCAGCTCGGCGTCCGTGTAACCGCTTACATAGATCTGCGTCGAGCCGTGCAGGCGGACGTAGACGAAATCGGCAGTCACCTCTTCAGCGTACGGGAATTTGCCCGCCGTATCGGCGACGACGAATGCGCACCTGTGCGATCGGAGCAGGTCATAGAACTCTCCATTGAAATAGGATGGATGCCGCACCTCGAAGGCGTGCCGGTATGCCACGTCCGTCGCGGCATCGACGAGCGCGCCTCGACGCAGCCGGTTGTCGTGCATCCGGGCCACAGCTTCCGCCGCTCGAGCCGAGTGTGGAAGGAGCCGTATGAAGCTGTCCATGCGCTCGGCGTCGAAGCTGTAGGAAGCGGGGAGCTGCCAGAGAAAGGGTCCTGTGACAGCACCAAGCGCCAGGATGCCGCTCGCGTAGAAGTTGCCTAACGCGGCCTCCACATTGCGCAGCTTGAGGTTGTGCGTGATGAACCGACTCCCCTTCACGGCGAACACGAAGTCTCGCTCTGGCACAGACGCCAGCCACCGCTCGAACACATCCGGTGATTTGAGACTATAGAACGTGCCGTTCAGCTCTATGCTGTTGAATTGGTGACTGGCGTACTCCAGCCACCGCCGCCGGGGGAGCTCCCTGGGATAGAAGCGCCCGCGCCATGGCTTGTAGTCGTAGCCGCTGATGCCGATGAAAGTGCGCTTTGCGATGCTGCCTACTGCTAAAGTCGTGGTGGAAAGTCGTTAGGGTGCGCGCGGAACCATTGGTCGCGTCCCTGCAATCGCGCCCGCATTGTGCGCTCCGGATCGGCGGTGATTGAGCTGCGTCGTTCAAGCTCACGCCGCTGAACAGCGGTCAAGGGAAGGGAGCCGGTGAGATCTCGGTCAGGTTCAGGGCCCAGATAGACGAATGCGTCTATGTAGTCTGCGAGGGGCGCCGACCGCTCCTCGAACCTAACGCGGAGCGAAGCTGGCCAGGGCATGTTTGTCGGAAAGCGAGCTGCTTCAACGAAGAAAGTTTTGTTGGGATCTCCCACGGCTGCGAGATACGTACGTTCGTCGGGCTTGAGCTCACCGATCCTTCCTACGATAAAGAGCTTGGATCGCCCGACAGCTGCTTCGACATCGCCCATGAACGTGCTCCCAGCGATACGGATATGGGCATCGCCGTAAACAACGAGTGTCCGGTTGCCCGGTGTCTTGGCGAGATGCTCGGTGAGCAGATGCAACATGAAATTGGTCTTGAAGGGATATGGACCGAGGTCTTCCGCGACACGTACCTTCGACCAGTTCACGCCATCGTTGCCTCCCACCAACCGGATACGCTTCGCCGGCGGCAGTGTGCGATTCACCTCGCGCAAGTTCTCGACGGTCTGACGGACCTGCGGCAGCGTCGCCCACATGGTTGGACGGTCGGTATCGAGCCAGATGCCGGCAAGCTCTTCGTTAGGCACCGCTTCGAGACTCATTACGTAGCGATCGAGCAGCCGCTGATGACCCGAGCTGGCCCACTCGACGACAATGTCGGTAGCCCGCTGCTGAAACGCGGGCCGCGAAATGAGACACATCAAGAACTCTTCGATCTTGGCGTCGCCGTGCGTGCTGCCGATGAGAACGAACTGGTGCTTATCGAACTTGGCGGCGAGCGCATCTGCTGCCGCGGCCGCCCCCTGGGCAGCACACGCACCCGGCGCTGCAGCTGCGTGCGCGCTCACACTCGGTGACGCCAGCAGCAGCCCGCCAGCTGTCGTTAGGCGCAGCCAGTTCGCGTTATTCCGCGAGTAGTCGCGCATGTTCGTCCAACGTCGAGCGTTCGGGCGCGGCGATGCGGCCCTGGCTGAAAACAAGCTGTCCATCCTCCACAGCCATGTAGCGGTCTGACGTGATGTTGTGAATGCCGTGTTGTGGCACCACGATCAGGTGAGCGTGCGGGACGCCAAAACCGTGTACGACCATACCTACGCGCAATGGTTGGAAAACGGTGCGCAGGCGGCGCCCGATGCGTTGCGCAGCGACAATGATCCGCTGAGCAGTGGCGTCATCGACGTCGGTGAAGTGATCGATATGTGCCTTGGGGATCACCAAACACTCGCCAGGCGAGGTCGGCCGAGTGGACATGAAGGCCATCACATGCTCGTCCTGACAGATGATACTCGCGGGCGATTTACCGGCGACGATTTCACAGAAAACGCAACTCATCAGCCGAGCGTTTGCTGCTCAGAATGTCAGCCCGCGGAGATACTGAAAGTTGCTGCGTGCGGCGGCCAGCTCATCAGCGGCGCCTTCCTGCTCTACGTAACACGGCTTGCGCTCCAGCGCTGTCACCGCGGCGAGGAAGCGTTTGAAGTCGAACACACCACGCCCGAGCTCCACATCCGACGACCGGTCCCGCACGACGTCCTTGAGATGAAAGCTCCAGTACCGATCACGATACTGGGTGAGATAACTCATCGGATCGCCGCCACCCATCAACATGTTGCCGACGTCGAGCTGGAGCCTAACGAGCTGTGGATCCAGGCGCGCGACGAAGTAATCGTAAGGCACCACGCCGCCGATCGGCTTCATGTGATCGGCCTCGTTATGGAAAGCCAACCAGATACCGGCTCGCCGCGCGATCGCACCCGCCGCATTGAAGCGATCGGCCCATTCGCGCCAGTCGTCCAAGCTGCGCTTGGTGTCAGGTGAGAAACTGGGGACGATGAGATACTCGTGCCCCAGGAGCTTCGCTATCTCGAGGCTCCGCTCCCATCCAACGAATATCACATTAGGCGATACATGCGCAGACGGCGCCCGCAGTCCTTCGTTCTTTAGTGTGGCTGCAACCTGCGCCGGCGTGCGGCCGAAGTTGCCGAACGACCAGAGCAGCTCGACATCGGTGTAGCCGATCGCGCGCACCGCGGCGAGGGTCCGTTCCGGATCGCGGGACATCGCGTGCCGTACGGCGTACAGCTCGAGCCCGATGCGATCCAGCTGCTTTGCGAACAGGGAGCGCGGACCGGCGAGAAGCCCGCCGGCAGCTGCTCCAAGGGTGTGCATGAACGCGCGTCGTTCCATGTCAATTAAGCGGCGCCTAACGGCGTTATCGGGTTTGCGTTAGTTGTGTGATCGGCGACAGTGCTACCTTGCGGAATTCGACTTCGGCTCCTTCCGACTGCAGGGCAATACGCCCGCGATCGGCCGTAGCCCCAGAGCCATCATTCACCAGAGCCCCATTCACCCAAACCCTGATCGATCGGCCGAGCGCCTCGACGATCATGACATTCCATTCTCCGAGTGACTTCTCGGAGCTGTCGGTCAAATTGCGGATTCGTCGCGCCTTACCCTCCGTGATCCCCCAATCGGTCCGTGGGCCGCGTCGTCGCTCCATGTCGGGCACACTGATGTCTTCCACGATGCACCAGAAATCTCCGGCATTCCCGTTTTCCATCTGCACCTCGATGGAGCGTGGAAACATGCCGTACAGCGCACGCGGCGTTGAGGCGTGTACTAACACTCCAGCGTTCCCTGGCGCACCTGGGAAACGGTACTCGATCTCGAGACGGTAGTCGCGATGGATCGAATCGGTAAGCAGATGCCCGCGAGGCTCGCCGAGGCTCACGAGGTTTCCGTTGCGCACTTCGAACGGACTCCGGAGCCTAACGTTAGAGTCGGCCGCAGGGACATCGAGGTGCCACCCCGTCAGGTCCGTACCATTGAATAAAGACTGTCCCCCACTTTCTGGCGACATGCGCGGGGAGCCGCACGCCGTCACGACGCATAGGGAAAAGGCCAGCAATAACCTGATTGTCATGTGGGAACTCAGATCGTGAATCCGAGCGTTTCCTGCAAGTACGTTTTGCTGATCATTGCCGATTCTCTGGGCGTCCTGGGGGGATCCGGCACCCGATCCAACTCGACTATCGCCCAGCCACTAAAGTCGATTTCGCGAAGCGCATCGAACACGCGTTTGAAGTCGACGCTGCCACGACCCAATTCAACAAAGCGATAGGAATCTTTCCCCCCTCCCGGGACTGGCGCCTCCACATCCTTTATATGGAGGAACAAGAGACGGCTGCCATATTCCTTGACCGCTTGCGCAGGGTCACCCCCTCCTTGCTGAAAGTGCGCCGTGTCGAGCTGGAACTTCACATAACGCGGATCAGCGGCGTCGAGAATCCTGCGAATCGCGTCAGGGTATTCGCCGATGCTACCGATGTGGTGGTGGTAACTGACAGGGATACCGAGGTCCGCCGTGCGCCTTCCCAACTCCGTGAGGAGCTGACCAAGCCGCGTGTAGTCCGCGTCAATCAACACTCGGCCACGCGGTTTCTCGTCAATGATCTGCAGATACAACCCACCAAGTTTTTGAACGAATGCGGCGTGTCGCGTGTGTAAAGCCAGCTGCTCTCGTTCGACAGCGGGATCGATGCTCAGGTTCCCACTTGAAAACGCCACCAGCGTCAGCCGATGCTGCTCGAGGAGCTCTCGTAACACAGCTGGGCGATCGCCGTACTTCGACACTGTATTCGACCGCAGTTGAATGCCACGAAAACCTAACGAGGCTATGTCGACGATAGCCTGCTCGTCGTTGCCATCCCACGTGATGGCGGCGTAGCCGAATCGGATCTTCGCATGTGATGGAAGCGCGACCTGCCGCTGCATCAGGTCGTACAGCAACGGCGCACCGGCCGCTACAGCGAACTGCCGGAGCAACTCACGCCGCTTCACGCCGAACCTCGAATGGCCATGTGTGCTGTTTCCAGGACCATGCTCCAAAGGCAATTATGCCAAGACCTAAGGCGCCCAGCCCGAAGGCGATGACCTTGGGAGGCGTTGTGGCAAAAATGAAGATCCATCCAAAAAGAGCGACAAGGCTGGGCAACGGATAGAGCCACATGCGAAATGGCCGCGCCATCTCAGGCGCGTGGCGACGCAGCAGAGACACGGCACCAATCTGCCCAATGAACTGCACGAGGATGCGCGTCGTGATGAGGGCGTCTATGACGATGCCGAGTGACAGGAAGCCCGCGAGGATCGCCAGTACGCCTAACACGACGAGCGACACGTATGGGAACCCCTTCGATGGGTGCAGGCGAGCGAACACCTTGAAGAAGTAGCCATCTTTAGCGGCCGCGTACGGCACGCGCGAGTATCCGAGCAACAGCGCGAAGACCGATCCGAACGCAGTCCAGAGGATCATGGCTGTGAAGATCGTAGCCACGCCCGAACCGTAGATCCGCTCCATGAATGTCGAGACGATGAATCTGGATTCAGCGTGCGACTCGGCAGGGACGAAATCCCGCCACGGTACGACACCGATGATCGAGAGGTTGATCGCTATATAAATGATTGCAACAGCCACTGTGCTGATCAGTATCGACCGCGGGATCACGCGACCCGGGTCTCGCACCTCATCACCGATATAGCAGACGTCGTAGTAGCCAAGGTAATCGTAGACGCCCACGCGGGAGGCGGCGCCCAGTCCCAGCAGGAAACCTAACGAGAAGTTGAAGGCGTTCGGCGGAAAGTCGAACGCGGTGCCGGAGTCGAAATGCACCAGGCCCGTGAGGATGACCACGATCACGGTGACGATGGTTCCGATCCACAGCGTAACCGTGATCAGCGCGATCGATTTGATCTGCCTGTACAGCAGCGCGATGTTCACGAGCCCGATGACCGTCACTACGAGCATCGTTTGCCGGGCCGTGATGTCTTTCCAGATGTACCCGAGATATTGCGAGAACCCGATGTACCCGGACGCGATCTCGAGCGGACCGCTCAGCACGAACTGCCAGACGAACAGGAACCCCATGAGACGTCCGGTTTTTTCGGCGCCGTAACCCGTACGCAAATAGCCGAACGATCCGCCGGAGCCGGGCAGTGCGGCACCGAGCTCACTCCAGACCATCCCGTCGCACAACACGATGATGAGCGCAACGAGCCAGCCGAGCATCGCCTGCGGGCCGCCTAACGCGGACATGAGCAGCGGGATCGTGATGAACGGCCCGATCCCGATCATGTTCGTCATGTTGAGCGCCGTCGCATGCAAGAGCCCGAACCGCCGGGTCATTTGCACCGGTGAAATCGTTTCGGTCACGCGGGGCGCCGACATCGCTGCCTAACGACGCCGGACGACCGCTCGCGCCGGTGCACCTTCATGCCCGACGACCTTGATCGGCAAAACGATCAGGTCGTATTCGCCCGCCGAGATCGCGTCCAGAGCCAACCCTTCTACGATAGGAATGCCTTTGCCGAGAAGGATCTCATGCGCCTTTGGCGCCGGCGCGCCGAACTGCTCGGCAGAGATGTAATCGACGCCAACCAGAACAATGCCCGCGTCGGCAAGGAGCTGGGCGGCGTCCGGGGCGATGTAGGCAAAGTCGCGACGAAACGTCGACGACTTCATCCAGCCGCGTATCGAGCTGCGCGTGCGGAAAAGCACCCGCTCCGCACCCTGCCACCGGTGCCGATTGAGCTGAGCCGCGTCGATCGCTTGCACACTGTCGGCGATTTCGATTACCCGGGCGCGCCCGATGAGGGGCTCGAGCGCAAGGCGATCGATGGAAGCTCCGTCGCGGATGAAATGCATCGGAGCATCAATGTGCGTACCGCTATGCGCACCTAACGAATAAACGGACAGGGTAAAGGAATCGCCTTTTCGCATGTCCTTCAGGAAATCGAACTTCATGGGTGCGTCACCTTCGTAAATCGGCGTCGTAGCGGGATCGAGCGCCGCCGTTACATCCAGCCAGCCGGTGGTTGCCAGCGTTTCTTGCGTATCGCGTGTGCCAGGCTGCTGACTGGACGTGCAGCCTAACACGGCGACAAGAATCCAGGTGTGTTTCAGTCGCATACGCTTTTTCTGTCAGGGCATCAAAGGATGAGACTCAAAAGCATTGTCAAGAGCAGTCCCGCGACACCGATGATCGTCTCCGCTACCGTCCATGTCTTGAGCGTTTGCGGAACGCTCATGTTGAAGAACTCCTTGATGAGCCAAAAGCCAGCATCGTTTACGTGAGAGAGCATAAGCGCACCTGCGCCAGTCGCCAGCACGAGCAGCTCCGGGCTCGTGCCCGGTCTCGCCATGGCGATAGGTGCGACAATGCCTGCTGCTGTTGTCATCGCGACGGTCGCGGATCCGGTGGCCACCCGTATCAGCGTTGCGACAACCCACGCGAGAATCAGAGGCGACGCTTGAGTTCCGACCGCGACATTGGCGATGGCCGTCCCGACCCCGCTCTGTATCAGCACCTGATTGAATCCGCCGCCGGCGCCGATCACCAACAAGATCGTCGCGGTCGGGCCCAGGCAGTCGTTGCAGAATTTCTGTATCTCTTCGCGCGTGAAGTGTCGCGGCCTGCCGAGTGACCAAAACGAAAACAACAGCGCGAGGAGCAGCGCAACGATTGGATTCCCGATGAAACGCAGCGCTGACCGCACCGCGTTCGTCGCAGGCAGCGTGATGTCAGCCAGGCTCGCGAGCAACATCAGGATGACGGGGATCAGTACCGTGAAAACGGAGATTGCAAATCCAGGCATCTCCTTCACCGTCTCCCCTTCCAGCTGCCTGGCGAGCGGATTCTCCGCGGGGAGAAGGATGTGGGGCGCAATGCGCGTCGCGAACATAGGACCAGCCAACGCGGCCGTCGGCAGACCGACAAGAAGCCCGTAGAGGATCGTAAGGCCCGTGTCGGCATTGTACGCCGTCACTGCGAGCATCGCGGCCGGATGCGGCGGCAGCAAACCGTGAACGACAGAAAGTCCGGCGACCAACGGGATGCCGACCCTAACGAGCGAAAGTCCGGTGCGCCGCGCGATCGTGAACACAAGCGGGATGAGAAGGACAAATCCCACCTGAAAAAAGACCGGGATGCCTACGATGAACGCCACGACCATGAGGGCCCAGTGCACACGCCGTTCGCCGAACAGCTTGATCAGCGTTGTTGCGATGCTCGTCGCCGCACCGGATTCCGCCATCATCTTGCCTAACATCGTCCCAAGCCCAACCACAATGGCGATGAATCCGAGCGTGGCGCCGACGCCGTCCTGTAAGGCTTTGACGGCCCCACTGAGCGGCATTCCGGCCGCGACGCCCATCGCCAGCGACACCGCAATGAGCGCGATGAAGGGATGCAGCTTGAAGCGCGCGATGAGCAGCACAAGAGCGACAACCGCCGCCAGTGCGCACAGCAGCAGGCGCGCGTCTGTCATGCCTTGGCCAGGGCAACGAGTGCCGCGACTAACTCCTCTATCGGCTGCCGGATATCGCACACCCAGGCGCGCTCGTTAGGCGCCGGCTCTTCCAGGATCGCGAACTGGCTCTCGAGCAACGATGCGGGCATGAAGTGTCCGCTTCGGCCAGCGAGCCGACCCGCGATCAGCTCCGGTGCTCCCTTGAGAAAGACAAACTGCAGTTCACCGGCTTCATCGCGCAGGGTATCGCGATACGCGCGCTTGAGCGCGGAGCACGACAGCACGAGCCCCGTGCCCGCTTCGCGCGCTTGCCGGAGACGCGCGCCGAGCGCGCGCAGCCATGGCATGCGGTCGGCGTCCGTAAGGGGGATGCCTAACGACATCCGCCGCACATTCTCAGCTGGATGATACTCATCTCCTTCGACGAACGGGATGCCCAACGCGCGCGCCAACGATGCGCCGATCGTGCTCTTGCCGGAGCCGGCCACGCCCATCACGACGTATAGACCCGGTTTCTCTACCGCCAATGATGGGCTCTATGCGTTGCAATCACTTGCTGCTGCGCTTCTTTGTTTTGGCTCGCCGCACTTGCTTCCGCCTGCGCGTTGCCGCACCCGCAAGGCGCCAGAATTGGCGATCGCCGATCACTATTACGCGATGCCCCTGAGCGGCCAGACGCCTGATCTCCAGGAGCTTGGTCCCACCTACCGAGCCCGCGATCTGCAAGGCGTTAGGCCGGCCGCGCACCAGGATGTCCGTAAAGATCCCCGGCTTACTCTGCACGATCGCTCCGGCCCGACGCGCCGCGGCGGCCGCCTTCGTGCGCGGCTGGCTCAAAAACCCGGTAAAGGACAGCCGCTTCCCCTCAAGACTTTGTACTCGGCCCGATTGCACCTTCTTCGGCCGGTGTCGTAACGCCGAGATCAGTTCGCTCGCCGCATGGTAGCGCTTTCCGCGAACGCCAAGGCATCTGTGGATGACCTCCTTGAGGTGATCGCTGCAGGGAAGGTTGCGCACGTCGCGGCTGCGGATCGGACTCGTTATGTCACCGCGGAGCAGCATGACAGCGATGAGGCCCACCTGGTAGATGTCATCGCGCTGCTGCCAGCGACGCACTCTCCCCCATGCTATCTCGGCTGGCGCATTGAAAAGGTTGAAGGCGTCCGCGGTGACTCCACGTTGGCTGCGCTGATGCGTCGCTATCCCGAAGTCGCCGATCTTGAGCTGTTCGTTCGCGCACACAAATACGTTGAATGGCGTTAGGTCGCGGTGCAGCGCCTGCCCGCGATGGAGCACATCGAGCGCGCCCAACACTGCCGCAATCTCTCTCCGGACCAGACGTTCCGGCTGCGGCCCTTTGCGCTCCAGCCACGCGCCAAGATCACCGTGCTCTGCGTATTCCATCGCAAGGCAATATTGCATCCGCGAGCCATCGACGAAGGCGAAGCGGTCGAAGATCCGCAACGCACGCTGCTCACCGGCAAGGAGCTCTGCGAAGTACGCTTCGCGAAGCCACGCTGCCAGGCGTTCGGTGATCTTGATGCAAACCTGCGACGGATGCGCGTTAGGTCTGCTCGCCGTCGCGAGGTAGACCTCTCCGAACCCGCCCTTTCCTATGAGTCGCTCCAACCGATATGTGGTACCGGTCTCGGAGCTGTAAACCAACAGCTCCGGCGACGCGGACTGACCATTGGCCTGGACGGCAGCGCCGCTTTGAGCCACTGTGGTTCGGGCAGTCGTCGTGCGCTTCGGCGTGACCATCTGCGGCCTGTTAGGCAATTACCGTTGTGGTCGCGTAGAGTCCGCGAAGCCGAAAAAGCGGTCGATGAGCCACGTATTGTCGGGCGTACGGGTGAGATAAGCGACATAGCGTCCGTATTCGACCATGCGCACACCGCTGCTGTCACTCCAGGACTGCTGAAACGCTCCAAATTCAGTCGCGTTATCTGCGGCGATGCGCCGTGAGTCGACGGTGAGAGCGAGGTCCATCTGATTCAACGCGCCCCAGTTTGCACGCGCCATCGTCTCGAGCGCAGCGCGGCCGCGTACCGTATTGAACGCGGGCCACTCGAACACTGCAGTATCTGTGAAGACCGTCCCGTAGATCTGCGGATCGCGAGCGCGATACGCTTGAACTAGACGTGCATTGAGCGAATCGATTCCCGCGTTGGCCGCGGCACTCGTGCGCTCCGGCGCTTCGGCGCAAGCCACGAAGCCCATGACGATCGCGATCACAATGCGCGAAGTTTTCATCCGAGTTCAATGATAGCATTCCCGGCTTCGGTGGCGAGCCCGCTGTTCCATCAGCGTTTGAGCATCACTTCGCCTGCTGTGATATCAGCTGCCGACATGTTGTCTAGCGCGACTGCCGCCGTAACCCGGTATTGGCCAGGAAGCAACGAGTCACCTAACACATCGCGCACGCGCACGGTTCGTTGAAGATTCTCCGCGGATGCAGACGTACCCGGTGGAAGCCGCAACGCCGCCACGTCCGCCAAACACAACGCGCGTGGATTTGCCTTACTCCTCCATCGGCCATAGTCCCACACACGTGGTGCGGCCGGAGGGAGAGTAGCCACGCGGAAGTTCAGAGAACATTGCCCAAGCTGCAACGTCCACGTTAGGCTGCCGCGGTTGTTGGCGACCACGCGAACCGATAACAGGCTGTCGCCTGGTGTGATGACCTGCGCCTGCGCCGCGAACACGACTGCTTCCGCGCTAGCTGGCGTGCGCGCGCGAAACCAACTACAAGCGCCAGAGGTCGAGGCAGTTACGAGAAAGACCGCAGCGATTGTCGTTCTCAACGAAGCCATGGGGGCCTAACGGTACGAGCCAGCGAGCGAGCCATATCCGCGGCGCAGTGAGCGCGCTCGGAGTTGCACCAGTTTGGCCACAGCAATCAATTTCCGCTATGATGGCGTCGCAAACGAAAACACTTCCTCCATGGTGCATCCGCCTGCTCGCGTCGCTGCAGTCGGCTGACGAACGTGCGACGGCGCTCGCGAGCTCACTCAGCGCCGCGCAACTCAATTGGAAGGTGCAGCCGAGCACGTGGAGCATTGGGCAATGTCTCCACCATCTCTACGTCACGAACGTGGTGTACCTTGCCGCGATCGAGGAGTCTTTGAAGGGGCATCCAGAGGGCCCCGTCGATGAGGTCACACCGGGGTGGTTCGGCCGGTGGTTCATCCGCTCGTACATTGAACCATCGTCCCAAAGCCGCCGGGCCCGGGCGCCCAAGAAGATCGCCCCGACGTCACTCGTGGACGTCGCGATCCTCGATCAGTTCTTGCGCAGCAACCAGGAGGCGCGGAACACGATCCGGCGAGCAAGCAATTACGACGTCAATCGCATCCGGTTCAGGAACCCGTTCCTGTCGCTCATCCGCTTCACCGTCGGAACCGGATTTGAAATCGTTACCAGGCATGAGCACAGGCACTTGCTTCAGGCGGAGCGCATCCGGCAATCGTCGGATTTCCCCGCCGCGCCCTTCTTATGAAAATGAAAGCGCCGTGCGGATCTGCTCCAGGTGCTTCTCGTTATGCGCCGCCACCTTGTCGAATTCGTCTTTCAGCGTGCGCAAGCCAGCCGTGGTGTGCACCCACTGGAGATGGCCTTTTTCCTCGTAGAACTCGTTGGCGTAATAAATGATTGTGTTGCGGGCCGACTCGTAGAGCGGCCGATAGAGCTCGAGCGGCACGCGCGAGTAGTCGAGATGCTTCGCCCACGCCTCCTGATCCACAACCCACAACACCTGGCGTGGCTCGCTCAGCACTCTGCAAATGCGATGCAGGAAGATCGCTTCGCAATCTGCAAGGTGTAGCAGGATGTATCGGATGGACCATTTGCCGGGCCCATATGTGCGCTCGAGGTCTGCACCTCGGAGCGCGAACCGCTCGAGTGTCTGGTCCCGGGTCGTTTCCAGTTGTTTGAGGATTTGCATCGTTAGGCCGAGCCTCGTGGCGCACCTTCGGTAATTCTGCACGACCATAGCGCGTTTGGCAGGATGCGCAACCCGATTCTTGCTTGCGTGTGGGATCCCGACGCCTTTGCGCATGGCTCGATGCTGCGGAAAGGCTCCGAGCCAAGCTCGCTCATGGCAACAGCAGCTCGTAGTACGCGAGGGGGTTTCCCTTGTACACGACGCGCCCTCGTTCGCGAAAGCCACAGCTCACGTAGAACTGGCCAGCCCCTGCCTCGGCGTCATACGCGTCGAGGCGGATCGCGTCGGCTGGCCACTCTTCGGCGACAAGGCGAGCGTCGGCGAGCGCCTGACGCCCCAGCCCGTGCCCTTGATGCGCGACGGATACCGCCATCCCGGTGAGGTAAAGCGGCCGTTTCACGGGCGTGAAGTAAGAGACGTCGATCGCCCATGGCTTCTTGGTGGCAAGTCGCAGGACGGTGAGAATTTTCTTGCCATCGCGCCCGACACGGACTCGCGCATGGCGCAGCGCGAGAATGGCGCTCCGCTCGGAGCTAAGAGCAGACCAATGCCCGTGGCCGAAGCGCGCCGTGAGCGCACCCGCTGCCGCATTCTGTAAGGCCGCGATTATCGGCGCGTCTTTGTCTGTCGCGTCGCGAAATCTCAGACGCAGCGGTGCCGTCAAGCGTTAGGCGCCCGGGGGTGCCTTATCCGCGGGCGTTACGACGAGTTTGCGCGTCATCCCGGCCTGTTTATGCGATCCTTCGGACATCGGGCAGAAGACTTCGTACGTGCCGGGCTTGAGCGTCAACGTGAGCGTTTCCGCCTGACGCGCGGCGATATCGCGCGTCCCCTTGTCCACGCCCTCGCCGCGCACATGCAGCCCGTGCGTCATCATCCCCGTGTTGTTCACTTGTAGCGTGACGGTGCCCGCCGGCACCGTGTCACTCGACATCTGCACTTTCCACTCCGAGAGCCTAACGGTGACATTCTGCGCGCCCACGACAGATGAGCAGACTGCACAGGCTGCGACAATCAAGAGACGACTCATGCGTGCTTCCCTTCCGGATGAGAATCCTCGTTAGGTGCGTGTGAACCTAACGAACGTGCTTGTTGAAAAATGCGAGCGTCCGTTCCCACGCTAATTTGGCCGCCGCGGCGTCGTAGCGCGGCGTCGTGTCGTTGTGGAAACCGTGTTGCGTGCCGGGATAGAGGTGGCGCTCATACGTGACCTTCGCTGCCTTGAGCGCCTCTTCGAATGCAGGCCAGCTTGCGTTGATGCGTTGATCCACTTCGGCCGACTGAATCATGAGCGGCGCTTTGATCTTCGGCACGTCCTCGACGTTCGGCGACGAACCGTAAAATGCGACGCCGGCGGCGAGGTCACTGCCTAACCGCGTCGCGAGGAAGTTCACCATGCCGCCGCCGTAGCAGAACCCCACGGCGCCGACTTTACCTGTCGCCTCCGCGCGACCCTTGAGAAGTCCGGCCGCGGCGACGAAATCTTCGCGCGTTTTGCTTTGATCGAGTTGGGGGAACAGCTCGCGCGCTTTGTCTTCGGTGCCCGGGTAACCGCCCAGGGGGAAGAGCGCATCCGGGGCGAAGGCGACGAAGTTCGCGAGCCCAAAGCGCCGAGCGACGTCTTCGATGTGCGGGTTGAGCCCGCGGTTCTCGTGGATCACGAGGATCGCCGGCAGCTTCCCGGTGGCTCCCTCCGGGCGCACGAAATACCCACGTGCCTTGCCATACCCGTTCGGCGAGTCGTATTCGATATATTCGGCGACGATCCGATCATCGTTAGGCGCGACGACCTGCGCTTCGGCGAACTTCGGGCTCAGCTGCTCGAGGAGCATCGCGGCCGTGACGCCGCCGACGGCGTATTTCGACGCTTGCTCGAGAAATCCGCGGCGGTCCAGCGCACCGTGGACGTAGGCGTCGAAAAGGATGAGTACTTCCTGATCGAAATCGTGGGCGGTTTTTCGTTCCATGGATTCCAGTCCTCGTTAGGTCCCTCGCGTCACCGGGTCGGTGGCGGTGTCGTCGGGCAGGAAGGAGACCCCGCGCCTTCGTAACGGTCCAGCAGCACCCGTACGTTCTGCATTTGCTGCGGCGTCGCGCGAATCGTAAGCACCTGCGGCGCACGCGGGGAATGCACGACGGTGTTTGCAGGAAGCGTGAGGAGCGGACGCACCAACTCGGCGGCCTGTTCGGTCGAGATACAGCGAAGGAGGAACGCCTCCTCCACGGTTGGGACGGCCGCGGCATCCGCCTCCACCGGCACGACCCTCCGGGCGAAGAAGAGGGTGCTCAACGCCATCAGGGCAGCCAGACCGAAAACTGCCCACCGCCGTGGGCGGCGCGCCGGGGGTGCCGCCACGGAGGCCGGTACCTGACCGTCATCGCGCAGTTCGGTGAGCGCGGCCTCGAACGCGTAGGGAGAAATCCCAGCCTCCGTGGCGGCCGCGCGCAACTCGGCCACGGTGAGTCCGGCGCGTTGGGCTGCGTCAAGCTCGCTGGCGCGTGCGAGCAGCCGCGACGCCGCCGGTTCGCGCAGAACTTCGGCGTCGGGCTCGGTTGGTCGGCGTTTATTCATCACGACACCTCTGGATCACGCTCGATGACCTACGTTGCCGGTCGGCGCAGCCTAGGGCAAGGCCGGACCAACTGAAGAAAACGGGCAGCTTCGGGGGCGAGTTTCGGCCGTGCCTAACGCATGGCGAGGTACGATACCCCGTCCCAGAAACCGGTTCCACCAAGCCCGCCGGTTTTTCCGCCGTAGACCCAATATGCGTTCTTGAACACAACGGAGTACTCCGCACCGCGTGGAGGTCCAGGCAGCTCGGCGCCTATGTTCTGCCACTTCCGGCCATCGGTCGAGGACCAGACATCGCGACGGCCGACGCCGGCGACCACCAAGAGTCGGTCGTCCAAAACAGCGACGCCAGCGCCTGTGCGGACCGGCCATTCTGCAGCCCTCGTGACCTGCTTCCATGAGGCGCCATCGGCTGAGGTCCATACGTCGTTCGTGGCGCTGTCCCACTCGCCATGGCCGATGATCCAAAGCGCGTCGCGATATGCGACGACGCTGTGAGGGTTCGCGCGCGGCAGCGCAGACGTGACGCGTTTGGACCAGTTTCGGCCGTCCGTCGTGAGCCAGACGGCCTGCTCGTTAGGCTCGCCGCCTACGAGCCAGAGCGTATCGCGGAGGACCACGAGGTGCGCCCCCGATCGCGGCAACCACGGAGCCTGAGAGAGTATCCGATGCCAGCGGCGGCCGTCCTCCGAGCGCCAGACGTCGTTCATCGCAGTGCGCCTGCCGTCGTCTTCTGTCCACCCGCCCACGCGCCAGAGCGCACCGGCATACGAGGCATCAGCTGCCTTGTATCGCTTCCCCCAGCTCGCATCGTGTGTGAAGCCGCGCCAGGTCGTTCCGTCGAGCGATTCATAGGCCTGATTCGGCGCGGCGCCGTCACCGATCATGAATAGTCGGTCACCATGCGCAATGACGGGCGTCGCAAGCGGCACTTGTCCATCCTGACAGCGTGGCGGCCAGCAGCCATCACCAGGCTCACGCGCGACACGCCACGTGGGCGCGGCCAAACTGAGAGCCACGCCACACCCCGTCACGAGTAATCGTGCTACCCGCCGCTTGTTAGGCGTCCTCATCCAACTCCCACTCCGTCATCTCCGTGACGGGTCGAGGAAGACGACCCTCGAGCCACTCGGCAGCATCAGCAGGAGTAAATGCTGCATCGCGGGTTTCGATGAGCCACGACAGAAACTCGTTCGGGCCGCCGTTCATGTACGGAGGAGGAGACACCGGTTTGAATACCGTTGGGAGACGGTCCTCGATCGAGACATAATTCAAAACATGACCGAGCTCTTGGACCACACGCCATGCGAGCGGATGGTCGATGTCGATCGCGAACTTCACCCACCAGCGTCCCTCGTCGGAGTAACCAGAACCAATAGGGGACTGGACGGCAGGGACCTGGTGGAGGAATGAGAGCAGAGGGTTGAACGCAGCGTCGTTTTGCATGGTGCCTAACGCCAAGCGACTGGAGAAGACGACCGCGTTAGTCCCAGTCTTGCCCCAACACAACCATTACACCGTTCGGATCGCGAACTGAGAAATCGCGTACTCCATACGGACGCGTCCCGATCGGAACATCGATGGCAGCCCCCTGTCGCGTAACCTCTTCGTACAACGCGTTCACGTCCCTGACCCAGAAAAAGATGCGAACACCGACCGGCACGTGCTCGCCCCTGGCTAAATGCAACGCCGCATTATCTCGCCAGACCACCGTGTACTCCGGCGTTTCGCCCTCCGGATCGGACTTGAACCCCAGGGTCCTCCTGTAAAAGGCGGCCGTCGCGGAAACGTCAGGGACCAGGAGCACAGGAGCACCCTGGTAGAACTGCTCTGGATTGCTTGTAGGAAGATCTGGCATTTTTACCTTGCGGCGCTTGTTAGGCACCTCGCAGAGAGTCGGCCGAACCTACTCTACTCGGCATATCGAGGCGAGACGTTGGAGATCGCGCCAACCATACGCGCCGTCAAAGCCGCCGCGAGAGTTGTGGAGGCGTTCTCCACCAAGTGCCTCCCAGCATGCACAGGATGGATTACTTGGTTCACCGAACAAGACCATCGTCCCTATTCCTTGCGCCAGAAACCGGCGGGCCACGTGGCCAACGAGGCGGCGACCAAGGCCCACGCGCTGGTACTCTCGGAGGAGATAGATCTTATTCAATTCGCCCGCGAAGTCCCGAAGATCGCTGTGCGCGTACTTGGTACCCTTCGCAAATCCAATCAGCTCGCCGTTCGAGCGCTCGATCACGAAGCAGAACCAGCTCCGATCAACTTGGCCGAACGCTTCCCGCCACTGGCGCTCCCGGATCTCGTATGTAGGACCGATTCGGCCATAGGTTGCGTTCCACGTAGTCACGTGCAATCGGGCCAAAGCGGGAATATCCGAACTGGTAGCCTCGCGTATGAGGAGAGACTCTACCGTCTCGCTGCGGGTTCGAAGGAGCGCGAGGTTCGCGTCTTTCGCGGGTCTGCGCAGGTTGCGCAAAAAGCGAAAGGTCGTATCCGCGAGTCCTTTCATATCTTACCTGCTTCGCTGCCTAACGCGCCGGTCATGCGGGACGTCATCCGTTCTGAACGAGGTAATGAAGTTGCACCACGCCATCCTGGAAGCGTTCGACGGCC
>DATFBW010000180.1:0-3853 GCA_035253645.1 Gemmatimonadaceae bacterium | reverse complement strand
CCTGCTTTGGGTCCGTTTGTTCGATGATCGCCTCGATGATGAGGTCGCAGTCCGCGAGCGCGCGCAGGTCTTCGTCGAAGTTGCCCACCTCGATCAAACGTGCGGCGCCTTGATCCATGAAGGGCGCAGGCTTCGCTTTCGCCGCACGGGCGAGTGCTTCCCGTGCCGTGGAGCTGCGATCGCTTCCTTGCCCGGGAATGTCCAGCAGCACGACTGGGACGCCGGCCGACGCCGCAAGAGCGGCAATCCCACTTCCCATCGCACCTGCGCCGAGTACACCTACCTTGGCGATTCGCATCACCGCTCCACGCGTCAAAGGATCACGGCAGACATTGGGGGGAGAAGATAACAGTAGGTCTGAGGTCTGAGGTCTGAGGAAGAATCAGAGTCAAAGAGAAAGTTCTGGCGGAAGAGTGCTGCGCGCGATTAGCCTCACATTCATGCAGGTTGTCACTTTTGGACGCGTGCAGCGCGCGATGATCGCCGTGCTTGCGCTCGCGTCCGCGGCGAGCGGTCAGGAGGCGGAGGACCCGGGGGTGCTCATGCAACCGGGTGTTTCTGCTGCATTGGCGCGCGATCGTACCGCGCGATTGGCAGATGTGCGCTACGACCTCTCACTCGACCTGTCAGCGCGCGATTCTGCGGCAGGCCGCGGAATCGCGCGATTCACGCTTCGCCGTCCCGGGCCCGTCATTCTCGATTTTCGTGGCATTCATTTGGGGCCCGTCCGCGCGAACGGTCGTCTGATCCACGACCTCGAATACAACAAGCATCACATACTCATCCCTGCGCAATATCTGCGAGCGGGCGCGAATCGCATCGATGTCGAATTCGCGGCCCGCATCGCGCCGTCGGGAGCGAGCATCATCCGCGTGCGCGACCCGAGCGACAGCCTCGAATACGTGTATACGTTGCTGGTCCCTTCCGATGCACAGCAACTCTTCCCGTGCTTCGATCAGCCGGACCTCAAGGCGCGCGTCACACTCACCCTAACGACTCCGGGTTCGTGGACGGCGGTATCGAATGGAACGCGCATCCGCGTAGACACCACCTCACGCGGCGCGACGTTCGTGTTTCGTGAGACGGAGCCGATCTCGACGTATCTGATCGCGTTCGCGGCAGGGCCTTGGGTCGAAAAGAGCGTCGCTTCGTCTACGCGGGCGATCAATCTCTTCGTGCGGCGATCGCGCGCCGATGAGGTGGATGCTGACTCACTCGTGCTCGCTCACGAGCGCTCGCTGACGTGGCTCGAGCGCTATTTCGATTCGCGCTATCCGTTCCAAAAGCTCGACATCGTTCTCGCTCCGGCATTTCCGTTTGGTGGGATGGAACACCCCGGAGCGATCTTCTATAGCGAGGAGCGCTTCATCTTTCGCGAACGTCCTACCCTCGTCCAACGCCTCGGTCGTCTCTCGACGATTTACCACGAAGTTGCGCACCAGTGGTTCGGCGACCTCGCAACCATGCGCTGGTTCGACGATCTGTGGCTCAAAGAGGGGTTTGCCACGTTCATGGCGACCAAGATGCAGTCGGCGATGGAACCCGAGTCGGAAGCGTGGAAAGGGTTCTACTTGCGCACGAAACCGGCGGCGTATGCCGTGGACGGCAGCGAAGGAACGACGCCGGTTTATCAAGAGCTGCCTAACCTCGATCTGGCCAAGAGCAATTACGGGCCGATCGTCTACAACAAGGCGCCGTCCGTGCTCAAGCAACTTGAGTACGCGGTTGGCGATCGGGCATTTCAGGACGGAGTACGCAGGTTTCTGCGTCGTTATCCATATGCGAACGCAAATTGGCGCGAGCTGCTCGAAGCCATCGGAGAGGCGGCCGGGCGGTCGCTGCGCGAATGGGGCGATCATTACATCCTGCGGCCCGGGATGCCCGTCGTTGAACAGAGCATGGAGACGGCTGGCGGACAAATCGTTAGGCTGCGCCTGACGCAGCGGCCTGCGCGTACGCTTTCGGGGCCAGCTCCGTGGCCGATTAGATCCAACTTGATGTTGTACTATCACGGTGGGGAAAGCCGCCGCTTCGACATCTCGCTGACGACGGACACCGCGAGCGTCCGTGAAGTCGTCGGTCTTCCAGTGCCTGCATTTGCATTCGCCAACTCCGGCGATGAGGCGTATGGGCTCTTTCTCCCGGACTCGCTGAGCATCGTCACGCTGGAGCGCGCGATAGGCTCCGTCAGCGACGCGTTCACGCGATCTTTGCTCTGGGGTGCATTGTGGGACGCGGTGCGCGAGACGCGCTATGAGCCGGAACGGTTTGTCGGTCTCGCTCTGCGCGAGCTCCCGCGCGAGCGAGACGAGCAACTCGCCGGTACGCTGCTCGCGCGCCTAACGCGGGCTCTGGGTGCCTATGTGGATGGCGCGCTGCGCGATTCGCTGCAGAGTGTCGCGGAGTCCACCTTTGTCGCGGCCGCGCGGGACGCAAGGCGCAGTTATGGCACGCGACGCGCTTACCTCAACGCATTCATTCGCGTTGCGCGGAGTCCGGCGGCCACCGAAGCGCTCGATGGCATGCTGGATAGCACCATGTTCGGAGTGGATTCGCTCGGGCTGCCAACGCGCTGGGGCATTGTCACGCGACTGCTCGCGTTAGGCGCCCCCCGTGCCATCGCCCGGTACGATTCCTTGAAGGAGCGCGATAAGAGCGCCGATGGTGCGCGCCAGGCATTTGCCGCGTGGGCCGCGCGCCCCGATGGGAGTGTGAAGCACGAGTACTTCACCCGGTATTTCGCCGACACGACGCTCAATGAAGACTGGGCAACAGCGAGTCTGGGCCCATTCAACGACGTCGAGCACGACTCGCTGACGATGCCATTCCTCCGAGCCTCGTTGGACTCGCTGCCCTGGATTCAAAAGAATCGCCGCATCTTCTTCCTCGGCGCATGGCTCGGGGCGTTCGTCGAGAGTAAGCGAAGCCGAGCTGCCCTCGACGTCGTGCGTCAGTTCCTGGCTCAGCGCACCGATTTAGGACGGGACCTTCGACTGAAAGTCTTGCAGAGCATCGACGAAGTTGAACGCACCGTCGCGATTCGCGAGCGGAGACTGGCCGAACTAGGGGTTGGGGGTTAGGGGTTAGCCCTCAATGGCGAGACGTCGCTTTACCTCGGGCTAACCCCCAACCCCTAACCCCCAACCCCTAGGAATTGTGTTTCCGGAAATGCGCGTCAAACTCAGCGGACTTTCCTCGCGGAATGCTCAGAGTCTGCCAATTCGCGCCTCGGAGATGTTTGGCGAGTAGCACGATCTGGCCGACGTGTTGACCGTAGTGATCTATCTGACGGAGGATTGCAGCCCCCGCTGACATTTTTTCTCCACGCACGGTAACCGTTCTCTCCAAGTCTGCCGGCGCCAGGGACTCCAAACCGCTGAAGACGTAACCCCAGCCAGCGTTCCACCAGTCGAGCACGGCGCTGCGGCTTCGCTCTTCGTCTGTTAGAACGAACTCGGTATCACGCTGGCGATCCGGTTTCTCACCATCTGTCGTGAGGAAATCCGTCCACCGGGATCGCATATTGCCATGGAGGTGTTTGACAATCGTGGCGACGGAATTGGCCTCGGGGTCTATCATCTCGAAGAGCTGCGCATCGTCGAGTTGGGCAATGGCGCGCTCGCCGAGCGTCTTTTGTTTGCGATAGACATTGATGGCGGCAGCGAGCAATGTTGTTGGAAAGTCTTCTGCGGCGGAGCTCATGAATCAGCCTGGCGGATGGCTATTATTAGGTGCGCCTAACGTGTGATAGCGTTGGTCAGGGCGAGAACGGGAGTTTTTGGTATTAGGGCGAGTTAACTTGTTCGCGTGTCGACCGTTATGACAATGGCAGGGGACGTGCGAAAGCCAGCAC
>DATFBW010000179.1:0-8074 GCA_035253645.1 Gemmatimonadaceae bacterium | reverse complement strand
CCGGCCATGTTCGGACCGGTGAGGATGATCATGCGGGCGTCCGGCGTTAGGCTCACATCGTTCGGGATAAACGCGTCGCGCGCCATCATGCGCTCAACGACCGGATGCCTGCCGCCCACGATCGTGAGATCGAAGCCGTCTGTTATCTCAGGTCGCACATACCCCTCACGGGCGGCGACAGTCGCAAACGACAAGATCGTGTCCAGGACCGCGATCTCCGTGGCAACGGCTTGGAGTCGCCCGATTTCATCGCCGACGGCACGCCGCAGCTCTTCAAACAGCGTGCGTTCGCGATGTTCGATCCGCTCCGAAGCGGTGAGCACTTTCTCTTCGTGTTCTTTGAGTGCCGGCGTCACATACCGCTCAGCACCGGTTAACGTCTGTCGCCGCTGGTAATCCGTGGGGATGTGATCCTTGTTGGCGTTGGTGACCTCGATGTAGTAGCCGAAAACTTTGTTGTATCCGACTTTCAGCGACGAAATTCCCGTTCGTAACCGCTCGGCGGCTTGAATTTGCGCGATCGCGTCCCGACCTCCATCGCGCAACGCACGCAGCTCATCCAGCGTGCTGTCGGCCCCCGCGCGAATCGTGTCTCCTTCACCGGCGCCGATAATGAGCGGCGGCTTGTCGACGAGCTGCCGCGCGATCTTCTCCATGATATCTGCGCACGCATCCCAGCCTTCCAGGATGCGTGTGAGGATGCCCGCCGGGTCGACACTACGTAGCGCACGCTCCACGTTAGGCAGGCGCCTCAAGGAATCGCGCAGTCCGCCAAGGTCGCGCGGAGTTGCTCTCCCTGCAGCCGCTTTGGCTGCAAGCCGCTCGATGTCACGCACGCCATCCAGTGCTTCGCTCAGGGAGAGCTGAACATCGGGTCGATCTGTGAGTGCACGCACCGCATCGAGACGCGCGTCTATCTCCGTCCGATCCAGAAGTGGTGCCAGGAGCCATTCACGCAGCTTCCGTGCGCCCATCGGGGTGAGTGTGCGATCGAGCACGCTTAACAACGTTCCACTCCGCTCCCGCGCGGTTGCGTCGACGCTTTCTCCGCCGCGCAGCGACTCGACGAGCTCGAGGTTGCGCCGCGTCATCTCGTCGAGCGGCATCGTCGCTCCCGCCAGTTCCACACTCGGCCGCATCAGGTGTGGAATTCCGCTCGGCTGCAGTTCGGCGAGGTACCGTAGAAGGGCACCCGCTGCGCTCAGCGCCAGCTCATGCTCCGATGTGACGCCGAGGCCTTCAAGCCCGCTGACTTTGAAGCGTCGCGTGAGGTCGTCGCGCGCGAGGGCCGCATCGAACTCCCACGGCTCGCGCTCTGTGATGAGTGCGTTCCTGAAACCCGGATCTTTCGCCCCCGTGCCGGTTCCACGCGGGAGCAATAGCTCGCGCGGCCCGAGCCTCGCAAAAACAGTATCGGCGTCCGCGTGTGAGCAAACGACCAGACGAAACGTGCCGATGGACAGATCCACGGCCGCGATGCCCAGCTTGCCGGCCTTCTCGGACAGCGCACACAAGTAATTGTGCCGGTCCATGTCCAGCAGGTCGTCACTGAACGCGGCGCCCGGCGTTACGGTCTCGATGACCTCGCGCCTAACGACGCCCTTTGCCAGCTTGGGATCCTCCACCTGTTCGCAGATCGCGACCCGGAAGCCCTGCTGGACGAGTCGCCGCAAATATTCATGGCCCGCCTTGACCGGTACACCGGCGAGCGGCACGTCTGCCGCCCCGCCATTGTTCCGTGACGTCAACGTTAGGCCCAGCGCGCGTGATGCTACTTCTGCGTCATCGTAGAACATCTCGTAGAAG
This sequence comes from Gemmatimonadaceae bacterium, assembly GCA_035253645.1. Taxonomy (GTDB): domain Bacteria; phylum Gemmatimonadota; class Gemmatimonadetes; order Gemmatimonadales; family Gemmatimonadaceae; genus DASYRX01. The sequence continues at coordinate 6,268 of DATFBW010000179.1, read as the reverse complement.
TCACCCATGCGAAAAAACAGGATCGCGCCGGGGTGTTTGCTCTTGATGTCCCGGTACTGCTGCATGAGCGGAGTCCCAGCCTGAGTCGTCACGGCTCGTTCTCCACGATGATCCCGCGCAGTCCGGCTTGCGTCATCGCGCGCCGCGCATCCTCGCGGGTGGCATAGCGTCCCACGCGCACCCGATAGGGTGCCTGAGTTCCGACCACACGCGCTGCGATGCCACGCCGCTGAAGCTGCTGCATGAGCGATCGCGCCTCGCTCTGCGTGTTGTAAGCGGCGACCTGAATGGCATATCGCCCGCCGGCTGTCGTTCGCACAGGCCGCCTAACGGCTGTATCCCGGACAACCGTGTCTCGCACGCTATCGACGAGGACTGGGGGACGACCACAGGAGGAATGCAGATAGATGATCTGATTGCGTAGCTCGACCTCGTTCGCGTCCACAGACGTCCGCGCCCCCGCCAGGAGAGAACATGCGCGTTCAGTCTGGCCGTCGTCGAGCGCAAGCCGCGCAGCCAAATATCGCGCGCGGGCAATCTGCGCGCTCTCGGGATAGTCCGCGATGAGCTTTTCGAGGTGTCGTTGCGCTCGGTCGCGAGCCTGGCGCGCCAGCTCGAGCTCTGCGAGGCGCAAGAGTGCCGCGCTCGCGCGTGGTGCGAGCGGGTATTCCACGACGAGACGCAGATACTCTCGCTCCGCGCCGGCTGCGGTAGGGTCCAAAACAGCATGCCAATACAGCGCTTCCACGAAGAGGTCGCTCCCCTCTTTGGTGGATGCGAGAATCGAGTCAGCCAACGTGCGAGCTGCCGTTGTGTTGCCTGCGGCGGTGAGACGCTCCAGCCGCGTTACCACGTCTGGTTGCTGTGCGCGAACGCCGCTGCCAAAAACGCCCAACGCCAACAGGAAAAGAGCGCGGTACACGCCGTCCACTAGGCAGCCGCGCGGCGCGGACCGCCACACAGCTCGAGGACCACGGTGCTGACGAGTTGCTCATCAGTGGCGATGCGCGAATCCTTCGCGGCCCGATCAGTCGCGAGCAGGGCCCGCAAGCCGCTTTGAATGTCGGCCTCATTCCACAGTGGCAGCGCACGCACCCACCGATCGACAGCTTCTCCCCATGGGCCGCCGGTATTGGGCGCAGACGCTTTGAGCAGGTCCCAGAACCGCGCGCGGACTGCACCGTCGGACGCGCGCGCATTCCGGACCGCGAGTCCGACGCCGATGGCCATGAGCTGTGTGCCTAACGCGCCTACGACTTGCACGACGCCGTTCTTCGGCTGCGCCAGAACCCGGGGCACGAGAGCGAGCGCCTCGGCCGCACGGCGACGGGCCACCGCGTCCAGCAGATCGCCTAACGTCTCACCGTGCCGGACACCGACGACCGCTTCCACAACGTCGGTGTCTACACCAGCGCCGCCGCCCGTATAGCTGACTGCTTTATCAATTTCGGTTGCCAGGGCAGCCAGGTCACCTCCAACCGCCGCATACAGCAACTCCGCCGCATCCTGCGTCAGCGTAGCTCCGTGTTGCTCGCGGGCATGCTCGACGATCCAGGTAATCACTTGTGGTTGATCGAGTTCACTGAACTCGAGGTTGATCGCCGCCGCTGCGATGTTGCCATCAACCTTCTCACCAGCCGAGGAAACCAGCACGAGCACAACGTCTTCGGCAGGTTTTTTGAGGTAGTGGTCCAACACGGCGCGCGCGTCCTTCTTGAGGCTCCCTACCTCCCGTACCACCAGCATCCGTCGCGGGGCCAGCACCGGCGGCATGGCCAGCAAGCTGCCTAACGTGGACGCCGGCAGCCCACTGCCACGCATCTGATCCAGATTGAAATCACGCGTGGTGGCTTCGACGGCGCCGGCAATCAACGCCCGCAGCGCCTCGTCCTTTCGGTACTCTTCGTCACCGTATAGGTAATAGGCGCGGTCGAACCGACCCTCTTTGATGCTTTTTCTTAGTGCATTCAGCGCATCGCGGGCCATGCCCCAATATATCGCGCGCTGTACTCGAGCCTGCTCTTAGTGGTCGCGCAGTTCCTCAGCGAGCCGCGCAGTCGCATATCGGATCGGAACCTGATCCGCGACATAGGCAAGCGACCATACAGGCGCGCTTGTCGAGAGCGCGGCGGCAAAGGCCGACGATGATGCGAAGAGTGTGTCGGCGACAGCCGGCACAGACGCAACCACTCCCTCGAGCTGCGGCGTCACAGGCGATGCCTCTTCGCGTAGCTGAAGCTCCACCGCTAGAACACCAACTCCAACAACTGCCGCGGCTGCACATAGAAACGCCGCGAAGCTTGGGCCACGCGCCAGTGGAACCTGTGTTATTAAACGTCTTCGCTCTGCCTCGAGGCGCGATTGCAGACGCGCACTGAAATCACTCGATGGAGCGATTGGTTCGAGACTGCGCGCTGCCATCAGGGAGCGGCGAACACGCGCGTCATGCGCGGCGCAGGATGGGCAGGCCTCAAGATGCTCGTGCATCGCCTGCTGATCGACACCAGGGAGGGTGTCGTCAACGAACGCTAGGTGACTCTCTTTGAAAGTACGACAGTCCATACCGAAGACCGCGGCTCAGGCGATCTTCGGTACCCACCGTCTACCCGCCGGTTCCGTATTGCTCAGCTGAAAATGACGGTCAGATCTGCCGAGCTGCACGGCTGGCTTACTTGAGGTGCGGTTCTATCAGCGCGGCAAAGGCATTCCGCGCTCGGTTGAGTCGCGACTTCACTGTTCCGAGGTTGCACGCTGTGATCTCCGCGATTTCCTCATACGACTTCCCCTCTAGCTCGCGCAGAACAAAAACTTGCCGGTGATGTCCTGGCAGCTTGGCCACCGCGTCCTCGACCAGTTCGCGCAAATGGCGCTTACGGAACAGATCATCGGGCCGTGATGCGGTGTCTTCGAACTGAATCGGACGGTCCTCGTCCTGCCAGTTCTGCTTGATCGCCTGGAAAAGCACGAGCGGATTTCGCGCCCTGTTGCGCAACTCGTTCTTGGCCAGGTTGGACGCAATTGTATAGATCCAGGTCGAGAACTTCTTCGACCGATCGAATCGGTGCAGGTGGCGATACACACGCACGAAAACCTCTTGAACCAGATCCTCCCCCCGCTCACGATCGCCAATGGTCCTATATACGAAGTTCAAAAGGCGCGTCTGATATCGCACCACAAGCTCGTCAAAGGCTCGTTCCTGCCCCGCGAGGTACGCCGACACCAAGGCGGCGTCGTCCATCGCTTTCAGGTCGACTTTGACGGCCGCACCAGGGAGCATTTTGGTGCCCACAACCGCTGCGACTTCGCTCATTGAACGCTCCTATGAGTCACGGCCCGATGGTCACTGCGGTGTTGCAGAAGCCAGCGGACCCGCAAGGCTATGAGGCACGCGACGTGCCCGGAGGGTTGCCTCGCGCTCGCTCAGCTAAGCCTGTTTCACTACATAGCTTACGCGCTTGGGTTGCGGCTCGACATCATTTGCTGAGTTTCCTGGCGTCCTTTTAATAAGACAGCGGAACCGACATAGTGTCCTCTTGAGATCGGCGCCGGGCGCGGCCTACCCAGCTCGGCCAAAGGCAGCGAAATGCAGCACGGCGATGGAACTCTTCGCGTCTGGGACGTCGCCTCGTCGGATCATTTCGAGGACCTCGCTCAGAGGTTCCACTCGCGTCGTAAGGAATTCATCTGGCTCGTGCCGCTGCTCCCCGCGCGTTAGGCCCCACGCGACGAATAAGTGGATCCGTTCATTGGTGAAGCCTGGCGTAGTCAGGATCGAGGTCAAATGCGCGAAATGTTCGGCAAGATATCCAGTCTCCTCCTCGAGCTCTCGCTGCGCGCAGGCGAGTGGCGTTTCGCCGCTGTCGAGACGACCCGCCGGGATCTCGTAAATGAAGCCTTCCGCCGCGTAGCGATATTGCCGGATCAGGACCACTCTCGGATCCGGCGCACCAGGTTCATCCAGCAACGGCACGACCGCGCTCGCCCCCGGGTGCCTGATAATTTCCAAGTCCCCGTCGGAACCATCGGGAAATCGCACGCGATCGATGTCGAGGTTGAGGACGCGCCCCGTGTATATGCGGCGGCTGCCCAACCGGCTGGGCTCAGTCATGACGTTCGTTAGGCTAACGTGACTCGAGCCGCGCGACGGGTCGTCCGAGCTTGGCCAGCAGACCTTCGATGGTACTTCCTTCGCCCAGCGCCAGGATTTGAAGATTCTCCGGCTGGAGATGCCGCTGTGCTGCGTTCAGTACATCATCGGCCGTCACACTTAGAATCCGATCGCGGTACGTCTCGAAATGGTTGGGCGGGAGTCCAAAGACTCGCATTGCCGCGAGACCGGCTGCGATCGCAGCGCTCGTCTCATATCGGATAGGAAAAACACCAGCTAGAAAATTCACAGCAAGCGAACGTTCGTCTTCGCTTATGCGAGTCTCGCGCATCCGGTCCATCTCTACCAGCGTTTCACGCACGGCCGCGTCAGTCGCATCGGTCTGCACAGCAGTGGAAATAACGAAAGGACCGGATTGCACTCGCCAGTCGAACGCGGAAAAAGCACCATACGTGTAGCCGTGCTTTTCTCGCAGGTTGAGGTTGATGCGCGAGTTGAACAAGCCTCCGAACACACTGTTCATTACAACGGCGGCGTAATAATCGGGATGGAGTCGTGGAATGCCGACGTGGCCCAGTCGCAGCTCTGTCTGAGGAGCCCCTGCGCGGTCCACGACGTGAATGCCGCCGGCGATCGCAGGCTCGTCTACAGCCGCGCTACGCGCGTCCGTCGTGCGTGGCTCCCATTCGCCTAACGCGTCGCGAACGTGATCCAGTGTCTCATCAGGATCGACGGCACCAGCGACGATAGCGCACGCGCGACTCGGCGCAAAGTGGCGTGCGTGAAACTCACGCGTGGTCACGTTGTCGAAGCCGGCGATCGCGGGGATTTCACCTGCCTCCGGTAGCGCAAAGCGCGCACGCTCGTGATACACGACCCGCATGAACATATCGTCTGCATGCTGCCGCGGATCCCGCCGCGCCTGCTCTCGCGCCGCAATTTGCTCTCCCCGATTGCGCTCGATCTGCTCCGCGGGAAACACCGGCGCGCGGAGTATGTCGCCTAACAATGCAATCGCTTGTGGCACGGCGGTGTTTGTAATCGTCGTGCTGATCGAAATGTCGTTCCAATCGGTTTCGGGGTCCAACTCGCCACCAAGCGCTTCGATCACAGCAGTGATGTCCTCGGCACTAAACCGCTTCGTCCCTTCGGCAAGTGACTTGGCCGTGAGCCAGGCCCCACCTTCTTGGCCCGGAGCATCCACCGCAGCACCGCCTTCAACTATGAGACGGATGGTGGCAAGCGGGAGGCGCTGAAACGGCGCGATGATGACTTCGAGGCCATTGTCGAGTCTCGCGCGCGAAAATGCCGGAAACCGGAAGGGCTTTGGAGGAGCGGCCTGTGGCCGCGCCGTCGTCGTCATTCAGCGCCTAACGCTTCACGAGGAACGTACACGAGCGACACCTGATGTTCCGGGCGCAGGTAGGTTTTGACAAAACCATGAAGTCGATCGGCCGTTACCTCGCGCAGACGGTCCGCGTAGCTGAGCGCCAGGCGTGGATCTCCCAGGTAGCTCGCGAATTTCGAGAAAGTGTCGGCGCGGCCCTCGAGCGGCTCCAAGCCAAGCACATACTCATTCTCTGCTACGGCGATTGCCCGGGCAACGTCTTTGCTTTGCACGCCGCGACTGACGATCGCTTCCAGCTCTTTCGCGATTGTAGTCTCGATCACCGTGGCGCTTATACCTGGATGAGCGGTGACGTCGATGACAAAGAGATCCGCCGCGGACGGGAGATCGAACGTGAATGCACGGACTTCCGTTGCGATCCGTGCGTCGCGCACCAATGTCCGGTGCAGAATGCTCGCCTTTCTGCTCCCAAACATCGCCGCGCAAACCGCTGCCGTGACGGCCTCGCCTGTACCAAATGGTGGCACTCGAAAAGCAATGAATGCGCGCGCTGATGCTACTTCGTCACTAACTACCTCGCGCGCGCGGTCAGCCGGTAGCGCCGGCAAATCCATCACCGGCAGCGGTGGCCGCACCACCGCACGCGGAATCGAGCCGAAATGCCGCCTGACGAGTTCGCGCGCCCGCTCGAGCTCGAAGTCGCCGACTACGGTGAGAACAGCATTGTCAGGCGTGTAGTGCAGCGCGAAGAACGCGCTCACATCATCTAACGTGGCCGCGTCGAGATCCTCGAAAGAACCGATCAACGAATG
>DATFBW010000178.1:0-8610 GCA_035253645.1 Gemmatimonadaceae bacterium | reverse complement strand
ATCTGGGTGGCGAACATCGCAACCGGCGCGCTCGTCGCGGCCATCCCCGAGAATGTGCGCGCCTCGATGCCTTACCTGCAGGACCTCACCATCGACGCGCGCGTGATCGTTTATCTCGCCGGCATCGCGCTGCTGACGGGTGCCGCATTTGGACTCGTTCCGGCGCTGTATGCTTCACGGCCCACGTTAGGTGCGCTTCTGAGTGGCGACCGGAGAGCGACGGCGGGCGCGGCGCGCGGGCGCCTGCGCAGTGCGCTCGTGACTTTCGAAATCGCGCTCACCGTCGTGTTGCTGGTAGCGGCCGGACTGCTGACGCGCAGCCTAACGCGCCTGCTGCAGGTAGATCCGGGCTTCGATGCCACCCGGACGCTCGTCATGCGCGTGGCGCTGCCAGCTGGTGGCGCGTACGCGAACGGCCGTGCGCAACAGCGTTTCTTCGAGACGTTGATGGACCGCGCGCGCGCGATGCCCGGCGTGCAAACCGTGGGCGCCGTCTCCAACCTGCCGCTGAACGGCGGCGGCACAAACACGTTTCGTGTCGTCGGTCAGCCGGAACCCGATCCTGCCCGCCGCCCGGAGGCCGTGGCTCGCGGAGTCGCCGGGGATTACTTCCGCGCGCTCGGCATACAGCTGGTGGACGGGCGAACGTTCGATTCACGCGATGACTCTGCCGCAGCCCCCGTGCTCATGATTAGTCAATCCATCGCCCGGCGTTTCTTCGGGGAGCGCAGCGCGGTCGGTGCCAAGCTACATGTCTACGCGTGGGGCGACATGCATTGGACCGTGATCGGCGTCGTTGGCGACGTAAAGACGTCGCGACTCGACGAGCCGGCCCCGCCAACAATTTACTACACGCATTTGCAGGGGCCGGAGAACCGCATGTCGCTCGTCATTCGCACGCAGAGTGACCTAACGACGCTTGCTTCCGAAATGCGTTCCGTCGTCCGCGCAATGGATCCCACGCTTCCGGTGTACGCGGTCCGTAGCATGGAACGTGAGGTATCCGAGTCGCCCGCGGTCTACGCGCGCCGGTATCCGCTCGTTTTGCTCGGTGCTTTCGCGACGGCCGCGCTGATCCTCGCGATCGTCGGCATCGCCGGTGTGATCTCCTACTCAGTCTCCCAGCGGTCGCGCGAGATCGGCATCCGTGTCGCGTTAGGCGCCGCGCAGCGGTCGATCCTGTCGATGATTATGCGGGAGGGAGGCGTGCTGGCGCTGGCCGGCGTTGTCATCGGCGTAGTCGCCGCGCTGATCAGTACACGTCTCCTTGGCTCCGTGCTTTACGGAGTTGGTGCAGCGGACCCGCTCACCTACGGAGCCATCGCCGCGCTCATAGTCACCGTTTCGTTGGCGGCGAGCTACTTGCCAGCTCGCCGTGCGACTCGTGTGGATCCGATGACCGTGCTGCGAAACGATTAGTGCCTAACGCGACGCGGACGACGCCGAAGCGCTCAGTGCGTGCTGCTGATGCAGCGACTGACCCTTCTCGACTGCCAGCTTCACGAGCGCATCGATGTCGACTGCCTCCGTCCGGAAGTTCACAATGCACGCGCGGATGGCGAAGCGTCCGTCAACAACAGCGTTCGACGGAAACACGCGGCCATCGAGCTGGAGCTCGGACATCAGCCGTTCGTTCAGCCGATTGACATAAGGTTCCGCAGCGGCATCGCCGCGCATCTCGAGCGGAACGTATCTGAAACAGGCGATCGACAACTGTGGCTCCGGCCCAACCGGCTCCAGCTCGGGATGCGCCACCGCGCGCTCATATAGGTAGCGCGCCAGCGCGACATCGTGAGCAATACGGCGCTCGTACGCAGCCCACCCATGCGCTAACAGCGACACCCAGATCTTCAGCGCATGGAAGCCGCGCGAGAAGTTCGGACCTAACGTGAGGAGATCGACACCGCGACCCGTGAGTTGCTTGTCTTCGTAGACATAGCTGGGGTCGATCGAAAATGCGTTCGCGAGCGATTGCATGTCGCGCACAACAACCACGCCGCCCGAGTGCGGCGTGTACAACCATTTGTGCGGATCGAGCGCCACGGAATCCGCATGCTCGATGCCGCGGAACAATGGCCGCAATGTGTCCGTGAGCGCGGCGACACCGCCGTAAGCGCCGTCGACGTGCAGCCACAACCCATGCTCCTGGCAAACATCGGCGATCTCGTCGATCGCATCGATCGCCCCGGTCGAAACTGCTCCTGCCGTTGCGATCACCGCGATCGGTCTTACGCCAGCGTCGATGTCTTGCCTAACGGCGGCGCGTAGTGCATCCACGCGCATCGTCAGATCGGCGCTGCATTCCACGATGCGGACGCTATCGCGCCCCATGCCGAGCATGTCGGCTGCGCGCGTATTCACGTCATGCACTTGTTCGGACGCGTAGAATGCGAGTGGCGGCCCCGCCCCGACGCCTCGTTCGCGAATCGCCCACCCTGCGCGAGCGTCGCGCGCTGCCTTGAGCGCCATGAACGCAGCCATCGCGCCACCCGAGGTTACATACCCTCCAGCAGTCTCTGGCAAACCGAGGCGGCTCGCGAACCAGCGGCCGAGGTGTAGCTCGATCTCGGTCGCGGCCGGCGAGAGGCGCCAGCCACCCACATTTTGGTTGATGGCCGCGGCAAGCAGGTCCGCGGCGGCGCCGGGAACGGTCCCGGCGCCTGTAATGTAGGCCATGAATCCAGGAGCACCCGGGTAGGTCGAGTGCTCGAGAACGATCTCACGAAGTGCCGCGACGAGCTCGTCGAAGGATAGCGGCTCGTTAGGTATCGGTCGGGTCACCGCCGCGCGCACTTCAGCTGCCGTGGCACGACGCCCAACCGGCAGCGAGCCCAGTCGATCGAGCAATTCCACCCAGATGTTGACGACCTCTCCGCCTAACGCGCGCGCTCTGTCCGGAGCCCAGGCGAAGTCGCGCACGGGCATGAGCGGGTCGGCACCGTTTGGTCTCAAATTGTCACCCATAGTCCAGGTATTGGCTGGCGTCGTAAGCGACGCTCGCGCGCCACCTCTAGTCAACCCGAAGATTGCTGTAATAATTCCCGGCGGACAGCGGGCGCCTTAAAGGCGCCCTGATGCCTCGATCCGGGCTTCCGTTGCTCGCTTTACCGGCTCCTAGGCGCAGTACGTCACAACGCGCGGAAGCCCATCAGCGACGCTCAGTCACTCCGGAGAGCGACAGTCGGATCGACCCGTGTGGCGCGCCAAGCCGGCCCGATTGTCGCGGCGACCGAAGCGATGATCAGGACCAGCCCGACGATGGCGAAGACAGCGGGATCCCGCGCGGCCTGGTCAAAGAGCAGAGGCTGAACCCACTTGCCCGCCCACAGCGCGATGACTCCGCCGATGACGATGCCGGCGACGGCGAACGAGACGCCCTGCCCCACGACCATACGCAGGACATCGCGCACGCTCGCGCCTAACGCCATGCGCACACCAAGCTCGTGACTTCGCTGGGCAACAGCGTACGCGACGACGCTGTACAGGCCTATCGCAGCCAACCCAAGAGCGAGCGCGCCGAACGCGACGAACATTTTCGCGCCAAACTCCCACGCGCGCTGTCGCGGGCCAACGAACGCACGCAGCGCGCCCGCGCGCACGTACGAGTTACCAGGCATCTCGGCCTGCAGCCGCCGCCGCAGCACATCCACAAAATCCTCGGCACGTCCGTTCACACGTACGAGCACGCCATACGGTTGCCCGTCGAAGATCGCCCGGTATTGCTCCCAGGGGATGTAGTACCAATTCTCGCTCGCGTTCTCGATCTGACTGCCGCGCATGTTTTCGGCGACCCCGACCACTGTCATGTACGGATTGCGGGCCTCCCCCACGCGCAGCTGTTTGCCTAACGGGTCCTCACCGGGCCACAGGCGGTCGGCCATCGCTTGATTGACGATGACGACCGGAGGTGTGTTGCCTCGGTCGGCATCCGTGATCCCACGTCCGCGCAGGATGCGCGTGCCCAACGTGGCGAAGTACTGTGGCGTTCCGGCCTGCAGCATGTAACGCAGACCGCGGCGGATCCGCGCAGTGTCGGCCCCAGGGTAGAATGGAAAGCCGCGGCCCTCGTTCCCGCCGAAGGGTATGGACGCAGTCAGGGTGGCACTCTGCACGCCGGGCGTCGTGAGAGCTGCATTCAACAACCTGGCGCCTAACGCATCGACTTGCGCGCCATTCAGCTCGGCGCGGATGCGTCCTTGCACGACGACGACGGGATCCACGTCGTAGCCCAGTCGCATGTTACGGACGTTGTTCAGCGACCGCACAAAGAGACCCGCGCCCACGAGAAGCACGACCGAGAGCGCACCTTGAAACAGGAGCAACGCAGTCCGCGCGTGCGAGCGGCGATACGTGCCCTCACGCTGACCAGCCTTGAGAGAACCGGCAACGTCGTCGCGCAAGGCCGCGAAGGCCGGGGCGAGCCCGGTCAGCAAAGCGACGCCTAACGTGGTTACTCCGAGGAAGACGAGCGTCCGTCCGTCGCTCGCGACCGGTACCGATCCCGCCTCCGGCAGGAAGAGCGCGCGCAAAACGCGGCCACCCCACGTCGCGAGAGCCAAACCGAGAGCTCCCCCAAGCGCAGCGAGCACGAGACTCTCGGTCAGTAGCTGCTGTAGCAAGCGGCGCGTCGAGACGCCTAACGCCAGTCTGAGAGCCGTTTCGCGGCGCCGGCTCGCGGCTCGCGCCAAGAGCAAGTTCGCCACGTTGGCACAGGCAACGAGGAGGACGATGACCACGACCCCCATGACCCACGTCGCGACTCGCGCGTCCGTGCCGGCGTCGGGACCCCGCGCGCTCTGAACAGGTGCGACGCTCGCATACGCATTGGCGACGCGAGCCGTCGGCCACGACGCGCTGCTGCCGCTGGCCTCGCGCTCCGCATTCCAGCTCCGCTGATACGCTGTCGTTAGGTCCGCGTTGGCGGCTGCGATGGTGGATCCTGAACGGCGCCGGGCATACATGCTGAGCCAGGTCCAGCCGTGATTCTGATAGTAATCTTTGCTGATGTTGTATGCGACCGTCGTTATGGGGATGTACAACGCGGGTCTTTCGCGCTCACTGAACCCGGTGAAGCCTGGGGGCGCCACACCCACGATCGTGTGCGGCAGCGACCCCGCGTAAATCGTTGTGCCGATTACGTCGCGCGCACCGCCGTATTCCGTTTGCCAGAAGTCATATCCGAGCACGACCACCGCCGCGCCCACCGGTGTGCGGTCTTCATCCGCCGTGAAGAAACGACCTAACGCGGGCCTAACGTCGAAGAAGTCGAAGAGCGTTGCGCTCACTCCGGCGATCGGGAATTCTCGCGCGTCGACTCCCTGGCCCACTTCCACGCGGCGCTCATCGAACGCGGCCGTCAAGTCGAGAGACGGGACCGCCGTGAGCTGCTGGAAGCGCAGATAGGAATGGCTCGCCTCGAGGCGACTTTCAGCGTTCCAGACATAGTGCACAAAGATCCTGTGAATCCGCTCCTCGTCGGCCAAATACGCGGGCGGCCGGAACAGCAGGCGATCCACGATTCCGAACATTGCCGTATTCGCGCCCACGCCGAGGCCTAACGCGATGAGAACCGCTGCGGTGAAGCCGGGCTTTGAGCGCAGCCCGCGTAAGGCGTAACGCGCATCCTGCAGAAAGGAGTCCCAGACTGTGGTCCCGCGCGCGTCACGCGCGTCGTCCTTGATGCGCTCCTTCCCTCCGAACGCCACGCGCGCACGACGTTCCGCTTCTGCGCGCGACAGCCCCATTCGCACGTACTTCTCAGTTTCACGCTCGATGTGTGCCGAAAGCTCTTCCTCAAGCTCTTGGTCCATGGCATCGCGATTGAAAATCGCGCGCAACCGATACCGCACGTCCGAAAACATGATCACACCATCCGCAGCACGAGGTCCACTGCAGTCGTGAGCTTGTCCCACGCCGCCGTCTCGGCCTGCAACTGTTTTTTCCCTGTGCGTGTGAGCTCGTAATACTTCGCGCGTCTATTGTTGTCGGAGGCGCCCCACTCGGCGCGGATCCAGCCACGCCGTTCGAGTCGGTGCAACGCCGGATACAGCGAGCCTTGCGGGATCTGCAGCGTCGCGCGCGAGACGTCGTGGATACGCTCGGAGATTGCCCAGCCGTGCTGCGCGCCGAGTGACAATGCTTTGAGGATCAAGAGATCGAGCGTCCCTTGAGGGAGGTCGAGGCGATCGTCCATGAGCCTATCCTTTGTGCTTCTACAAGAGAGTATGCTTTCTCCTGTAGAAGTGCAAGGTGGCCGAATCGCGCGCCGCGATCGGACGATCGCTGTATTATTCCGCATGCTCACGCGACGAACGTTTCTCGGCGCAGGGGTGGCGGGCCTCGCCGTCCCCGTTCTGCCGCGTCAGGCGGCCGACAATCAGTCGCAGGATACGCTTCCTCGTCTCGACCGACCCTCTGGGTCTCCCGAGACGGTCGCGCGCGACGAGAGCTACTGGCGTCGCGTGGCCGCGTATTACCGCGTCTCGACCGACTTCACCAACCTCGAGGCAGGCTACTGGGGGATTATGGCGGCGCCGGTGCTCGCGACCTACCATCGCCAGACGGACCGCGTCAACGTCGAGAGCTCACACTATGCCCGTCGTGGATATGATGCGGACCTCGACGTGGCTCGACGCCGGCTCGCCGACTTTCTGGGAGCCGCACCGAGCGAGATCGCATTCACGCGTGGAGCTACCGAGGCACTGCAACGCCTCATCACGCAGTACAACAAACTGCGTCCCGGCGATACGGTGATGTACGCTGACCTCGACTACAACGCGATGCAGTTCGCGATGAACTGGCTCGCTGAACGCCGTGGCGTCGGTATCGCGCGCCTAACGATACCAGAACCGGCTACGCGCGAGAATGTGCTCGCCGCGTATGCCGAGGCATTCGCCGCGAATCCGGGTGTCCGGCTGCTGCTTCTCACGCACCTCAACAACAAGACGGGCCTCGTCATTCCGGTCAAGGAGATCACCGCGTTGGCGCGAACCCACGGCGCCGACGTGATCGTGGATGCCGCTCACTCATTCGGCCAGATGGACCTGCGCCTGGCCGATCTGGACGCCGACTTCGTTGGTCTCAACCTGCATAAGTGGTTAGGCGCTCCCATTGGTGTCGGTGCGATGTACATCAAGGAAAGCCGGCTCGGCGACATCGATCGCATGTTGTTGGACGAAGCCTCGCCTGCAACCAGCATCAACAGTCGCGTGCATACGGGCACGGCGAACTTCGCTGCATACCTGTCGGTGCCGAGTGCGCTGGACTTTCACCACAACGTAGGCCCCGCGTTCAAGGCCGCCAGGCTGCGCTATCTGCGAGACCGGTGGGTCGACGGTGTCCGAGGCACTCCCGGCATCGACGTCCTGACGCCTAACGACCCTGGCATGGTGGCCGCCATCACGTCGGTCCGTTTGCACGGGCGTGGCGGCCGCGTCGAGAATCAGGACCTTGCACGGGAGTTAATCGAACGGTACAAGCTGTTCACCGTTTGGCGCACGGGCATCGCCAAGGGTGATTGCGTGCGCATAACGCCGGCGCTGTACAACACGCCGGCCGAAGCCGACCGACTTGCAGCGGCGCTCAAGTCGATCGCTGCACGGGGCTGACCACGAGAGCGGATTTAACCGTTCAGCGTTCGCCGATTTCTGCGCTCAGGATCGGCTTCACGTCGATGATCGGCGTGCCGTGCAACGCTTCCAGCTGACGCACGCGCACGCGCAGTCCCTCCATGGCAGTGATCTCGACCTCATGTAGGCCGATGGGGTTTGGCCGATGCGGCGAGCGCGTGCTGAAAACTCCTTCCTCTGGCCGGTTGGGATCGCCACGCGGATGTACGCTCAGCACGTCGCGCCGCGCGCGATCGAGCCACGTGATCAGGATGACGGCATCGCCGACACGAAGATTTCGCAACGCCTCGCGCACTTGCGGCTCGAAGACGAGCCATGCCGGCGGAGCACCTTCATCCGGCTGCCGCGGGGCAGTAGCGGCATCCGTAAGTGGAGATTCGACAGTCCCGATCGTTTTCAGTTCGTAGTTGCGCACCTGTGCGTCACACTTGGCAACGTTTCTTTCGTGACTGACATGTAGAATTGAGGATGCCGACAGAACGAATCACAACCCCTGGCGCGATGGACGTACGACCGGCTGAAGTTGGGGAGCTCGATCAGATTGCCAAGCTGTGGTACGATGGTTGGCAGGATGCGCACGCGACCATCGTGCCGCCAGAACTGGCCGCCCTCCGCACACTCACGAGCTTTAGGAACCGTCTGGAGAAAGGGCTTGGCAAAGTTCGCGTAACCGGCCCGTTAGGCGAGCCGCGTGGCTTCTACATGCTCAAACACGATGAGCTCGACCAATTCTTCGTCGCGGCACACGCGCGCGGGTCGGGTGTTGCCGCCACATTGCTTTTGGACGCCGAAACACGGCTTGTCGAGGGCGGCGTGCAAACCGCCTGGCTGGCGTGCGCTATCGGCAACGAGCGGGCGGCCAGATTCTACGAGAAGCACGGATGGTGCCGCGTGGGAACCATGGTCCATCATGCCGAGGCTCCGAACGGCACGTATGCCCTGGAGACGTGGCGCTACGAGAAGTCGCTGACGCGTTCCGCCT
>DATFBW010000177.1:0-3539 GCA_035253645.1 Gemmatimonadaceae bacterium | reverse complement strand
CCTCTTTCTAATCGCCGAACCGCTCAGGAACCTCGGCAAGTACACTTTCGCTGATGTTGTCGCGGCGCGCTTGCGTCAAACGCCGGTGCGCATCGCTGCTGCGTTAGGCACGCTCGCGACTGTGATCTTCTACCTGATCGCGCAGCTGGTTGGTGCGGGTGGGTTGATCCGGCTCATGTTCGGGCTCAGCTACGAGATGGCGGTAATCATCGTGGGCGCCGCGATGATTGCGTACGTGCTGTTTGGCGGGATGATTGCCACGACGTGGGTGCAGATCGTGAAGGCGGGGTTGCTGTTGGGAGGTGCCGCGATCCTGGCGATCCTCGTCCTCGCGCAGTTCGGCATGAATCCGCTGCGGCTGTTCGCGGCCGCCGCGGAACGCTATGGCAGCGGTGTGCTGGCACCAGGCCGGCTCGTCACGACTCCGCTGGATGCAATCTCGCTCGGGATGGCCCTCATGTTCGGCACGGCAGGCCTCCCGCACATCCTGATGCGTTTTTATACGGTCCCGGACGCTCAGAGCGCGCGACGGTCGGTGTTCTACGCGACAGGCCTCATCGGTGCGTTTTATTTGATGACCTTCGTGCTCGGCTTCGGTGCCATGGTGCTGGTTGGGCCGGAGACGATCACGGGCGTGGATCGCGGCGGCAACATGGCGGCGCCACTACTGGCCGAGACGTTAGGCGGCACGCCCTTCCTTGGCTTCATCGCCGCGGTCGCTTTTGCAACGATCCTCGCCGTGGTCGCCGGCCTGACGCTTTCGGGCGCCGCGGCGCTCTCGCACGACCTGTGGGTAAACGTTGCGCGCGCGGGTGTGGCGACGGCGCACGAACAATTGCGCGTCGCACGAGTGGCCACTGTGGCGTTAGGCATCGTCGCCATCATCCTCGGCATCACTTTCAAGGGGCAAAACGTTGCCTTCATGGTTTCGCTGGCGTTTGCAATCGCCGCTAGTGCCAATTTCCCCGCGTTGGTCCTCTCTATTTTCTGGCGGCGCTCGACGACCCAGGGAGTGGTAGCGAGCATGCTTGTCGGTACGCTGGCGACGTTGTCGCTCATCTGGCTCTCGCCGACGATTCAAGTCGACATGCTCAAGGCGCCCAGTGCTGTGTTCCCTCTCAAGAATCCAGCGCTCCTTACAATTCCTTTGTCGTTCATCACAGGCATCGTCGTCTCCCTGTTCACGTCGGACGAGGAGGCGCTGGCCGGCTATGAGCGCGTCGAACGACAGATGCACCTGGGAATAGAGACAAGCAGCTAGGGCCTGAGCCGCCTCATTCACTCCTGTAGCCTCTAGCCCTGACCACTAGTCTCTAAATTGGTCGTTATGCTCGCCGACGCGCTGCAGCGCTTAGCTACGATCGCGGATGAGTTTCGTGGGTCGCTGCGGGACCGGTCGCCGATACCGGTTTCGAATTTCCCGGTGGGTGAGGAGCTGCGCGCGAGCTACACGTTTGGCACTGCAGAGCCTCGCGGACTCGAGAGGATTCTCACGGACGTCTCCAGATGGATGGAGACGGGGATTCTGCAAGTCACACATCCACGCTACTTCGGCCTGTTCAATCCGAGCGTTCATGCATCGTCGATCATCGCAGACGCGTTGGTTGCCCTGTACAACCCCCAGATGGGCGGATGGTCCCACTCGCCCGCGGCGAACGAAATCGAGCAGTGGACGCTGGGCGCGCTGGCAGAGACGTTAGGCTGGCCGCGCGAGCGGCTCGCGGCGCACTACACGAGCGGCGGCAGCGAAGCGAATCACACAGCGGTTCTCGCCGCCCTGGCAGATCGAGCTCCGGAATACTGCACCGGCGGAACGCGCGCGCTTGCAAAGCCACCGCGCATTTACGTGTCCGACGAGAGTCACCATTCGTTCGTGAAGATTGCGCGCGCGTGCGGGCTTGGGGAGGATGCGCTGGCCCACGTGGCCACCGATTCTTCCTTCCGCATGCGGCCGGACGCATTGCTCGCCGCGATCGAGCGCGATGAGGCGTTAGGCATGAAGCCGCTCATGGTCGTTGCGACGGCCGGCACGACGGGGAGCGGTGCGATCGAGCCGATGAGTGAGGTCGCGGACATTGCGCTCGAGCGGCAGATGTGGATGCACGTGGATGCGGCGTGGGGAGGGAGCGCTGCGCTAGTACCGCGGTTACGCCCACACCTCGCCGGGATCGAGCTGGCGGACTCCGTGACGTGGGATGCGCATAAGATGCTGTCGGTTTCGATGGGAGCCGGGATGTTCTTTTGTAAGCATCGCGCCGCGCTGCAACGGATGTTCGAGATCAACACCGGTTATGTGCCACCGACGGTTGAGGGAGGCGTCGATCTCTACAAAGAGTCATTGCAGTGGTCGCGCCGCTTCATAGGCCTCAAGGTTTTCTTCGCGATCGCCGAACATGGTATGGAGGGCCTGGGACGCATCATTGAGCGGCAAGCAGCTACGGCCGATCTGCTTCGGGAGCGGCTGCGCGCGGCCGGCTGGCGCATTGTGAACGACACGCCACTTCCGCTTGTCTGTTTCACGCACGGCGCGATCGATGGCCAGAGCCTAACGACTCAGAACGTAGTCGATCGCGTGCTTGCGCGCGGCCGCTGCTGGATCTCGCACGTCAAGCTCCCGCGCGGCACGGCCGCCGTGCGTGCGTGCATTACGAGCTTCGACACGAACGACGAAGACATCGACGTTCTGCTCGAGGATCTCGCGTTAGCTCTTAGCTCATAGGTCCTAGCTCTTAGGAACTGCTCCCTAAGAGCTAAGAGGTAAGGCCTATAACAGGAGCTTCTCACCGCGGTAAAGGGCCCTCGTAATGTTCGTGGCGCGATAATCTCTGCCAGGCACATAACGAGGCCGTCACAGTAGATAACGGCGTCGCATGACCGATCCCGCTCCTCCATCGTCAGTCATCAAATCGGCCGCCGCTGGAGCGTAAAAATGGAGCTCGTGCTGACAATTGCGACCATCCTGGTAGCCCTCCCCTATGTGCTGGGTCCCGTGCTCCTGTGGATGAATGGCTCGCACCTGCCCCCGACGCGGATGGAGCAGGCGGGTGGCGACGCCAAGCTGCCACCGGCCGTGGAATCACACCTTTGGAAGACCACAGCGTTCTTTTCCTCCAACGGGTTCGAGATGTTAGGCGCACGAGTACGGGAGAGCGCCAGCAACGGCTTTTCATCCTACAAGCAGGCGTGGCGTAATCCAGAAACAGCAGAAGTCGCGCTCGCGGGGGCATTCCTCAAAGCCGATGACGCGTCGTTCTGCAACACTTTCGTCGCGTTCCTGCACGATCGCGCCAATGGCGCGATGGTCATGACGAGCAACTTCAACGCCGGAGCGCGCACGCTGCTCGATCCGCCAGGCTCGTCGAAGATCTCCGTCGACAATCAGGATCTGGCCGAGCTGCGGGCGATCCATCAAGGCCATCTCGCCGTCGTGGGCTCCGAGACGGTGCGCCCGGTTCGGTTCAGAGACGGCTTCGCGTTATGCAAGCAGCTCGACGACGCTACGCGTCAGCGTGCCGTCGATACCAAGCGGTTCCGCGCGA
>DATFBW010000176.1:0-4434 GCA_035253645.1 Gemmatimonadaceae bacterium | reverse complement strand
GATCGGCGATCGCATCCTCTGGCCCGCCATAAAGGCCCGGCGCCACGAAGATCGCACCGGCGTCGGAGTTGGAAGCCAGAATCTGCAAGCGACCTAACGACTGGCCGATACGCCATCCGCTCGGCAACGCGTAGCCAATGTCCCAGCCGGCGAAGGACGTCGACGAGCCGGAACCTGGACTCCCGCTCGACGTGATTTGAGCATGGACCAGCGACGGCGTCGCCGCGCCCAACAGCGCAATCGATCCGGCAAGCAGCCAGCGCTGCACCGGGGGTGACAGACGTGCCATGTTCGCGCTCCCATAAGGTCGTCAGCCCATTGATGCAGTGATCGGTGATTTCTTCTCACGAATGAAAAGACCTCGCCGCGAGACCTCGTTTGCCGGCACGCTGGCGCCCTCACTAACGGTGACAAGGACTGGTTCCCATGCCGTGCCTCATGCTTCGGCGGCCGTGCGTTAGGTTCTGCTCGGCTCAGCGCTGCACGTGCACGAGCCGGTGAACGGCTGGAACCCGGATTGTGCTCGCTCGCGTGGCCCGCGACATGCCGGTCAAAACGATAGGCCGCATGACAAACTGTACCGCGGGAGACTCAAATGCCTGAGAGAGCGACCATCCAGCGCGCACGCCGCGATAAGCGGGAGGGAAAATCACCGTCGACGCAAGCCGGCGAGTTCGTGCGCGAAGAGATTCACCATATCCGCGAAGGGAAGCACGGCGCCCGATCGGCGAAGCAGGCCATAGCGATTGGACTTTCCAAAGCGCGCCGCGCCGGGGTCAAGCTTCCTCCACCCCGCAAAGGCACGGCGTCCGCGGAGACCCGCGAAAGCGCTCGTCGCGCGACCCGGTCTGGGCGGAAGCGCAAACGTCCATCTCCTGCGCGCGCGCGGGGCGCAATGCGGCGCTTGAGACGCGAAGGACGCAGCGCGGCGTCGAAAGAAGCTTTGGCGCGTCAGGCGCGTTCCGCAGCACGACGACGCTCGGCGGCCGATCGGTCCCGTGCGGCGAAAAAGGCGGCGCGCACGAGAGCGAGACGTAGTCGTTAGGGTCATAGCCGTTAGGCGTTAGCTCTTAGCCTTTGGCTTGCTCGTTCTACGAGCTGCCGACTCAGAACTGGGCGCCTGTTCGGCGCTTGCACCCGGCGGAGTAGTGGCGTAGCGTGTCATCATGGCGCGCCGGCACGCTGCGACTCTGCTTATTACCCTCATTGCGTGCGGCGATGACGGCACTACTCTGCCTAACGGTCTGGCGCTCGATCACACGGTCACGAGCGCGCACTACGTCTACCACATGGCGCCGGGTGACGTTGTCGACACCACGTGGCAGGAGCGTTACTACACGTGGGTCGTCACGCAGCTCGTGGTGCAACCGACCCAGCGCCTGGAGTATTTCAAGTATCGCGACCGGTCGCACATGCAGCAGCTCACCGGCCGCGTAACGAACGGCTTTGCGGAACCCGGCACGACACGCTTCCACACAATCTGGCCGCTCGACAACCACGAGGGTGTCCACACGCTCGTGATCCTGTACATCGGCCATCCCACCGCGCTCTTCAACGAGGGGATCGCCGTTGCGCACCAGACCGACCCGCAGCGCGGCGACCTCACGGCGCGCTGGAGCGGTCA
The DNA here is from genome assembly GCA_035253645.1 of Gemmatimonadaceae bacterium. GTDB lineage: Bacteria > Gemmatimonadota > Gemmatimonadetes > Gemmatimonadales > Gemmatimonadaceae > DASYRX01. The sequence continues at coordinate 2,810 of DATFBW010000176.1, read as the reverse complement.
GCCGATCCATACACTGGCGCGCAACACCGAATTATCGGGCGCGATCCCGGCGTTGAGTGCTCTGCTCACGAGTCAGGGGTTCTTCAGCTTCGATGCGAACACCATGTATCCGATCGCGGGATCGTTCGTGCGGTACTTGATCGATACGTATGGATTGGCGCGCATGAAGACGCTCCTCAATGGTGCTTCGTTCGACGACGCGGCATCCCGCACGCAGGGGCGCTTTCTTGCAGCGTATGGCGTGACGGTCGACTCGGCCTGGTCCGAGTGGCGGACCTGGCTCAGGCGTTAGGCAGCCGAGGGCCGCGAGCCGGGAGCTGACGGCTGAGAGCTACCAGCCCTTCCACGCAGCCATGCAGGCCACCGATCGACACCGCGCTCGAGGAACGCTGGTACATCGCCCTCGTTAGGGAGCTTGAGGACAAGCACGAGCGCCGGCAGATACATCGTGATGAGCACGATGTCAGCGAGCTGCTTGAGATACGCGGTCCACGTCGTGTTGTCGATCGTGCCCTGCCAGAAAAACGCAACCGCCGAGCAGACGGCCAATGCCAACGTTTCTTGGCGTGAACGCGCGATGAGGTAAAGCGCGAGCGTCTCGTAGATCGTCACTGAATGCGGAATCACCGCGAACGCCAACAAGAGCCACGCCTCCCAGCGACGCCATTTGAGCAAAGCAAGCGCGAGGAGTGGACCGCCGGTCGTCACATGTAGGATGAGCGGGAGGAAATGCTCACCGCGACCCAGCGCAGCGAGCCACTCCATTATCCAGTTCGGGTCGACGATAAATGAGAGCGCGAGGATGATCGCGCCGCCAACGACAGCGATGAGACGCTGTCGCGCCGAACCCGCCGGCGCCATGGCGAGCGCCACGTTAGGCTTGGCGATGAGGACCCAGGCCAGCGGTGCCCACAGCGTCGCCGCCAGCAGGAGCGGCGTCCATTGCGCTGCCGCGGCGCTGATCAGAAAGGACGCCGAGAGAAATACCGGCCAGCGAAACCAGCCCGCGCCCAGGAATGTCCACGCGAAAAGGGCCGACGACACAGCAACGAACGTGATGCGCGCGGCCAGCAGCGGCAGCATGCCTAACGGGACGGCGATGAGCGCCGCGGGCAAGGGGTAGTAGAAGTCGTACTCGAGCGGAAAGGGTCGCCCGGGGCCGATGACTGTATATGGCGACACTCCGTCCATCACCGCGCGCGCCGCGTACCAGACCTGATCGAAATCTGTAATCGGGCTGCGCTCGACGATGATGTCTCGTAACAGCCAAAAGACGCCCCACACCGCCACTCCGACCGCCACCACGATCCGCTTCGATGTTGTGAGCTCCGCGTCCTTGGCCAGAGTCATCGTCTATTTACTAGTCGTTAGTCGTTAGCTCTTAGCTCTCAGGGTGAGGTGCCTAAGAGCTAAGAGCTAAGAGCCAAGAACTAGTTCGGCGGATTCAAAATGCGGTCAATCTGATCTCGCACATCTTCGAGGTGCGCCTTCGTCGCGCGATCGGTCGTCCTGCCTAACGCGGATCGTGCAGCCGCGTCGATCGTCCGCAACTCGGCGCGGAACATCGACCGGATATCGCTCGTCGAACGCGCCGGACCGATCTGCTGAAGGAACTGCTGCGGAACCCCTTGGGGCGGGGTGAACGGAGCGGGATTGATCTTGGTATTCGCCTGCTGGAGATAGCTGCGCTGCAGCTCACGCCGAACGGCGTCGATCTTCACGCTCGGCGCCGACAGCTCGCTCCAGATCCCGGCCCGGATGTCCGCCAGATACTCACCTAACGAATACGAGCCGTTTCCGTTCGCGTCCAGCACATCGAACTCGATGATGCGCTCGAGGCGGCGATCGTTCCACAGCGCCGAGAGCACCGACGACTGCTGCTGATTGATGCGCCGGATCGCGCCTTCGACCTCGATGCGTCGCAGGATGTCCGGCTCGAAGAAGAACTGCGGCGTCGCGAACGCGTTCGCGTTGAGGAATTGCACGGCCTGCTTCTGCCGCGCTTTCGGGTACGGTGCATACCGTGTCCCCTCCTGTCCGGCGTACTTCTCCTGCGAGAGCGCGCCGCCGGGAATGATCGTCACGTGGCGCAGCTCATTCCCCCACTGCCCGATCAAACGGCCGTAGAGGAGGTTGAGGTCGTCGTAGTCCTGGCCGGGCCTAACGGTCGCCGGCACCAGCAACGGCACGATCTGCTTGATGCTCTTCATCCCCCAGCCAGTCGCCTTCACCGGATCGGCGTCGCCGACCGCTTCACTGTGATCTCCCGGATCGGCGCCGCGCGAATCGCTCATGTTGAAGCGATACCACGGCGTCGCATCCTGTTCGCGCGACCACTTGTCCAACGTGGGCCATTCCTCGTCAGGCGTTTTTGCGCCGGGAATCGGCGTGTACCCCCAACGTGTGATGTACTTGTCCCACGGGCCGATGCGCGGAATCAGATCCACGAGCGCGATGTTGTCCTCGGGTTGCGCCGTGTAATTGAAGCGCGAGTAATCCATGATCGACGGGGAGTGACCCATCTTGGCGACCCACGTGCGGCTGCGCACGGAGTCAACCGGATACGTCGAGCTCCCCTTTTGATCGTGCTGGAAGCCTAACGTGTGTCCGACTTCGTGTGCGACCACGAATTGCACGAGGCGACCCATCAGCGAGTCGGGGAACGGCCACATGCGCGCGCGGGGATCGAGGTGCCCCACTTGCGTGAAGTACCAGGACCGCTGCAGCTGCATGATGTTGTGATACATGTAGATGTCCGACTCGATGATCTCCCCCGAGCGCGGATCGTTCACGTTAGGTCCCTGCGCATT
>DATFBW010000175.1:0-2722 GCA_035253645.1 Gemmatimonadaceae bacterium | reverse complement strand
AGCGCCGTTGCCATTCCGGAAGAGAAAGACCCCTGGCTGTGCACCCGTAACCGGCCTTCCGCCGACCACGAGATCGAGCCACCCGTCGTTCTCGTAATCGAAAAATTCCGCTGCGATTGGGTCGATGCTGCGCAACGGTTGGAGTGCCCCTGAACGGCGATCCGCCGCAAAGGAGCCGTCGCCCCTGTTGAGCCAAAGTGTTGGGCCGGCGGGCCCGCCGGTGAAGAGATCGAGGAAGCCGTCGTTGTTGTAGTCACCAACCGCAACTGCGCGAGCCGCTCCGCCGGTGATGCCGCTCGCCGCGGTCACGTCGCTGAACGGTTGTCCACCCGCGCTGCGATAGACCGCTACACCGCGCTCACTCGTTAGGACGACATCGATGCGCCCGTCGCCGTTGAAATCGCCGAATGCCGCGTCGCTTGCGCCTTGCGTCGAGGAAAAACCAAGGATCGTCGTGGCGTTTGCGAATGTGCCATCGAGGTTGTTCCGGTAGACAGTTACGGGCCCTTCGCCCGTGAGTATGAGATCGAGATCGCCTTCATGATCGACGTCCACGAACAGCGCTTTGCGCTTCCCGCTGACATTTCCGATGCCGGCCTTGGCACTCACATCCTCGAACGTGCCGTTCGCACGATTCCGCAGCAGGGAAGCCCTGCCATCGCCTCCGATGACGAACAAGTCGAGCCAACCGTCGTTATCGACATCGCCGAATGTAGCAGCCACTGCACCGTTAGGCAGTGAAACGCCCGCGCGTTGCGACATGTCGCGCGCGAATCCACCTTGCACGAAATACAGCCGCGCTTGGGACGTGCCCTGCTGCGCCGGCCACGACGACGTGAACAGATCATCATCGCCGTCACCATCGACGTCGCCAACGGCAAGAGCCGTTGGACTCGAGGGGGCGTCCGAGCCGGCGGCCTGCCGTGCAGCCGGGTCGATCAGACCTGCTTCGTCCGTTACGTCGAGAAACCGCGTGGAATCCGTCGTGGCCGTTTCGCGTACCCCGCGTTGGGTGATCAGGTGCGTCGCCGCAAATGTCAGCACTGGCCGCCCAACAAGGGGCGCCTCCGCCCACTTCACTTCATCCAGCGACGCCTGGTACGGCGCAGTGCCCTCCATGAGGTCGAGGTACCGGCGGAGCGGCCCTCGTGCCTCCGCGAGATTTCGTCGCTGCAACGATCTGATGGTGCTGTCGAGATACGGTTTCGCCTCGTTAGGTGGTGCGGGAGGGATCCTCCTCACTTCTTCCAGCTGTGCGAGCGCGCTGTCACCACCTGCGACACCGCGCCGTGCCAGTACATCGATGAGCTGCAGACGCACGGCCAGGTTTGCCGGCGCCACAGCGACCACTCGGCGGAGCCGCTCCTCGTATTGACCGAGACCTGCGCTATCGGAACGCTGGGCATCCAGTTCAGCCAACGCGTAGAGCGTGCGAGCAGTGGCTGCCGTGTCGCGCAGCTCTTCGAGCGTGCGCCGCGCTTCGTCGGTCCTGTTCGTGAGGGAGTACAACTTGGCCACGAGCAATGCGACGTCCGCGTTCGCAGGATCCAATTCCCGCGCGCGCCGGAGCTGCCGCTCCGCCTCGCGGTAACGGCCGCTCTGCAAATACGTGAGCCCCAGGTTGGCGTAACCAAATGATTCGTTCGGAACCAGCTCGATGAGCTTTTTGAGCTGCGCCTCGGCTTCAGGCAGTTGGCTCCTGCGGAGGTAGCCGAGCGCCAAGGTACGCGTGGTGAAGATCTCGTCCACGTCGGCCGGTTTGGAACGGCAGCCTAACGCGAGAACGAGCACGACGCTGCCTGCGAGCGCCTTCCTTCCTGTAACGCCGGTCAAGGACAACGACATGACTCCTGTGTAGTCGAGCGTGCAAAGGCGCCGGGGGGCGTGCCCCGCACCGCGAGGTGACGCTATTTTAGCGCATCACAAGCGCCTATCCCACAATGCGGGGGAGCATGCGAGTAAATCACATCGTCTTGATTTTAGGTCTTTGCACGCTCTCCTCATGCAGGCCGGCGGGTCCAGCGGCCGAGCCTTCACCGCCCGTCCGAGAGCCGGCCGCTCCTGGCGTCGTTCCCGCGCCCGTGTCCTTCACTCGCTCGAGCGGCGACGGGTTCACGATTACCCAGGCGACAACTATCGTGGCCGACGCCGGCAACTCGGATGTGACGCGCATTGCCGAGCAGCTGGCGGCGCTTTTGAGACCGTCTACGGGTTTTCCGATCCCGCTGTCCGGCAGTGGTAATGCGGCACCGCACATTGCGCTGGTTCTCGCTCCCGACACGGCGCTGGGTGCGGAAGGCTATAGGCTAGCCGTGTCCACAGACGCGGTGCGCATAACGGCACAATCACCGTCGGGCATCTTTTACGGCGTACAGTCGCTGCGACAGCTGCTTCCGCATCAAATCGAGTCGCACATGGCTCTGGCGCAGATTCCGTGGCGCGTCCCCGCAGTCACGATCGTCGACAGGCCGCGCTATGCATGGCGCGGCGCTATGCTCGACGTCGCACGCCACTTCTTTACGGTGCGCGAGATCAAGCAGTACATCGATCTGCTCGCGTTATACAAGCTGAACGTGCTGCACCTTCACCTGGCAGACGATCAGGGCTGGCGCATCGAGATCAAATCGCGGCCGAAGCTCACGTCGGCAGGGAGCGTAACGCAGGTCGGAGGTGGACCGGGTGGTTTCTTTACCCAGGACGAGTATTCGGACATCGTGCGTTA
>DATFBW010000174.1:0-30289 GCA_035253645.1 Gemmatimonadaceae bacterium | reverse complement strand
GCGCCGCCAACCGTGGATCACTCCCGATCCTAACGAGGAAGCGCCGGTGCCTAACTGGATGCCGGCGTCGTGGCGCGACGTCCGCCGGCAGCAGCGTGCAGAACGGAAGAGGCAGCGCGAGCTCGACACGTTGCAGGCGTTCTCCGACCTGCCGATCGAGGACAAGATCCGTCGTTTCCGCCGCAAGCTCGCCGGTTACGCGACCACGATAAGCGTGCTCGGAATCATCAACGCGATCTTCACACCGTTTTTCCCGTGGGTGCTTTTCCCGGCGATCGGCATGGGGATCGTGCTCATGGGACGCGCCGCGTCGCTGTGGGCGGACGGCGTGCGCTTCCATCAAGTCTTCGGCCCCGAGGCACGCGCCGCGCTGCAACGTGCGAATGAACGCAACGTCGCTTCCGGACGCCTAACGCCGACGCGGCGACCTCCCGGGTCTGAGCTCGATCCGGCCGAGCGTCTCGCGCCGCGCGAGGTCCTGCGCGGACCGTATGGTGACGTCGTGCGACGTGCCGCGGGTGATCGCGCAGCGGTGCACGACGTCGTCGCGAAGCTCTCCAAGGTCGATCGCGAGCTCATCCCGGATGTGGCCCCCACCGCCGACGCTCTCGCAGAACGCGTGGGTGCCCTTACGCAAGCGCTGCATCGCATGGACACCGACATCTCGCCCGAGTCGTTGCGCGAGCTGGACGCACGGATTGCGGAATGTGAAGGGCGGCCGCCGAGCAAAGAGCGCGATCAGCGTCTGGAGCTACTGAAACGCCAGCGCGTCACGCTCAACGATCTGCTCAGCCGTCACGAGACGTTGCAAACGCAGCTCGAGAGCGCGTCGCTGATGCTGCAGAACATGCGGCTCGATCTCATCGCGCTACGATCAGCAGGTGTGCAATCGGCGCTGGATGATGTCCTGAACGCGACCCAGGAAGCCCGCGCGCTATCGCGCGACATCGCGCACGTGCTCGACGCGGCCAAACAAGTGCGCTGACAACGCTGAACCGTTAGGGCGGCAATCGCGCAGGAAGCCAGCGCTCTCCGCCTAACGAGTATCCGACGACTCCTCCAACGACGCCGCCTAACACCGCACCCACCGGCGCATACTTCAGGAAATCGTCAAAACTCGCGTTGACCTGCGGCAGGTTGCCGACGCCCACAATCAAAGCTCCGGCGAGCGCTCCCCACAGCGCCCCGCGGAACGTCGCTGTGCGGACCGTGCGCCCGCCGCTGACCTCGAGCCGTTCGATCGCTGAACGCTGCACCGAGGCGCGCCGATAACTATCAACGAGCACAGGACCCATCTCGAATCCGAAGCGATGACGCTCCCCGGTTGTATCGAGCACCACACGCTCGGCGTTCAACGAGTCAATGCGACCGATGAAACGATCCCGCCGGACTGTCGGTGCGGAGATACGCACGCGCGAACCGACTCGCGCCTGCGACAGCGAATCGCGATTCGCGTCCTGGGCGCCGAGTGAAGCGCCAAAGGTGAAGAGGACGAGACTTAACACCACGTGCTGAAACGGCCTTGAGCTCACGAACTCCTCCGAGCGCGCGCTTTACGGCGACAGAAGATTAGCCTGCGCCGCGCGTCACGCGAGCGATCAAGCTCACTTACCCAGCTCAAAGCCGCGAGTTCTAGCGTTTTAGTGGGCAAGCGCTATCCTTCCGCCCGCCTACTCCCAAAAGCGAGGGCGCGGGGTCGCGCAACGGGTTGGGGGCCACTCGGGATCCTTAGTGACGGGGATAGATCCGCTCGCATCCGACGGTGATCAGGAAGGCAACTGGCCCCAGCCGGAGGAACTGGCTGGTGCTTCGCCTGCTCCCGAGCCGCCGCTCCCGCCGCTCCCGCCGCTCCCGCCGCTTGCGCCGGTCGCACCTCCGCCGCCGCCTCCCCCAGAACCCGTCGCGGTACCGATTAACTGGCTCGTCGACCAAGGGTCCGGTCCCATCCGCTACAGGGCGTTCACCGAGCTTGCCAAGGTCTCGCCCGTACCTGACCGATTGCTGTCGCTGGTGTACGGCCATCCGCCTGCAATCACGTTAGCGATCACGCAACGCGCCGAAGGCACTTGGTACAACGCCATGCTGGCCGTCCCGTCTCCCCGCGCGCAGGGTTTCGAAGGGATTGGAACTATCCTGGCGTATCGGCGGCTCCTCGAATACGGCTGGGAGAAAGACGCACCGCCACTGTTCCACGCGCGGCGCATCCTCTTCCGTCTGCTGGCCGAGGACAACGATCCGACGCTGCTCTTCGAGCTTGCTGAGAAGGGGAAACACGACGACGACGTTAGGCGCAACCGGGTGCTGCTCCGCGAGGCTGCTGCGGCAGCGCTGGCGCAAGCTGGTTACGAGGGTGACCCAAGACTCCGCGGCGCCGCTCTACGCTTGCTGGCGCGCGTGATGACGTACCTCCGGTCCCCGCTAGCGGCAGACCCCTGGACCGACGCCACCAAAAGGGTGCTCGCCCCAGGCGCGTCCCCTCCGTCGTACTTCTTTTTGTTGATGCTCGCCCATATGCCGTTGTTCAGGCTGGAACACGCGAGCGAGATGGACGAGATCCTGCGGTACCTAACGAGCGCGCAGCAAGGGGAGGGGTCGCCCGGTCAACGGCACCTTGTCATGGGCGATCCGCTGGCCGATGAGGAGGGTGCGAGCGACATAGCTTTTGCGACGGCGTGGCTCGAGCTGACTGCACGTCTGGGTTACCTCAAGCGCTATGATCCGTGGGCGCAGAGTTTTGCGCGACTCATCGAGCAGTGCGATGAGTCATTCGTGTGGCGCGGCAAGCGCGGAGCCGGCGCCCGTGCGAGCAGCCCCTTTGTTTGGCCCGCGTTTCAGCTGGGAGCCGGAACAGCGGACGATCACGCGAGTGAAGTCACATTCAGATTGGGTCTCATCGCGAAGTTTGCCGGTCGTCCGCTGGAGCTGGTGTAAGACGCACGAGGTTTCCGTGCCACACGGTGCGGCCGACCCTGCTTGACGCTGCGGGGGTCGCACACAATCTTCAAGGCGAACAGGCGAGCACCCTCGTTAGGCGCCGATGCTGCGCGTCCAACGCTGTCCCGCTCGACTGTCCGCAACGGAGTGCTGACGGCCTGAGCCTCCGAGAGGCTCCGAGCCGAGGGCATAACCCTTGGCGTCCAAAACAGCACGCAATCCGATTGCGGCTTCGCGGCGGCCATGCCTAGTGCATGAGCCGCCGCGAATCATTACGATCCCATAATGGCGGCGTTCAACACCCCTCGGCGTGGTGATCCAGACAGCTGGTATCCTGCCGGAGTTCCTGGCATCCAAGCGCGGTGGATCGAGCTTCGCGGCGGCGGCGGCGGCGGCGAACGCGTACGCGTGGTCGAACCGGAATGGAATGGGGCAGAGCCGACCAGTGTCGCGTTGCTGTTGCACGGCTGGGGATGCAATGCCTTCCATTTCCGTTTGCTCATCCCCGAGCTCACCCGTCGCAACATTCATCCAGTCGCAGTCGACTTACGGGGGCACGGTCTCTCCGAAAAGCCTACTGAGCTGGCCGCTTATGCGCCGTCCGCTCTCGTGGAGTTCACGCGCAGGGTGATCGACACCTTGGGCTACGAGCGAGTCGGGCTGCTCGGGCATTCGTTAGGCGGCGCCATAGCCCTCGACACGGCGATCGCCGAGCCGGCCCGCGTAGCCTGGCTGGAGCTCATCAACCCCGCCGGCCTCACGCGCATCCCAACTGCGCCCGTGTTCACGCGCTTTCCAGTCCGAATTTCAGAGCGCATACCAGTGGCGGCGAGCCACGCCTTTGCCTTCGCTGCCTTGTACTGGGCTTATGGCACCATCACGCGCCCCCAACCCGGTGACCTCGAACAGTATTTCTTTCCGACGCTGATGCCGGGTGGACGTTATGGTGTGTTGGCGTACACGAAAGGCTTTTCGTGGGAACCGCGGCCGCTGAGTGCTCTCGAGCGGCTCACCTGTCCGACACTCGTGATGTTAGGTGAGCGTGACCGCGTTATAAGCACGGCGGCCGTGTTGCGGCACTTGAGCCGCGTCCCCCAGATACGCGTGGACGTGGTCAAACGTGCAGGTCACGTGCTCGCCGAAGAAGCCGTTGAGCAGGTTGCCGACGCCGCCGCGGCGTTGGCGCGCGCACCTAACGCCGCGTCACGCGACCAAGCCGGGATACCGTGAGTGTATCGGCCGCTCCCCCGCGCCGGATAACAAGCCGCAAATTTGCCGCACCGTAACCCAGGCCATCCGGCGCGACACCACTCGAGTCACGACTTGCCGAAAGCCGAACACCCCACGCTGGGCCCATTGCAAGCCGGAGAACAGTGTCAGCGGCTGCATGCACGACCAATCGCCCCGCCGCGGTGTCGATACGCACCGCCGCATGACGCGCACGCGTGAGCGCGAGCGTACGCGCTGCATCGAAAGCTGCAACCGCCGCCGTTACCGCCGAGCGCACCGCGGCGCGATCGCGACTCGCGATGAATGGTGGGAACGCGGTGCCCAGGAGCACCCCGATCAACACGAGCACGACGAGGACTTCGATGAGCGACAAGCCGGAGCGATGCATGGAGCGCTATACATTGCGCGCCATTGTAAGTCCCCGTACGATCCGGCGCCGCACCATTCACACGCAGCACTACACATTTTGACGCAACTGGAGATCGCCATGCGCAAGCGCCATGTGCGCCCGCTACGAAGCCTAACGGTCATCCTTGGCGTGACCTTCGCCGCTGGTTGTATGCCGTCGCGCAGTGAATTGGAGCTCATGCAGTCGGTGAACGACCTGGGGGATGCGGTCAACGCTTTGCGGCAGGACAATGGTGTGTTGCTGGATCAGATGGACTCGCTGCGTCTGGTAATCGCGAAACACGACACACTTCTGCGCACGTTGGCGAACCTTGCAGGCGTGGCGGTTCCGTCGGGCCCCTAGCTATGTTGCGAGCGACCTCGCGCTGAATCCATGAAGGTCACGATCGAATACTGCACGCTTTGAAACTACGAACCTCGGGCCGCCAGTTTGGCGGCCGAGATCCGTCGCCACTACGCGAAAGCCGACGTCACGCTGGTACCTGGCTCGGGCGGACGCTTTGAGGTGGCCGTGGATGGTCACCACATTTTTCAGAAGTCCAAGGTGCATCGCCATGCGCAGCCGGGCGAGGTCGTGCGCCTGCTCGCTCCATACGCTGACAAGGCCTAACGTGCGACCTGGACGCGGCGCACGCTGCCTAACGGCGTAGCGCCGATGCGCATCGCAATCTCCACAGGCGGTGGCGACGCTCCCGGTCTCAACGCCGTCATCCGGGCGGCCGTTCTGAGCGCGCTGGGACGCGGCTGGGAAGTGATCGGCATCAAACGTGGCTTCGCTGGGTTGTTAGGCGAGGAAGACTGCGTCCCGCTCACGCGTGAGTCCGTGCGCGGCATTGCACATCTGGGCGGCACGATCCTGCGCACGACCAACCGCGGAAACCCGTTCCGCTATCCGGTGAAGCAATCGGATGGCACGTACAACACCGTTGATCGCTCCGACGAATTGATGTCGCGCGCGACGAGCCTGGGAATCGAGGCCCTCATCGTCATCGGAGGAGATGGGTCGCTCGCGATCGCCCAGCAGCTGTATGAAAAAGGGATGCGCCTCGTCGGCGTGCCGAAAACCATAGACAACGACGTCTCGGGGACGGTCGCCACGTTCGGCTTCGACACGGCTGTGAACACTGCCATCGAAGCCATCGACAAACTGCACACCACCGCGGAGAGCCACGACCGCGTACTCGTTATGGAAGTGATGGGACGCAACGCAGGCTTCATTGCGCTGCACGCCGGACTCGCCGGTACGGCCGACGTCATCCTGATCCCCGAGATCCCATACGACATCGACGCCGTTTGCGAGAAAATCCTCGCGCGCGATCGCGCGGGTCGAAAATTCTCGATCGTGGTGGTCGCCGAAGGAGCGCACCCCATCGAGGGCGAAGCTTCAGTGCTTGGCGAGTCGCTGCCGGGTCAGGACAAACGGGTTGGCGGAATTTGCGCCCGGATTGCCTGGACGGTGCAGGAACGAACGGGCAAGGAAGCGCGGTCGATGGTCCTGGGTCACCTGCAACGAGGAGGCTCGCCAACGGGCTACGATCGCTTGCTCGCCACGCGCTTTGGCGGCGCTGCGGTGCGTGCAGTCGAAGACGGGAATTGGGGCCATATGGTGGCGCTGCAAACCCCTCACATAGTCGCCATTCCCATTGCCGCGGCCCTGCGAGACACCAAACGTGTCGACCCTAGCCACGATATCGTCCGAACGGCCCGAGAGATCGGCATCTCCTTCGGTGACAAGCGGTAGAGCTCGCCTGTCCTCATGTACTGGCGTGAACGTCCCCGTACAGTGACGACGATGCAACCCTTGGTCTTGCGAGCGTGTACAAGCTGCTGTAGCTCAAAAGGTTGCGAGTTTGGGCCCGACCGGCCTGTCCCAGGCACTCCTTGTGCGACTGTGCTGGTCGACTGAAGCCACCATACATACAGTGAATCGAATTCTATTGGTTGCCGGTGCAGCGCTGGCGCTAACGGCCGCGGGAAACGCGGCCGGGGCGCAGGGTTTTGCCCCGCAACGTGGCCGTTTAGATCAGCTTCCGGCGCGGTATCGACCGCCGCCGGGGATGTGCCGCATCTGGTTGGACAGCGTTCCTGCGAATCGTCAGCCGGCGCCTACTGACTGCGCGAGCGCGATCCGCAACCTGCCGCCTAACGCGCGCGTGATCTTTTCGGACTCCACCGCCGAGCGCGACAGGGACAAGGGCAAGCCGAAGAAGAAGCCCTAACCAAAAAGGAGTAGGGATCGAGGAGCGAGGGCAACTGTGCGCGCCTTGCTCCTTGCTCGTTGCTCCTCGCTCCAACCAGTTTCCTCTCGTGTTGCGCGATGTACGCGACCGCGGCCTCCCTCCAGATCATGACGCGTTCGTGGCGGCCGAGCCGCCGACCGGACGCGTCATTGTCATCGCACCGACACGCGCAGCCTGCGAAACCATCGAGCTCGCGTTAGGTCTGCACGTGGATACCGTGCTCGAGCGCGAGCACGGTACCGAAGTCCGCGAATTGGCTGCGTCCGGGAAGGGCTTCGGCATCATGGCCGGGACCGGGACCGGGAAAACGTTGGCCATCCGTCCCATCGCCGAATCGATCCTGCGGACGGAGGATTTGCGCGTCGGAGTCGTGAATCGCGAGCGCGAAGCCACGCCCGAAACGCCATCGTGGAACGTGATCATCGTGACGACTGGTATCGCGCGCCGATGGTTCCAGGACGGTGACATCCTTCCGCGCGACACGCTCGTCGTCGACGAGATTCATCAAACGTCAGCGGAGCTCGAGCTATGCCTCGCGTTAGGCAAGCGCGTCGGCTGCCGCTTCGTGTGGCTCTCCGCCACGGTCGATCCCACGTTCTACGCGCGCTACCTTCGCTCGGCGCACGTCATCGAAAGCTCGGCGTTCGATCCAGCGAAGGCCGCAACTGTTCGAGTGGTGCGCGAACAAGCGCCGCACTTCCTGAGCGACAGGTTTTTGCAACAGATCGCCAAGCAGCGGCGCGGCGTTGCCATGTTTCTGCCGACCCGCGCGTCCGTCGAAGAAGTTGCGGAAGCCGTGGAAGGCCGCAACCCGCGCATCACGAGCGCGTTCTATCATGGCGGAGAGCCCATCCGCGTCATACGGCCATTTCTCGAGGAAGGGGCGCGTAAACCGTATTTCCTCGCGATGACCGCGGCGGGCCAGAGCGCCCTCAACATCAAAGGTCTCGACACCGTCGTCATCGACGACACGCGCTTCACGAACGTCGTGACGCGCGGACGTAATGTGCTGACGCGACTCCATCTGGGCGCGAACGAGTTGTTGCAAATGGCCGGGCGCGTCCACGGCCGCGTAGCGGGCGGGAAGGTTTACATCCTTTCGGATCGCGACATCAACTTCGGGGCCCTGGAGCCGACAGAGCCGGAGTTTCAGCTGGCGGGGGACTCGGAGCGCATCGCGATAACCTGCGCCGCGTTAGGCGTACGGGCCGACGAGCTGGACCTCCCCGTGCCGCTCGACCGTATCGCATACCGGCGTGCGCTCGCGCACCTCGAGGAGCGCGGGATCATCGCCGAAGGGCGCCTAACGAAGTACGGCGCGACCGTGGAGGCTGTCCCGGCCGAGCGTTCCTGGGCCGAGTTGATCGCCAATGCGGACGACAAGATCTTGCCTGCCGTCGCCGTGATGAGCGGTATCGAATCGCTGCATCGAATGACGCGCGAGGACCGCAACCTCAAAGGGATCCTCGTCGAAGGGAGCGATCACCTCACTGCGTACAACCTTTACGCCGAAGCGTATAGACAAGCAGGATCGATGGGCGAGATCTATGGGCTGCCGCGGCACGTCTTCGACGAAGAGAAGATCGCACGTTGGGCCGAGCGGCGCGGAGTGCTGATCAAGGCGATCGAAGACGCGGCGCTTGCAATGGCCAGCGTGTACAGAAGTCTCAGCATTGACCTTCCAACCACGGTGCCGTTCGTAACCGAAGATGTCCGCCGCGCCTATGTGGATCTGGTCGCGCGCATCATGCCATTCGATCTGGTGATCGACGAAGAGCTGGCAGACGGAATGGAGGCCAAGGTCTCGCGGTCGAGCGTCGCGGGAAGCTGGGGGGCAGTCGCCGGCGAGTTACGCTTCTTCGCGGACCGGTTTGGCGTCCCGCGCGCCTCGATCGACGGCACGCAGATCCCAACTTCGCTCATCCGCAAATACGCGCGACGCACGGAAGGTGACATCGTCGCCGTAACTGGCCGCGGCCGCGACAGCGTCGTCGTTAGGCATGCGCTGGAATATTTCGGCTTCACACTGGAACAGGCCGAAGAAACTCTCACGTCGTGGGAGGACTCACGCCTGGCGGCGATCCGGCGCGCGCTGGCAGGTGCGCTCGCGCGCGGTGAAGCGCATCACCCGGCGGTGCGCCGCCACTATCAAATGATCGAGCGCGTGCGCGAGTACCATCGCCGAAGCGGTGGCGTTACGGCGCGTCTTGGCGAGGCTGAGCTCGCGGCAATGTACGAGGAGGCCTTGGCCCGCGAAAACGTGCGATCGCTCGATGAGTACTACAGCGCGCCGCTGCGGCTGGAGCTCGACTCGCTGGTCAGCGAGAGCGACAGGAAGCGGCTCGACGCACTGCCGGACCATGTGATCATCCGCGACTTCCCTGTCGAGGTGCATTACGACGTCGATGACAGCGATGGCGCAAAGGGCGTCGCGCGGCTCAAACTCCCGGAGAAGCTGGCGCGCTCACTCGTTGAGCAGGAGCTGCCTCCGTTCGACCGTCCATACCGCTTCATCGTTATGCGCGGCGCCCGCGGTGCCGTGCGCGCCAAGACGCTCGAGGAATTGCAGGAGTTGCTCGATCGTCCCTACGGTCCTGACGAAGATCGCTCACCCCGTCAGATCCGCCACCGGAGGGATCGCCGGGTCGCATCACGGCGCGGTCCGCGTCGCAGGCGTTAAAGCGCTCCCGCGAGATTCGTCTCGTACGTTTCGGTTCTGAACGGCACAAAACCGCGCGCCTTGTAGTTCGGAAGTGCCGCGGGATGATCGAGCGTACACGTGTGCAGCCAAACGCGTTCAATGCGTGCTGGTCCCTGTGATGCGAAAGCGGCCTGGATTGCCGACTCCAGGAGGAGTTTGCCCAGGCCTTTGCCCTGGGCGCGTGGGGCGAGCCCGAAGTACACGATTTCCACCGCTGAATCGTCGTGCCGCGCCAGTTCGAAATATCCGATCGGGCCGGCCGCGTCGCGCAACGCCCACACAGCCACGTTAGGCGCGGCCAGGTGTCCGGCCAGCTGCTCGTCGGTCCATTTGTCGCGATCGTACCAGTGGTAGGGGCGTCCGACGGCGGCGTACAGCGAGCGGCTCATGGCAACGGAGCAGGGGTCCTCGTGTGTCAGGGAAATCCCCTCCGGCCAGGCGATGTCTTTGGCGGCTGGCCGCGCGTTCAGCTCGAGATATGTGCGCGTGACTTCGACGCGCTCTACGGCGTTAGGCAAGCCGCGCCAGCCGCTCGCGGAAACGCGCTGCCTTGTTGCGGTTGCCGCAGGTTGCCATGTCGCACCACCGCCGCCGCGCATTCCGCGTCGTATCCAGGAAGAGCCGCGTGCAGCGACTGTCCGAGCAGCGCCTAACGCGCTCGAGCTCACCACTGATCAGCGAATCGGCGGCTGATTCAACCACGGGGATCATGAGACCGGCGAATGCGTCGCCCCCGGGCACAAAGGTGCGCACAAAACGCCCGTCCTGCGCCTCGACACGTCGCGTTCCGGCGCTGCGTCCCAATACACGATTGATTTCTGTGATGGCGTCGCTGCGCGCGCGCTCCAGAGCAAGCCCCCGTTCGGCTAATGCGCGCAACGCGGCGCGGATGCGACGCGCATCGACAAGCGAAGCGGACGCACCGGCGGGCTGTTGCTGCGCGCGGCGTCGCATCAGACCCAGTCGTTCGGAATCCAGCGCGGCGGCTGAAGTGAGCCAGTTCAGGAGACCATCGAAATCGCGCAGCACATCGATGCGAATTCCGCGGCGCACATCGTCTGTGTTGACGAAGTCCAGCCACAACCTTTCACCGACGAATACGAAAGCGCCGTCCCGCATACGCGCTCAGCATATGGCGCGTACCGAGCCTCGGCCAGAGGGTTAGATTGCGCGCTCGAACCGGGCACCACGCAATGGCCGCGAACGAGAATACTGTTACAGTCAAATCCCCATTTGTGGTGCACGAATACGTGCGCTGGGGTGATGTCGATCCCGCGGGTATCATCCGCTACGACGCGTATCTCCGTTTCTTCGAATACGGCGAGGGAGAGTTCTTCCGGTCGCTGGGCATTCCGTATCAAGACATCTACAAAAAGTACAAAGTCGGCATCCCGCGTCGGGTGATGCATGCCGATTTCGTGTCACCGGCGATACTGGACGAGCGCCTCGAGATCCGCGTCTACATCAGCCACGTTGGTACCACGTCGATGAAGATGCACTTCGACATCTACAGCATGGATGGCGCCGCGCGTGAGCTGGGTTACCTCGTCTTCGTCTGTGTGGATCCGGGGACGTCAAATAAGCGGCCCTGGCCACCTGAATTTCTCGCGCTCCTGGAGCCGCATCGCCTAACGTGACGGTACAAGGAGCGAGGAACAGGGAGCGAGGAGCGAGAAAAGAGCCGTCCCCACTCGTTGCTCGCCGCTCCCTGCTGCCTGCTCCCTAGTAGATTCAAGTCATGTCGTCAGCGCCAGATACTTATTTCCGCAAGGGCTTCGGCCTCAAAGCCGAGGTCCAGGATGCGCTGGCGGCGGATTACACGGGCCGCATCGTCGACTTCCTGCGGGCGAACGACAACACACTCACAGTCGGCGATGTGACGATCCGTCTGGCACGGGAATTCGGCTTCTGCTACGGAGTCGAGCGCGCCGTCGAATACGCATACCAAACCCGACACAAGTTCCCGAGTCCTGACCAGCGGGTAATTCTCCTGGGCGAGATCATCCACAATCCGCACGTGAATGCGCGGATGCGTGAGATTGGAATCACGATCCTCGGGCCACGTCCTGAAGCCCCTCCTGACGAGCCGCGCTTCGATTACTCCACGATCACGCCGAGCGATGTGGTGCTCTTGCCCGCATTTGGCGTGACGCTGGCTGACTTCAACGCGCTACGCGAAATCGGTTGCATCGTTGTCGATACGACATGCGGATCCGTGCTGCACGTATGGAAGCGTGTCGATTCGTATGCGCGCGACGGTCTAACTGTGCTCGTGCACGGCAAGTATTACCACGAAGAGACCCGTGCGACCGCGTCGCAGGTGTCGAGATATCCGGGAAGGCACTATGTGATCGTCCGCGACATGGGCGAGGCCGATGCAGTGTGCCGCTACATCGAGGCGTTAGGTCAGGGGCGGATCACCTTGCAGGAGACCGAGGCATTCGTAGCGCGCTTCGCCAAGGCGATCTCACCTGGTTTCGATCCGCCGCGTGATTTACGTCGCATCGGAGTAGCAAATCAAACCACGATGCTTGCGCGTGAATCGCTCGCAATTGGTGAAGCCGTCGGTGCAGCGATGGCGCGTGGTTTTGGTGAGGAGTATCGCAGCGCCAACTTCCGCACGTTCGACACAATCTGCTCGGCAACTCAGGAACGTCAGGATGCGGTACGCGAGTTACTGGATGAGCCACTCAACGCGATGATCGTCCTGGGAGGGTACAACTCGTCGAACACGATATCGCTCGCTGCGTTATGCGCTGAGCGCGTCACGACCTTTCATGTGGAATCCCCGGAAGCGATCGATCCGGAACGCCGCACTATCGCCTATCGAGTAGCGGGAGTGCATCATGAGGAGGCCCTGGCAACGGACTGGTTGCCTAAGAACGGGCCCGTTCGCATCGGACTTACGGCGGGCGCGAGTACACCGAATAACACAATAGGCGAAGTCGTAACTAGAATTCTCGCGACACGCAATTTGAAGTTCGAAGCGGATTCCTAACGAAGCACCTCACATCGTGCGTCATACCTCGCATCTCACATCTCGCACTTGATGCTGGACCTGTTCCGCCGCAAGCACGCTGCCTCCGCCGCAACGAGGGAGGAGTACGGATTCGCTGAGCTGCGCGGCGGAGACAATCGGGTGCGCGTCATCCCCGCGCTCGGGGGTCGCATCATTTATCTGGAATTGGCGGGTCGGCAGTGGCTGTGGACCAACGACGACATCCCATTCGCGCCGCCCGTCGCGGGCACTTCGTACGTTGAGACGGCGGACAGCGGCGGCTATGACGAATGCTTTCCCACCGTGGGTGCGTGCCGTCTCCCCAGTTGGGTCAAAGCCTACGGCGGATTCGAGCTGCCTGGCCACGGAGAGCTGTGGCAACAGACGCCGGTTGTGAACGTCGAGCAGTACGAGGGGACGCAGGCGATCGTCTCGACGTGGGTCGGGACGAAAATCCCGTATGCATTTACGCGGCGCATCCTGATGACGGCGGACGGCGCGATCGTGATGGACTATGCGGTGCGCAACGACGGCCGGGACCGCATGCCGTTTATCTGGTCATCGCATCCACTCTTCGCGTTGACGCCACAGACGCACCTGATTCTGCCTGAGGGGGCTCGCGTACGCGTGTACGCCACGCATGGCATCGCGTTAGGCACCACCCGCACCGAGCACAAGTGGCCGTTCGTGCGGACCGGAGCGCTCCAGGCCGACCTGTCGCACCCGGCGCTTGTCGCCAAGCAATACGCCTGCAAGGTCTTCCTGGACATGCCGCATGGACAGGGACGGGCCGCGATCCGCGAAGGGATGGATCAGCTGGAAGTCACGTTTGACACGCGCGAAGTGCCGCACCTCGGACTTTGGATCAATCGCAACGGCTGGACGCCCTTCAAGCGAGGGAAGCCCTATTGCAACGTTGCCCTCGAGCCGTGCCTCGGCGCGCCCGACACGCTCACTGAAGCGTTAGGCGACTGGAAAGGCGCGCACTGGGTCGAGCCGGGCGGCACCAAGCAATGGCGCCTAACGTGGCGTGGGCGCCGCCTGATCGGCGAAGCCGATACACCGGCGCGGGGATCCGCAGCGCTAGAATCGAACGACTAACTGAAGCTGTTTGAGGTGCACGCTCGCTGATAGTCCTGCACTGTCAACTGGCAGCTGACAGCTTTCTTTCAAGCTAAAGGCGTTAGGCAGGCGGCCGCTGCTAATCCTGGCGCAATGTGTGCATGGCGTCCATCCGCGCCGCCATGCGCGCTGGCACGAGCGCGGCGAGCATCGCTGCAACGAGCACGAGACCGGCACCGGCAACCAACGCCCAGGGGTCGGTAGGTTCTACGCCATAGAGCAGGGCCCGCGCGGCGCGCATCCCGGCCACGACGGCGATGCTGCCGGCCACCACTCCAATGCCCACGCGCACCAACCCATGCCCCAATACCTGGCGCACGACAGATTGGGGCTGAGCGCCTAACGCGAGACGCAGGGCCAGCTCGCGCCGGTGAGTTACGACGAAGAAGCTCGCGAGGCTGTAGATCCCAACCAGCGCAATCGCAAACGCCAGCAGCGAGCAAACGCCCAGGAGGAGGAGCGACAGTCTCTGCGGCAGGAGCGCATTCGCGTAGTGATCACCCAGCCACTGTCGGTCGAAGGGCGCAACATCTGGCGCAAAATCCCGCAGCGTGGCGTCGACTAAAGCAGGAAGCTCTTTGTGACGGCCGTCCGTCCTAACGAGCGCGATCACGGGCCATAGCCCCGCCCTCGACACCGAACGTGCCATAGGCAGATAGACGAATGGCCGCGGCTGCTCATCCAGCCGGTGATACTTCACATCTCTGACCACTCCGATGACCGTCAGCGTGGACCCGCCCACTTCGAGTTGCCGGCCGACGATGTCTTTCCCTTTTCCGTGCTGCTGCGCGAACGCCTCGTTTACGACGACGACGCCTGCTTTGGTCAAGTGATCTGACTCGTTGAACACGCGACCAAGCTTGGGCGCAATACGCAATGCCTCGAAATAACCATGCGAAACCGCGGCGATCTCCACGAAACGCTGATCGTCGAGAAGTGGTGGCTCGCCGATGATCGAGAGACTTTCGATGTTCTCGCCGTTGAACAGCGGGAGCGCGTCTGCCCACGCCACAGCCGTAACACCGGGAATAGCGCGCAGCCGCTCGAGTGCCCCGTCCAAATAGGTGCGCGCTCTGCTCGAATCGTAACGCGCGATCCCGAGGTCGACCGTTGTAACTGCAACGTGCGAGGGATCGAAACCGGGGTCGATCGCCAGCGCGCGCTGCAGGCCGCGCGCAAACAGCGCTGCACCGATCAACAACGCCACCGTTAGGCTGACCTGACTGACCAGGAGCGCGTCACGCATGCGCGCGCTGCGCGGCGCGCGGAACCCGCCGTGCGTAATCGCCGCAACCACGTCGCGTCGTGTCGCTCGCAACGCCGGCATCAAGCCGAACAAGAGACTTGTTCCCAGAGCGAAGCTCACGGCGACCCCCGCGGAGCCGAGGCCTACACCTAACGAAAGGTCCCGGAACGAACCCCATCCCGGTATGGTGACGGAGCCGAGGAGCCGAGTGCCGACATATGCCGTCGCCAGTGAGGCGGCCCCCGCAAAAAGCGCGAGCAGCGCGGTCTCAGTCAGGAGTTGCCGCATCAACCGCTTGCGATCCGCCCCCAGTGCCAGTCGCACGCCGATCTCGCGTTCCCGCTGCATCCCGCGCGCGATAAGCAAACTGGCGACATTGACCCAGGCGAGCAGCAAGACCAGCGCAGCAGTTGCAAGCAGCACCCACAAGAACGACCGCGTGCGCGCTCCGCCGGCGCCGCCACTTGCAGCGGCCACGGAAGAGATCACGACCGGCTCGAGTATGGCGTTCTTCCGCTGCATGAACAGTTCGCGGTTGCGAATGCTCTGCGCCTTGAGGGCGGCAACGAGGTTGCTCGGCGATTGGCCCGGCTGCAGGCGGCCGAGCATAACGAGCCACCCCCAGTCGCGCGTCTGCAGGTCGAGGCGCGAGAAATACGTGGGAGCCGCCGAAAACCATCCGTGAACGGTGAGCCAGAGGTTAGGCACGGCCGTTAGTGAGGTCCCGCGAAACCCTGCCGCCATCACTCCGACAATCGTGGCGGGAGATCCGTTGACCGAGACGACGCGTCCAATGACGGCGGAGTCGCTCTGGAAGCGCGTCTTCCAGAGCACGTGACTCAAGACGACAGCACGCGGCGCGGCCGCCGCGTCGTCCGATTCCACAAGCGGCCTACCTAACGCAGCGAGGCTGCCGAGGACCGAAAAGTAGTTCCCACTCACGACGTGCGCCGTCAGGCGCGTGGTCTCCTCGCCATAACGCAACGTCACCGGCCGGTAGCTGTATGCCGCAAGATGCGCCGTTGCGCGCGTCGCTTCGCGCACGTCACGGAAGCTCGGATACGCCATCCCCGGTTTCGCGACATGGACGAGCTCCTGCGGGCGCAGCACGCCCGGCAATGGCCGCAATACGACGGCGTCCACGAGCCGGTACATCGCGAGCGTCGCACCGATGCCTAACGCGAGCGTCGTGACAGAGCCAAAGACGAACCATGGGGAGCGGCGGTATTGCCGCAACGCCACGCGCGTATCGCGCCACGTCGTCAACCACCACTCCAGGGCGCGCTCATGCCGTGCACGGGAGCGGTCGATCGCGACACATTCGCGCCGGTAGCGCAACGTGTCGCCGAAACGCTCGAGCGCCTCGCGCCGGGCGGCGTCAGCGCTCAGCCCCGCGGCACGCAACTCGGCGGCCCGTTCGTCGAGGTGGAATGCGACCTCTTCGTCCACGTCGGCGGCATGGTCGGGCCCGCGCAAGCGCACATAGCGCCGCCACATCGGTTCGCGCTTCATCGCCTAACGGGGCTGCGGCTGCGCGGTTGCGGCGAGCACTTTGGCGACGATGCCCGCGAAGCGTTCCCACGAGGTTGCCTCGCTCCGGAGCCGGCGCCGGCCGCTCGGCGTCAAGCTATAATACTTCGCGCGGCGGTTGTTCTCGGACGTCCCCCACTCGGACATCACCCAACCGCGCTTTTCGAGGCGGTGCAATGCGGGGTAGAGGGAACCCTCTTCGACGCGGAGCGCATCATCGCTGACCTGCTGTAACCAGCGCGTGACCGCATAGCCGTGCAGCGGCCGCCAGCTGAGCGCCTTGAGGATCATGACGTCGAGTGTGCCCTGAAGGAGCACGACATTGGTATCCGGCATGCAAACTCCCAGAGACGTTCTAGGGAAAGGGCAATAAGAGAGAACTCCCATAGAGTGTCAAGGGGAAACCGGGAAAACACTGGACGCGAGCGAGCCCACCAGCGAGAATCGACTACGTGCGACTGCTCCCTCTACATGTGTCATGATCATGCCCAGACCGATTGTTTGCATTTTGCGCGTCGTTCTCCTCAACGCTTCAGTATCCGGTTTCGCCGCCGAGGCCGGGGCGCAAGGCGATACGACTCGCTACGACGTTTTGATTGCAGGTGGGACGGTCATCGACGGGTCGGGCGCCGCCCGCTTCCGGGCGGATGTCGCGCTGCGCGGTGACCGCATCGTTGCCGTCTCGCGCACGCCGCTCCCGCGTGACCGCGCGGGGCGCGTCATAGAGGCGACAGGTCTGATCGTGGCCCCGGGGTTCATCGATCTGCACGCGCACATCGAGCCGCTGCTCAATCAGCCGGACGCCGAAAGCGCCGTTAGGCAGGGGGTGACGCTGGCGTTAGGTGGCCCCGACGGCGGCGGCCCCTCTCCCTTCGCCGCTTATCTCACGCGCGTGCAGGCGTTGCCGCTGGGCATCAACGTCGCGTATCTCACGGGGCACAACACGATCCGGCGCAACGTGATGGGACTCGCCGACCGCGCCGCTACCTCGGATGAGCTGCGCAAGATGCAGGCGATGGTCGCGCAGGCGATGGGAGAAGGTGCGTTCGGCCTCAGCACCGGATTGCGTTACGTCCCGGGATACTACTCCAACCTCGATGAAGTCGTCGCGCTCTCACGAACCGCTGCCGATTCCGGCGGCATCTACACGTCACACCTGCGCGAAGAGGGCCTTGGCCTGATCGAAGGGGTCGCCGAGGCGATTACGATCGGCGAGCGCGCAAGGATTCCGGTCGTGCTGACGCACCACAAAGCAATCGGCACGAAGATGTGGGGATCGAGCGTACGAACGCTCGCGATGGTCGACTCCGCGCGCCGTCGCAACATCGACGTCATGATCGATCAATACCCTTACACGGCAAGCTCCACCGGCATCGCGGTGTTGATTCCACCCTGGGCGCTCGCTGGCGGCGACTCTGCCTTCAAGCGGCGCATCGCCGATGTGCAGTTGCGCGACAGCATCGAACGAGGCGTCGTCGAATTGCTGATGACGGATCGCGGCGGCGGCGATCTCCGCCGCGTGCAATTCGGCCGCGTTTCGTGGGACTCGACGCTCGAGGGGAAGACGCTCTACGACTGGGCAGTGAAGCGAGGGATCGAGCCATCCGCGGCGAAGGCTGCGGCGTTGGTGATCGAAGCGGAGCTCAAGGGGGGCGCATCGATGGTCTATCACGTCATCGACGAAGGGGATGTGCAGCGCATCATGAAACATCCCATGACCATGATCGCTTCGGATGGCCGCCTAACGCGGCCCGGCGAGGGCGTCCCGCACCCCCGTGCGTACGGCACCTTTCCACGCGTCCTCGGCGTCTATGTGCGCGAAAAGAAAGTCCTCGGGCTCGAGGAAGCGATCAAGAAGATGACGTCCATGCCAGCCGACCGGCTCGGCCTCAAATCACGCGGGCGGTTGCAGAACGGAGCGGTGGCCGATGTCGTCGTGTTCGATGCCGCACGCGTTGCCGATAAGGGGACGTTTGAGAAGCCCCACGAATATCCCGTGGGCATTCAACATGTGCTGGTCAATGGCGTTGCTGTGGTCCAGGATGGGGCGATGACGACGGCGCGCCCGGGGAAGGTGCTCCGGCGCGGCGGGACCTAACGACGGGTGGCGTCGGTTTCTATCCTGGGTTCGGATACAACGACTCGATTACCGCGAGACTTCGCGGGGACAATAGTCCACATGTGGCACCGCATGCAGCTGCCGCACGCGAGTAGAGAGCGAAAAATCTCTTGGGGTCACCGGCGACGTCGGCGAGCGCATCCTGTCCGAACGCCTTTGTAATTGTCGCCGACATGTAGGCTCCAAGCACACGCCCGCCGTCCGGTAACCGACTACCCAGCATCGACGCCACCCGGACGTAGCTTGCTGAGTCGTTAGGCATTCCCGCGAGGGCGGAGTCGAGAAGCGCGATCCAGGCCGGGCCACGCGCAAACTCGTGCCGGTAGCGTGCGAGGTACGCGCGTTCGGCCGAGTCCGTGTACGTCTCCCGGAAGGCCGCCTCTGAGAGCTCCGTGACCGCGCTTTTGTCGAGACGATCGGCAATTCCTTCGAACTCGATGTTGGTGAGAACGGCGCGCAACGCGGAAGCCCCGGGCGGGATCGAGGGGCTCTCGCGCGAAAGCGTGTGGCGATAGTAGTGATGAAATTCGTGCGCGAAAAATCGCGTATGGTCGCCCAGTGCCGCGAGCCGCGCAGCGTCGGCGACGATCAGGTGTGGGTATCCCCGTCCGTCACGCGCGAAAAGGATGATGCTGATTGGTGGATGTCCATCCGCTGGTCGCACGGATGGCGGGAGGAAACGTCGCGCTATCGAATCCGCAGCGCGAAGTGTGGTGGAACTTGTAAACGATTGCACGAAAGCATCCAGCTTCGCCTTGTTGTCCGCAGCATGTCGCAAATGCGGCACTACGGTCTTCACCCATGAGTCCGCGGCTTCCAACGACTCACGCTGCGCGACGAGTCGCGGAAGAAAGGCGAGACGCATTGCCAGGGTGATGCGCCCTCGTCGCCGTTCGCGCTCTTGAAGAGCGCGATAGCCTGGAGTTGCAAACAGGCTATCCAGCAACTCAGCGGGCGCCTCGCGATCGGCGGCGAGGTGGCGGTGCACCGCCCAGAACAGTTGATAGCCCGTAACATCTACCGCCCGCTGTTCGGACGGGGGTGCAGTGGCGATCGACAGCGCGAGGAGGGCGATCATCATGAACCGTTGGACGGCGACACGGCGCCAATAGTTTGGATGCGAACCCAGGTCGTTCGCGGTCGTGACAGCAAATGACGCGGGCTCCGGCGCCCATTGATAAGGCGCTTCAAGGGGGGACGCTAGCGCCGCCTAACGAAAATTCGCCGCAGCCGATCGATCAGGGCGCGCCACAGCAGCGGTAGCACGCGGAGCTCACGCTCACGAGGTGTGGCTGTCGCCGCGTCAGGGGAGGCCGAAGGAGCTTGCTCCTCGTTCCCCGTTCGTTGCTCCGCTTCGGAACGCGTCGTTTCGAGCTGCTTCCGCGCCTGTTCGACAAACTGCTTGAAGAGCTGCGCCGACACCGATTCAACGAGCCCGCGGCCGAACTGCATCACCTTGCCGGCGATGTCGATCGTCGCATCGACACGTACGTCGCTGCCGCCGTTTGCGTTAGGTGCCACGCTCCCGTGCATCGTCAATTTGGCGGAACCCGATCCTCCCGTTTCGCGCCCCTCGCCCAGAAGGGTCATCCGGCGCGCGGCGTCGTCTACCTCCGCGAGCGTCGCTTTGCCGGCGTAGGCCGCAGTGACGGGCCCTACTTTCACCTTCACGCGTCCCGCGTAGTGCCGCTCGCCTAACACCTCGGTGAGCTCGGCGCCGGGGATGCATTGCACGACTTCTTGCGGCGTCGAGAGAAAGTGCCAGACGCGATCGATCGGCGCGTTAACGCTGAACGATTCGTTGATGACGATCGACATGACCTACGCTATCGACCACAGCCGCGAACCGCTAGCAGTCCAGGATTTATGCAAGCGTTTGGGACACCGCGCTGGCAGCTAGAGGGAGAGGAGCGGGAGCAGAGCTGGCTCCGTCAAGGCCCCCTGCGCCTAACGGCGCCTCATGTACTCCTCTCGCAGGGGTCCGGTAATGCGCTGCGAAACTCGGATCAAAGAGGGGCCGGACACGGCGAGCGAATCTCGAAGGGGCAGACCTTCTGGTAGAAAGTTATGGCGCAGAATCAGGTGGCTTGACGACCCCTCGTACGTGCCGTGCGTCGACCACGAAGTCTCGGAATAAAGCGAATCGCCCGTGTCCAGATAGCGCACAAGGCGCTCCGACCGCTTTCGAAGAAAGAAAATCCCGTCGGTGAACCAGAGCGAATCGTATCTGGCAAAACCGATGACTCGATGGCTGCCAATCACGTCCTCATAGAATTTGAGCGGTGCGCGATGACCGTTAATCGCGTCCAACGTGAACAGACCGGACATAATTGGAACAGACTGCAGCGCGTCACGGCGATAAACCCACCGCAATGGCATCGACGCGACGCTGTCGAAGACGACGGAATCCCCCGCTATAAGTCCGCGAAGCTCAAGGCCTGTCGTATCGGCAAGACGGGGCGCGAGCCGCAGGACATCGCTCTGTTCACGGTACGTGCCCTCCAACCACGAGGACACGAGTATGCTCCCCCCTGCCGTCAAAACGAACGTAGCATCCGGTCTCAGGAGAAGCGTGCCTGATTCAATCGTGATCGGACCGCTTAAGCTCGGCGGCGTTCTGTATGGAAGCGGAACTCCATTTACTGTCGCCAGCCGATATAGCCTAACGTCGCGGTTGACAGCCGTCGGACCGTCACTACCACAACCGAAAATTGAAAACAGCGCCACGAGTGGCGTGGCGCGCAAGACTCGAGACTTCAGTGTCATGGATTTAAGCCAGGCCATCTGGCCGTGGCTCTAGGCGCACGGCGTCGGCACGCGTACACCAACGTCGCCCACGCGGTCCCTGCGGTGACTTTTACGGCGCGCGGTGGCAGGCCCGACTGTGTGTACCTCGCCTAACTAGTAATTGACCTGGAGCTGCAAACGCAGCAGACGACCTTCCTGGCGGTTGCCGATCGTGGCGGCGTCCTCGTAGCGGCGCTCGGAAATGGTGTACTGCGCAGTGAACTCCAGCGCACGTACCGGCGACCACTCCGCACCGATCTCCAACTCATCCACTTCGTAACTTCGCGCATCCTGCTCGTGCTTCTTCCCGCCGTCGTAGTGCTGCCAGCGCACGAACGGATAGAACGCCTGTGCACCGGGACCGCGCACCCGTGCGATCAGGAGAGCGTACCCACCCGCGAGATCCTGTAATTCAATGCGATTTGCCGCGGGATTGAATTCCGGACCCTCGCCCGTGGTCCACTCAGCCCCAAAACCGATCGGCCTGGGATACCAGAGAACATGCGCAGCCACACGCCGGTCGTCGAACTCGGACGGACCCGTGACGCCGGTGGAACGCGTCGTCACCACGAAGTTGCCCGTGTAACCTGACGCCCCAATTTCCAGGATCTGCCCGTTAGGCATCGCCCAGGGATACGCCAGGCGCGCGACCCCATGCATGGAATTGTTGGCCTCGGGACGATTCGAGCTTTGTCCATTGTACACACCGACGGCGAGCACGCCGTAGTCGCCGGATCCTTTGTACCCGCTGTCGGTCAGCATGCGAAAAGTGGATCGTGCACCGCGCGGGGTCCACATGAGGAAAGCGCCGATGTCACGCTCGTTAGGGACGCCGCTGTTGATTGCATCGCCACGGTCGAGTGGCGCGCGGTTGCTGCTCGATTGCACGCTCTCGAAGCCGTACGGGACTTTGGTCTGACCGATCCGCAACCGCGACGCCTTATCGCTGTCGAGGAAGACGTCGACGTAAAGATCACGCAACTGCAGGTACAATGTGGCACCCGCTGCATCCGACGCCATGTCGGGCTGGATCACGAACGCCGCTCGATCACCGAGGTCGCCACTAATCGTTAGGCGTGCCCGCCGCAGAGAGATCCCGCCATTTCTGCCGATCGAGCGGTCACATTGCGAGCAGGCCAGATCGGGGTTCGTTTCCAGCAGCCGGTTGTAGCGGATCTGCGTGTAACCCCGCAGGGAGATCCGTTCATACCACGGGCGGGACGTGGGCTGCTGTGCCCCAGCGAGCTGGGGAAAGCTCGACGCGGCGATCAGGACGATCGCCAGGAAACCTCTAAGCGTGTCGGATAACGGCGTGCGAGTGCGCATTGGAGATCCGGTGACGGTTACAGAGGGCGCGCGAATTGTAACGAATGCTCCGACCGTTACATTCGGTTGCAGCTACCGTTACACGGCAGTTACACGCAGCTGCCCATCGGTCGCACGTTCTACGGATACCGCACGAAGGAACTGATGGAAGATGGCTGATCGCATCGATCTCCCAGAAACAGGGCGCGCTGCTGTCGCGACGTTGATCGCCACGCAAGGCACCACGCCGAAACAGGCTGGCGCCAAGATGTGGGTCGACGAATCCGGTCGCATCCTGGGCTCAGTCACGATCGGCGGATGTGTCGACGCGCGCGTGATCGAAGAAGCGGCGGACGTGATCGCGCAGAATCGCCCGGCCGTGTTGAGCATGTCGCTAGGTGACGAGGACGCGTGGGCGCTTGGCATGACATGCGGCGGCTCTGTCGATGTTCTCATCGAGCCATTCGTCGCCGGAGCGTCCGACGATCCGATCGCGCGTGCGCTCCGCAGCGTACAAACGGCGCTCGACCAGGGAGATCGCGCAGTGATCGTCGTTCCTCTCGAAGGTACCCACAGGCGCGAGCGGCTCGTGGTCACCGACCGGGGCGCGCATGCGAGCGGCACACTCGGCACCGCCGCGCTCGATCGCGTCGCGGTGCGTCTCGCGCACGATGTTCTTGCCCGCGGTGAGTCGGGTACGCACACGGTGCAGGCCGACGGGAGCGATCACCGGCTCTATTTCGAATTCCACGCGCCGCCGATCACCCTGACCGTTTTCGGGGCGACGCACGTGGCAATGCCGCTCGTGGAACTTGCACACACGATTGGTCTCAGGACGTGCGTCATCGATGGTCGCGAGCGTTTTGCCACTCGCGAAAGGTTCCCGGATGCGGATGAAATCCGCGTCGGCATGCCGTCCGAGCTGGCCGAGCAATTGTCGTTAGGCGCGACGTCGCTCGTCGTGCTCCTGTCGCATGACTACAAGTACGACCTCCCGGTGCTGCGCGCAGTGCTGGCGAGCGAGGCAGCGTATGTCGGACTATTGGGAAGCGCGCGCCGTGGGAAAGCCATGCTCGAGTTCCTTTCCGAAGAGGGTGTTCCCGCCGAGCAGCTGGCGCGGGTTCGCGTCCCCGTTGGGTTGGACATCGGTGCGCGGAGCGCCTCGGAGATCGCGTTGAGCGTTCTGGCGGAAGCGCTGGCTGTCATCCGCAGACGTCCCGGCGGTGCGATGCGCGACCGCCGACGGGATGACGCCCCCGGCGCGTGAGGCCATACCGCCTAACGCGAGCGGCGCTCGAGTCGCTGCCGTCCGATG
This sequence comes from Gemmatimonadaceae bacterium, assembly GCA_035253645.1. GTDB lineage: Bacteria > Gemmatimonadota > Gemmatimonadetes > Gemmatimonadales > Gemmatimonadaceae > DASYRX01. The sequence continues at coordinate 6,354 of DATFBW010000174.1, read as the reverse complement.
CCGCCCTCGTTCTCGCGCAGGATGTGCGTGACGCGGCGGGAGCTGTCGTTGCCCACAAAGGGGCGTACCTAACGAACGACGCGCGCCAGGGCATAGCGCTCGCCGACTGGAGCGAGCTGCACGCGATCATCCTGGAACCGGGCGACGTGCACGAGACCGAAGCCGGGAGACGCGTCTCCGCGGCCGTGGCGGGCCGCAATGTGACTGTAGGCGGCATGACGGCAGGGCATTGGCCGCTGATGTCGGCTACGCGCGGAGTCGTAGCGATCGATACCGATTGCCTGCAACAGATCAATGCGCTCGACGGCATCGCGCTGTATACGCTTTTCGACGGCCAGGTGGTCGCCGAGCGCGAAACAGTCGCGCGCGCGAAGATCGTCCCCTTCGCGGTAGCGGATGCAACGGTGACGCGTGCCGAGCAGCTCGCGCGCGCACAGGGCGGCGCCGTGCATATCCGGCGCTTCGTCCCAACGCGAGCCGCCGCCATCATTGTGGAGTCGTTAGGTGAGCGCGCGATAGCCCGCGCCCATGCTGTCCTGGCCGAAAAGGTAGCGTGGTTCGGATCGACGCTCCTCCCCGCGCGTCATGCGCTCCCCGACCACGAACGCCTGGCGGCGGCCGTCCGGGACGTATCGACCCTCGGCGCTCAGCTGGTGATCGTCGCCGGCGCCCGGCCCATGGATCCGCTGGATCCGGCCTACGCAGCGCTAGCGGACTTGGGCGCCAACCTCGAACGTCAAGGTATGCCGGCGCACCCTGGCAGTCTGCTCTGGCTCGCGTACCTCCCAGCTACACAAACTAGTTCGGAGCGGACGGTGATCGGGCTGCCATCATGCGGACTGTTTTCGCAGGCGTCCGTCTTTGACTTGCTCCTCCCGCGGATCCTGGCTGGAGAGCGCCTAACGAACAACACGCTGGCCGCTCTCGGACATGGCGGCTTGCTCACCAGGGACATGCAGTTCCGCTTTCCCCCCTACCGCAGCGGAGCAAGGCGCGGTGAGGTGCTCGAAGAGTGAGCAGCCCTTACGGTCCAGTCGTGCTCGAGCACTTCCGTCGTCCGCGAAACCGCGGAACGCTCGTCGCTCCGACCATGTCGCAAGAGGGCGTCAACCCGTTATGCGGCGACCGCGTGAAGCTCGAGCTGCGCATCGAAGGTGATATCGTCCGTGAGGCTCGCTTCTCCGCCAATGCTTGTGCGATTTGCGTCGCAGCAGCCTCGATTCTCACAGAGCTGATACGCGACGCCCCGCTGGAAGACATCGGAACACTCACCGTGGACGACCTGTTGGCCTCCCTCAAGGCAGATATCCCTCGTGCCAGAGTGCAGTGCGTGCGACTTCCACTGACGGTCCTGCACACGGGTTTGATGCGACTCCAACAGCGCGCCGCTGAGGACGATCAATAGGTATGATCAGCGCGATAGTTCTGGCCGCGGGTTTGGCTAAACGCTTTGGATCGCCGAAAGTGCTCGCGACATATCAGCGCAAGCCTCTCGTCAGGCACGTCGTTGAAGCGCTCAGCACGCCGGATGTCGCCGATATTGTGGTAGTGGTGCGGCGGCCCAAGACGCCGTACATAAAGGCACTGGCATCCACGCGCGCTCGCGTGGTTGTGAATGAAGACCCGGCGACCGGAATGAGCACGAGCTTGCACACAGCCTTGCAAGCGCTCAATCCGGCGACAGAAGCGGTCCTGATTGCGTTGGGCGATCAGCCGTTGATCGAACCCTCCGTCGTGGAATCCCTCATTCACGAGTGGCAGCGCAGCAGGTCGTGTATCGTCGCCCCGCTGTATCGCGAGGAGCGGGGCCACCCCGTGTTGTTCGATGCCAGCGTTTTTCCGGAGTTGCTTCGTGTGCGTGGTGATCAGGGCGCCCGCGCAGTCGTCGATCGGGATCCCGAGCGCGTATGCCTGCTCGCCCTCGATCGCGATGCTCCCCGAGATGTCGATACACAGGCTGACCTGCTCGCGCTACGCCGGACGCAGGTCCACTAGCCGCTCGCGTTCACGGGTCACGGGGCGTAACGTCACCGCCGCGGACTTCAGTGGGATCAACCCCTCGACGACTCTATGACCGACGGCTTGCGGCGCACGTTAGGCACGCTCGATCTCACGCTTTTGACGATTGGGCTCGTCATCGGGTCCGGGATTTTCATCGTGCCGGCTGTCGTCTTGCGATCCAGCGGCGGTTCGATGGGGCTCGCGCTCGGGATCTGGGTAGTTGGCGGCATCCTGTCGTTGCTTGGCGCGTTGACGTACGGAGAGCTCGGCGCGATGGATGCCGGTTCCGGGGGGCTGTACTCGTACTTGCGCGATGCGTTCGGCCCTTGGTTGGCGTTTCTATATGGCTGGACGCTGCTGCTGGTGCTGGCCACCGGGAGCGTTGCGACGCTCGCCGCCGCGGCTGCGCGCTACTTCGGCGAATTCGTCACGTTAGGTCCTGTCGCTCAGAAGCTGTTCTCTGTCGCGATGATTGCCGTCCTCGGCGTGGTGAACGTGCTCAGCACGCGCAAGAGCGCCACGCTGCAGAACGCGGCAACGGCGATCAAGGTGAGCGCGATACTCGTCATGAGCGGTCTCCTTTTCGCGTTAGGCAGCGGCGGCCCGCCGGCGGCACCCGCCGCGGACAGTCCGTCATTCATGGCCGGCGTCGGACTGGCCATGATCTCCGTGTTGTGGGCGTACGAAGGCTGGCAATACACGACATTCGCCGCCGGCGAGGCCCTGGATCCGCAGCGCTCCTTCCCGCGCGCGCTCGTCCTGGGAACGCTCATTCTCATCGGACTGTATGTGCTGGCGAACGTGGCCTATGTCGCCGCGTTAGGTGGGGCTCGCGTGGCAGCATCGGAGCGCGTCGCCGCGGAAGCGGTCACCACTGTGGTCGGTCCGACCGCCGGGCGCCTGGTCGCTGGCGCCATCATGATCTCGATGTTCAGTGCCGCGCTATCCATCGTCATTACTGCGCCGCGCGTGTTCTACACCATGGCGCGTGACGGTCTTTTCTTCCGCAAACTCGCCGAGGTGCATCCACGTTTCGGGACGCCGGCATTCGCAATCGTCGTCGGTACGCTGTGGGCAATGGTACTTGCCGCGACCGGAACGTTCGAGCAGCTGCTCACGTACGTCGTCTTCATCGGCTGGATCTTCTACGGCTTGGGCGCGATCGCGGTGATCATCCTGCGACACAAGCGTCCGGACGCGCCACGTCCGTTCCGCGTGCCGGGCTATCCGGTGACTCCTATCGTTTTCACATTGGCCGCCCTCGCGATCGTGGGAAACACAATTGCAACACGGCCGCGTGATGTCGCGCTGGGACTGCTGGTCGTTGCGCTTGGTCTCCCAGCCTATTTGATATGGCGCCGAAAGAAGTAATCGGGCGCTCGTTAGGTATCGGGCTGCTGTTTCTTGGCCGCGCGCTCGCTGCGCAGCCCACGATTGACGCGGAGCCGCGCTATGGCGCCGTCGTCCGGCTGCTCGAAGCGATGATCGCCCGAGAAAGACGTGACAAGGACATTCCAGCTCTGTCCATTGCGCTCGTCGATAGCCAGCGCGTGATCTGGGCGCGGGGCTTCGGCTGGGCGGATTCAACGAAAGGAGCTCCCGCAACAGCGGAAACGATATACCGCGTCGGTTCTGTGTCGAAGCTTTTCACGGATCTCGCGGTCATGCAGCTCGTAGAACGGGGCGAGTTGGCGCTGGATACCGATATCAGGCGGTACCTGCCGGACTTCCGGCCGCGGAACCCGTTCGCGAAGCCAATCACGCTACGGCAGTTGATGTCGCACCGCGCAGGTTTGGTGCGTGAGCCGCCGCGCGGCAATTACTTCGATGCCAGCGGCACGCCGTTAGGCGCGACGATCTTGAGCCTGAATCGCACGGCCCTGGTCTTTCCGCCGGAATCCACGACGAAATACTCCAATGCCGGCATCGCCGTCGTCGGTGCGGTACTCGAGCGTCTGCGCCGGGAACCATTCGCGCGTTACGTGAAGCGGGCAGTGCTGGAGCCGCTGGGAATGCGCACTAGCGCCTTCGAGCCGAGCGTCGCGGTGCGGCAGAGGGTGAGCAGCGCGCAGATGTGGACCCTGCATGGACGCACATTCGACGCGCCGACGTTCGAGCTCGGGATGGCCCCTGCGGGGAGCATGTACTCGTCGGTGTTGGAGTTGACGCATTTCGTTCGCGCGTTGCTGCGCGGCGGGGAAGGGGTCGTGCAGCGCGCGACTCTGGACACGATGTGGACGCCGCAGTACACCGCGCCGGGAGCCAAGTCAGGGTTCGGGCTGGGCTTCGCCATCGGCGAGAGCGATGGAGAACGTGTCGTTAGGCACGGCGGAGCGATCTACGGATTCGCCACGGAGCTCGTCGTCATGCCCAGCGCGCAACTCGGCGTGATCGTCGCTGCGGCAAAGGACGGCGCAAACATCGTGGCGAGCAGGATAGCCTTGACGGCATTGGCCGCCATCCGTGCGCAACGTGCCGGTCGTCCTCCACCAGAGCCACAGGTCACGCATCCCATATCGCTGGCGCTGGCCAAGCGTGCGGCCGGCCATTACCGCGCCGGCGCGCGGTCGATCACAATCGCCCGCTATGACTCGGCTCTCAACCTGCACTCCGACGGCGGCTCGGCCTATTCACGACTGCGTTTGCTCGCGGGTGATACGCTCGTCGTCGATGACGCGCTCGATTTTGGCCAGCGCGTCATTGTGCGCGACGATGCAGTTGTTCTGGGCGAATCAGCGTACCCGCGCGTTTCGACAGCCGCGGTCGGGGCGATCCCTAACGAGCCATCGCAGAGTCATCGCGGGCTGATCGGCGAATATGGCTGGGACTACAATACGCTGTACATCTACGAACAAGCCGGGCAGCTACGGGCTCTCATCGAGTGGTTCTTCGACTACCCGCTCACGCAAGTCAGCCAGGACGTCTATGCATTTCCCCGGCACGGCCTGTACATCGGAGAGCGCCTCATCTTCACACGCGATGGTAGCGGCAGAGCGACGCGAGTTACCGCCGCCGAAGTCGTCTTTCCGCGTCGTCGAATCCCGGGTGAAGATGCCGCCGTTTTTCGTATCAAACCACTGAAGCCGATCGCTGCGCTGCGGCGTGAAGCACTTGCCGCCACGCCACCTAACGAATCGGGTAATTTCCGGCCGAGCGATCTGGTGGAGCTGGTATCGCTGGATCCGAGCCTCAAGCTCGACATCCGCTACGCGACGCGCGACAACTTCCTGAGCGTGCCTGTCTATTCACAGGCCCGCGCGTTCCTGCAGCGGCCAGCGGCAGAGGCGCTGGTGCGCGCACACCGCGCGCTCGCTGCAAAAGGATACGGTTTACTCGTGCACGATGGATATCGGCCGTGGTACGTCACCAAGATCTTCTGGGAGGCAACGCCCGTAGCCAGCCGCATATTCGTGGCCGATCCATCGCAAGGCTCGCGTCATAACCGTGGTTGTGCCGTCGATCTCACGCTGTACGAGCTCGCCACTGGGAAGCCTGTGATAATGCCCGGCGGGTACGACGAGATGTCGGACAGGTCGTATCCGATGTATCCAGGTGGCACTTCTCGCCAGCGCGCCTTGCGTGAATTGCTCCGCGAAGCGATGGAGAACGAAGGCTTTCGTGTGTACGACGCGGAGTGGTGGCATTTCGATTACAAGGATTGGCGACAGTACCGCATCGGCAACGAAACATTCGAGAGGTTGGGAGCACGGGGGTAGAGTTGCTGCAGCTCACCACGTTAGGCACCTTGCGGCTCGATCGGGATGGCGTACCGCTGGCCGGTGGAGCCGCCCAACGGATGCGCATGCTGTTGTTGGCTATTCTGGCCGCGTCGCCTAAAGGAATCTCGCGCGAGTCTGTTGCCGCCCTCCTGTGGGGCGAACGCGACGAGCAGCGGGCCAGGCACTCACTGGAACAGGCCCTGCACGGCCTCAAGCGCTCGTTAGGTACGGATCCGATTCACCGTACGAGCACCGCGCTCGCGCTCGATCAGTCGTGCATTCAGTGTGACGTGGCGGACTTCGATCGCGCAGTTGCGGCGGAGGACTGGGGGGCTGCGACGCGACTGTACAGCGGCGCCTTTCTCGCAGGGATCAACCTGGATGACGCTCCGGAGTTCGAGCGCTGGAGCGAACGTGAGCGGTCACGCCGGCGCGACGGGTTTCACCGCGCGCTCGAGCACGCCGCCCGCGCCATCGCGAAGTCGTCACCGGATGAGGCGGCGCGCCTCTGGCGTCGTCTGTATGAGGAGGCACCGCACAGCGCGCGGACTGCGTTTGCCCTGGCCGAAGCTCTCGCTGCATCCGGTGATCGGGATGGCGCGATACAGGTTGTGGAGAGCCACAGGGAGCTCGC
>DATFBW010000173.1:0-4163 GCA_035253645.1 Gemmatimonadaceae bacterium | reverse complement strand
TCCCGGACCCCGCGACGAATCCGCCGAGTACAAGTGCCGCTGAAGGTGTGGCAGTGGATGCGAAGGGGAACATTTACGGAGCGGAAGTCGGCCCGCGTGCGTTAAAGAAGTACGTCAAGAAATAGAACCCTCACCGATCCAACGGAGCGGTAGCGCCTATGAAGGTCTCCTTCAAAGTGAACGGGAAAGCCACAACGGTCGATGTCGCTCCGGACATGCCGCTTTTGTGGGTCCTGCGCGATGTCCTGGACCTCAAGGGCACGAAATACGGCTGCGGTGTGTCCCAGTGCGGCGCCTGCACCGTGCACCTGCGGGGCGTCGCGACGCGTAGCTGCCAGGTCGCCGCATCCGAGGCGCAGGGTGCGGACATCACCACGATCGAAGGTCTATCGCCTAACGGGACGCACCCCGTGCAGCGCGCGTGGCAAGAGTTGGACGTCCCGCAATGCGGTTACTGCCAGGCCGGGCAGATCATGACGGCCGCCGCTTTATTGGCCAGGAACCCGAAGCCCAGCGACGCGGAGATCGATACCGCGATGGATCGGAATATTTGCCGTTGCGCCACATACATCAGGATCCGACAAGCGATTCATCGCGCCGCCAGTCTGCCTGCGGCAGACAGCTCGCCGCCACCACCTCCACCAGGTCGATCGGATACCCCGCTCGGCCTGCGGTCTTAAGGAGGCCTCATGGATACCAACGTACGGGTCAATCGCCGTCAATTTCTTGGCGTGAGCGCTGTGGCGGGCGGCGGCATCTTGCTGGCGACCTATCTGGAGCCACTCAACGCCGCCGAGACGTGGGCACCAGAGGCGACGGACTTCGAGCCTAACGCGTTCATCAAGATCGCGCCGGACGGCTCCGTGACGATCATCGCGAAGAACCCGGAAATCGGTCAAGGCGTAAAGACGATGCTTCCGATGTTGATCGCGGAGGAGCTCGACGTCGATTGGAAAATCGTCCGCGTGCAGCAGGCGGGCCTCGACACGGACAAATATCAGGGACAAACGGCCGGCGGCAGTACGGCGACGCCTAACAACTGGCTGCCGATGCGTCGCGTGGGTGCGGCCGCGCGCATGATGCTGGTCACCGCAGCGGCGCAAACCTGGAGCGTTCCGGAAAGCGAGTGCACAACCGCGTTAGGTACGGTCACGCATACCGGCAGCGGGCGAAAGCTGACGTACGGCGAGTTGACGACAAAGGCCGCGACGCTCACGGCTCCGGCGCTCGATCAGGTCAAGCTCAAAGATCCAAAAGAATTCAAGATCATCGGTCAACGGATACCCGGCGTCGACAACAATTCGATCGTCACGGGGAAGCCGCTCTTCGGTATTGACGTCACGCTGCCGGGGATGCTCTATGCCACGTTCGTCAAGTCGCCGGTTTTTGCCGCGAAGGTCGCGAGCGCCAACCTCGAAGAGATCCAGAAAGAGCCGGGCGTGCGGCGCGCGTTCGTCGTCGAAGGGGGCAATGACCTGTTCGGATTGTTAGGCGGCGTTGCCATCGTCGCGGACAACTGGTGGGCCGCCATCAGCGCGCGCAAAAAGCTGAAGGTAACGTGGGCCGACCATCCTACCGCACAACAGAGCAGCACCAGCTTTGAGGCGCAATCGCTGGCCCTGTCGAAGCAGGCGCCGCAGCGCACGCTCCGCCGCGACGGCGACGTAGACGCGGCGCTCAATAGCGGCAAAGTCGTGAGCGCGGCCTACTACTATCCGTTCATCTCGCATTCCCCGCTCGAGCCGCAAAACTGCACGGCGCACTATAAAGACGGGAAGCTCGAGATCTGGGTACCGTCGCAGACACCGGCGGCAGGGCGGCAGCTGGTCGCTCGCACGTTAGGCATGCAGGAAAAGGATATCACGATCCACCTCACGAGAATGGGTGGCGGGTTCGGTCGCCGGCTCTACAACGACTACATGGTCGAAGGGGCCTGGATCGCAAAAGAGATGGGCGTGCCCGTGAAGCTCCTCTGGATGCGTGAAGACGACATCCAGCACGACTTCTACCGTCCTGCCGGGTGGCATTATCTCACCGGAGCAGTGGACTCGTCAGGCAAGCTGGTCGCCTGGCGTAACCACTTTGTTTCGTTCGGCGAGGGCGAGCGCTTTGCGTCGAGCGCAGGAATCGGTGCCGGAGAGTTCCCAGCTCGCTTCATTCCCAACTTCGCACTGCAAGCCTCTGTCATGCCGTTAGGCGTTCCCACCGGGGCGCTGCGTGCGCCGGGCAGCAACGGGATCGCCTTCGCGACGCAAACGTTCATCGACGAGCTGGCGCTCGCAGCGGGTAAGGATCCTGCGCAGTTCCGCATCGAGCTGCTATCGAATGCACCGATTGTGGATCCGCCGCCGCCGAATCCACAGCCCGGACAAGGGCAGCCGATCCTGTTCGACGGTCCGCGCATGCGCGCTGTCGTCGAGTTGGTGGTGGAGAAGTCCGGTTGGGGGAAGACACAGCTACCCAAAGGAACCGGGATGGGCATCGCGTTTCATTTCAGCCACCGCGGCTACTTCGCCGAAGTCGTGCAAGCGACAGTGAGTCGCGCGGGTCAACTCAAGGTCGATAAGGTGTGGGTTGCTGGAGACGTCGGCAGTCAGATCATCAATCCAAGCAACGCGGAGAATCAGGTGCAGGGGGCTGTCCTGGATGGTATCGCCGAAGCCCTGTCCCAGGAAATCACCATCGAGGCAGGGCAAACGCGGCAGACCAACTTCGGCAACTTCCGCCTATTGCGCATGCGTCAGGCACCGCCTATCGAAGTGCACTGGAAGATCAGCGACGTGTCGCCGACGGGCATCGGCGAACCGGCGCTGCCGCCAGTTGTGCCCGCGTTATGTTCAGCGATCTATGCTGCGACAGGGAAGCGTATCCGTTCGTTGCCCATCTCGAAGCACGATCTAAAATGGACGTAAGCACATAGCTCATAGCTCTTAGCTCTTAGTCTTAGCAGTTACTAAGAGCTAAGAGCTAACGACTAAAGACTCTTCGGAGATCACATGATCAACAAGCGCGTCGTAACTCGCCGAGGTTTCGTTGGTGGGGTCAGCACTGCAATCGGTGCTCTCACGCTCAAGCCCGACAGTGCACTGTGGGCGCAGGTCACGCAGAACGCAGCGCCCCGCCAGCAGCGCACAGAAAACGATTACGACGCGATGGCCAAGCTCGGCAACAACGAGAACCCTTATGGCCCGAGCGAAGCCGTCATGAAGGCGATGACGAACGCGTGGAAATACTCCAATCGGTATGGGTATCCCGACGGCGGTATTACCGAGGCCATCGCCAAACACCATAACCTGAAGCCGGAGAATGTGTTGTTAGGCGCCGGCTCCGGCGAAATCCTGCAAGTCGTGGCGCAAACATATCTGCGCGACGAAAAGAAAGTCGTCGGCTCCGACCCGACGTACAACTCTGTGTACTCGGCGGCGACCAACATCAAGGCTGACCCCATCAAAGTCCCGCTGCTAGCGGATTACAACCAGGACGTCGATGGACTGATTCGGGCCACGCGCCAGAACTATAACCGGCTCGGCTTTTTGTATCTCTGCTCACCGAACAATCCTACGGGGAACATCCTAACGAAGGATCAGATCAAGCGTATCCTCGACAACATCCCCGAAGATGTGCCGGTCCTGATCGACGAAGCGTATCACCACTACGTCGAAGACCCTGCATACGCCACGTCGGTGCCGTACGTCGCCGAAGGCCGCAAAGTCATCATCGCGCGCACATTCTCCAAGATCAACGGACTGGCCGGCATGCGACTCGGCTACGCCGTCGCGCCGCGTGACCTCATACAGGAGATGCGTCCGTTCAGCACGGGAAGCATCAGCGCGATCGTAAAACACGGCGGTGTCGCCGCGCTCAAGGACGTGGAGTCGATGGAGAAGGTCAAGCGTGAGGCGATTCAGCTCCGCGAGAAGACGGTCGCCGAGCTGAAGTCGTTAGGCTTCGTGAGCATCCCGTCGCAGACCAACTTCTTCATGGTGCATCTCAAGAAGCCGGTTGTTCCTGTGATCGAGGAGTTCCGCAAGAAGCAGGTGATCGTCGGCCGCCCATTCCCGCCGATGAACGAGCATCTCCGCGTGTCGATCGGGACACCGCAGGAGATGGAGCGGTTTATGGTCGCCTTTAAAGAGATAATGGTCGCCCCGAAGACAGCGTCT
>DATFBW010000172.1:0-22748 GCA_035253645.1 Gemmatimonadaceae bacterium | reverse complement strand
TGTAACAGAAACAGAGGACCTCGAGGTCGCCACTCACGCGACGACCATGGTTTACTGAGCATGGTCATTGCGTTTCCAAGGTGAATCATGGCACAACGTCAGACGCTTCCGGTTCTGCCTTTACGCGGAACCGTCATCTTCCCCGGTCAGACCACGCCAATTGCGGCAGGGCGACCTGGGACGTTGCGGGCGATTGAAACGGCGCTGAAGAACGACCGACTCGTCTTCGCCGTCGCGCAGCGTGAAAACTCAGAAGAGCCATCTGCCGACATCCTCTACTCGATGGGCGTCATCGCGAGGATTGGTCAGGTGCAGAGAGGCTTAGGAGCAGTGCAGCTGCTGCTTCAGGGCGAGCAGCGCGCGACGGCGCTGCAGTACACGACAAATGAGGGCTCGATGTCGGCGGTTGTGGTTCCATCTGATGAGATGAACCCGATCGACGAAACTGACGCCGCGTTCGAAGCCTTGCATCGCGAAGTTCGCGAGCGTGCGTCGGATTTGGGAGAAAAGCGCGGCCTGCCGGAGGAAGTCGTTAAGCAGGTACTCGACTCGGCTGAAGAGCCTGCGCGCTTCGCCGACCTCGTGGCGAGTTATCTCGAGCTTTCTGTCCCCGAGAAGCAGGGCCTTCTCGAAACGCTGAGCGTTGAAGAGCGTTTGCGCCGAGTATTGGTGCATGTGGAACGCCAAATCGGCATGCTCGAGGCGCAGGAAGAGATCAAATCGCAGGTGCAGGAGGAGTTAGGCGAGCGTCAGCGTGAGATGTTCTTGCGCGAACAGCTCAAGGCAATCCAAAAGGAGCTGGGCGACGACGATCAGGCGAAAGAGCTCACCGATCTCCGTGAGCGTTTCGCCAAGCTCGAGCTGCCAAAGGATGCTCGCACGGAGGTCGAGCGCGAGCTTGGCCGCCTGGAGCGGTCTGGCAAGGAATCGATGGAGGCGCAGGTCATTCGCACATATCTCGAGTGGATGAGCGAACTGCCGTGGAACTCGCGCTCCGACGATCAGCTCGACCTGCAGAAGGCGTCTACGGTACTCGAAGAAGATCACTACGGCCTGCGCGACGTGAAGGACCGCGTGCTGGAGTTCCTGGCCGTTAGGCAGCTTCGGGCGCAGCAGCTTGCCCAGGAAGTCGAGGTGACCGGGGACGTCCCCGCGTTCAAGGTCAAAACGCCGAAAGAAGACGCGACGCCAAACCTCGGCGTCAAGGACGATGCTGACCGCCCCATCACCGACGCAAAGGAAGCCAAGGCGCGGGCGATGGCGAAGGGGCCGATCCTGCTGTTCGCCGGTCCGCCGGGCGTAGGAAAAACGTCGATCGCCAAGTCGATCGCGCGCGCGTTAGGGCGCGAGTACGTTCGCGTCTCGTTAGGTGGTGCGCGCGACGAAGCCGATATCCGCGGGCACCGGCGCACGTACGTCGGCGCCATGCCGGGGCGCATCATCCAGGGGATGAAACAGGCAGGGAGTAAGAACCCCGTCTTCCTGCTCGATGAAGTGGACAAGCTGGGCGTTTCTTTCCAGGGCGATCCCAGCGCGGCACTGCTCGAGGTGCTGGATCCTGCGCAGAACGACTCGTTCACGGATCATTATCTGGGCGTGCCTTTCGACTTGAGCGAAGTGTTGTTCATCGCCACGGCGAACTACGTGCAGAACATTCCGCAACCGTTGCTCGACCGTATGGAAACGGTGGAGTTCGCCGGGTACACCGAGCGGGAAAAGGCAGAGATTGCGAAGCGCTACATGATCCCCCGTCAGATGGAGGAATCGGGCCTGGGGGACAAGCGCGTCACGTTCACCGACGATGCGGTGATGCGGCTCGTTTCGAACTACACGCGGGAAGCCGGCGTTAGGCAGCTCGAGCGTGAAGTGGGCCGGACGGCCCGGAAGATCGCGCGGCGGCTCGCCTCCGGCGACACGAAGGTGCTGGAGGATAACGAAATCTCGGCTGACGAGGTGCGCGAGTTGTTAGGCAGGCCCAAGGTGCATCCGGAACGGGCCAAGGAGCAGCACGAAGTCGGTATCGCCACCGGGATGTTCTACACGCCTGTAGGCGGCGACATCATGTTCGTCGAGGCGTCCATCCGGCGGTTCGTGGGGCAGCCGAACGATGGACAGACCGCCACGCCGCCGCTCGCCCTCATTCTTACCGGGCAGCTCGGCGACGTGATGAAGGAGTCGGCACGTGCGGCGCTCACATACGCAACGAACAATGCGTCAACGTTAGGCATCCCCAAGCAATACCTGGGGGCTGTCGAGGTGCACATTCACGTACCTGCGGGTGCCATCCCCAAGGATGGGCCGTCCGCGGGCATCGCGATCGCCACGGCGCTCGTCTCCGAGATGTCCGGGCGCCCCGTTCGGCGCGACGTCGCCATGACAGGCGAGATCACCCTGCGCGGCCGCGTGCTGCCGATCGGTGGGCTCAAGGAGAAGGTGCTAGGCGCTCATCGCGCGGGGATTACCACGATAGTGATTCCGAAGGAGAACGAAGCCGATCTCGAAGACGTGCCGTCGGAGGTGCGCGAGGCGCTCACCTTCCATCCGGTGGAAACGTTGGCGCAGGTACTCCGAATAGCGTTGATCCCGGAAGGGACCGTCGTCGGAGAGCCGGCGCACGAGCCGGAGGAGTTGGCGCGAGTATAGAAAAGCGGCGCTGCTGTCTTCTAGAAGGTGAACTGAGACGACGCTCGCAGTGCGCGCCGCCAGGTGCGAAGCGGCTCGGGCTCCGTCCCCTCGAGGAAATACTCCGTATAGAGGGATTCCAGCGGCGTTGCAGGTGTGGCCGCGCTTCCGGTCGCGCGGTCGAAAAGCACTGGCACCACACCCTCTGGCGCTAGCCACGGAGCCGCGGCGCGATCGGCGTACACGGTCTGCAGCATGCGGCCAAAGATCGGTGCGGCGAGCGTTCCACCGGCCGCCGCCGCCGTGATGCGCGTCGGCTTGTCGAAGCCTAACCACACCCCCGCCACGATCTCGGGCGTCATCCCGACGAACCAGACGTCCGTGTTGTTGTCCGTCGTTCCGGTCTTACCGGCCACGGGGATGCTGTCCGGCAGGAACTGCCTAACGACCATCGCGGTCCCCCGTTGTACCACGTCCCGCAACATGTCGCGCACGATGAACGCCACGGCCGGATGCAGCACTTGTTCCCAGGTTGGCGGCGGCGGCTGCCAGACGACGCGCTGCGACGCATCCTCAACGCGGAGGATGAAGCGTGGATCTACGCGGAGGCCGAGGTTCGCGAACGACGCATACGCCGTGACGAGATCCAACGGTTGTACGACCGAAGCACCGATCGCAGACGATGGATACGGCGCGATGGGCGAATCGATGCCCAGGCGCTGCGCCAGCGCAATGACGGTATCCATTTGGAGCGACAGCCCGAGCTGCACGGCAACCGGATTCCGGGAAAATGCCAGCGCGTCGCGCAGGGACATCAGCCCCTTGAATTCGCCGTCCGAGTTTTTGGGCTTGTAGATCGTCCGATTCGGCAGCGGGATCGCAAGGGCGGTGTCCGCGACGATCGCGTTAGGCGCCCACCCGTGTTCCAGGGCGGATGCATACACAAACGGCTTGAACGACGACCCCGGTTGCCGCATCCCATTGACGGCCCGGTTGAATGCCGATTCCGTGTAGTCCCGCCCGCCGATCAACGCGCGCACTTCGCCCGAGAACGGCTCCATCGCGACCACAGCACCTTGCAGGTAGTTGACGTTGCCCGCTGCGTGCTTGGCCAACGTCGGATGGCGATAGCCCGGTCGCTTCTCGAATTCAGCGGTCACGCTCATGAGCGCGGACCGCGCCGAGCGCTGCAACACCGGGTCGAGAGTCGTATACACCTTCAGACCAGCGGTGCCTAACGGGAGCCCTTGCCGCTCGACCTGTGTCTTGACCACGTCGAGAAAGTACGGCGCCTGATCGATCATCACCGGTGGCGACGTCTTGAGACCCTCGCGCTTCGCCGCCTCGGCTTGCTGCGCCGTGATGAGGCCCTGTTGGGCCATGAGCGTGAGGACCAGGTCACGCCGCTGCTTGGTACGCGCCGGATGGCGGATGGGATCATACAAGGCCGGTCCCTTCGGCATGGCCGCCAATGTCGCTGCTTCGGCAAGCGTTAGGCGCGCCGCGGGTTTGCCGAAGTAGTAGCGCGACGCGGCATCGACCCCGTAATAGCGCCGGCCGAAAGAAATCAGGTTGAGGTATGCCTCGAGAATCTGCTCTTTGTTGTAATGCTTCTCCATTTCACGCGCCGCCGCCTGTTCGCGGAGCTTGCGCATCGGACTGCGGTCGGTGCGGTCGATGATCGTCGGATGCATGTTGCCGACCAGCTGTTGCGTGATCGTGCTCGCGCCGCGCGGCTGACCGCGTACGATATCCTTTACGGCACCGGCGACGCCGATGAGGTCGACGCCATCATGCTCGTAAAAACGATGGTCCTCCACGGCGATGAAAGCTTGCGCCACATATTTCGGCAGCGTGCGCAACGGCACGCTCGACCGCCACTGCGTGCCGATCTCACCCAACACCGATCCGTCGCGCGCATACACGATCGATGACTGCGGCATGGCAATGATGCGCCAGGGCTCCGACGCGTTCTGGCCGTATGCCAGCGTGGCGACGCCGCAAACGATGCCTAACGCCCTCGTTAGGTGCCGAGCCACCATGTGAGACCGATGCGATAGAGGCGGGACTGGAGGTCGACGGGACTAAAGTCCCCGTCCGCCCCGGAGCCGATCGCTTTGGTGAGCTTCCCGTCCGACCAGGCGGCCGAGAGCTCGACCGAAAGGCGGCGTCCCACAAACAAATGCAGACCCGCGGCTGCGGCGGCTCCCGTCCCTTCCAGCGTGACGCGTGACGCTGCCGTCGCGGGCGCAATTACACGATCCGTCGTCGCGGCGTAGCGCAACCAGCTCCCTTCAACGTATGGCCCCAGCCTCCCCCAAGCGCGCAACGGATGTAACCGCGCGCCGAGCGCGATTTGTGCGACTTCGAAGTCGCTCTCTTCGGAGTTGAGCGTCAGGTCTGTGCGCGCGAGATCACCAGTCACGACAAGAGCCAGGTAGTCGCCGAAGCCGTATCCGATACGTCCGGCCACACCCAGCTGGCCGTCGTCAGGCGGACGCATGACCTCGGATTCGAGGGTCATCTGCGTGGCGCCTACGCCCAGAAAAAGACCGTGCGTATGAATGCGCGCGCGCTGCCCCAGCGCCGTGTGCGAGGCCGCAAACAGAGCTGACACCAACAGCAGGATTCTTCTGGAGACGCTATGCACCGTTGATCGCCTCTGCCGCCGGCCTAAGTTCCGCTACACCAATGTCCAAACGTATCACCATCGCGCTGGGACAACTGCGTCCGCGCAAGGGCGATGTGGACGCCAACATCGCTCGATTGGGAGAACTGTTCGCCCAAATCAATCAGGGATCCGAGCGCCCCGATGTGCTGCACCTCCCTGAGACAGTGCTCAGCGGCTACTTCGTCGAAGGTGGCGTTGCCGACGTTGCGTTGACTGCGGGAAGACTCGCGGCGCGCTTGAACGAGACTTATCGCGCCGCAAACGGCAACGGTCGCGGGCTCGATCTCGTGATCGGATTCTACGAGCGTTGGCGCGATACGCTTCACAACAGCGCGATGTACGTGCGGCTCGGCGAAAGCCAGCCAAGCGTTTTGCATGTCCACCGAAAGGTCTTCCTCCCAACGTATGGCCTGTTCGACGAGGAGCGTTTTGTCGAACGCGGCTTGGATGTGCGCGCATTTGATACCCCGTGGGGAAGAGCGGCGATCCTGATTTGCGAGGACGCTTGGCACAGCATGACGGGTACTTTGGCCGCTCTGGATGACGCGCAGGTGATCTTCATCTCATCCGCGGCGCCGGCGCGCGGCATCCATCCGCGAGACGATGGGATCGAGGGGCCCGCGACGATGGCGCGGTGGGAGCGGTTGTTGCGGGATCTCGCTGAAGAACACGGCGTGTTCGTGACATTCTCCAACCTCGTCGGAAGCGAGGGGGGGAAGGTGTTTGCCGGGGGTTCCCTGATCGTCGGTCCCAAGGGTGATGTCGTGTTGCGGGCGCGCGTCTGGGACGAGGCTCTGACTTCCACAACTATAGATCTCGCGGACCTCACGCGCGCACGTGCCGAGCTGCCGCTGCTGGCGGACCTGCGCTCTGTCGCACCGCACATGCAGGAGAATCTGCGGCGCGTCACTTTGGGCGAGCCCGTTAGGCTCGACTATGAAGAGGATACTGCGCAGGCAAGCGCCGTTGATGGCGGCGGCGTTAGGTCGCACGGAGATGGCGCTTTGCGGTGGGAGCATTCCGCCAAGGGGCAGAATGCCGGGCCGTCCTTGAACATCGATCCCGCGCTGGTCGAGAAGTGGCTGGTCATGTTCATCCGCGACGAGATGTCGAGGCGCGGGTTCAAGCGCGCTGTTGTCGGGATGTCGGGCGGAGTCGATTCGGCGGTCACCGCGGCGCTGGCAGCACGCGCGTTAGGCGCAGAGAACGTGGTCGGTGTGCGTATGCCGTATCGCACGTCGAGCCCCGAAAGCCTGCAGCACGCGCAACTCGTCATCGACGCGTTGGGCATCGCCGAGCGCACGGTCGACATCTCGGGCGCCGTGGATGGATACCTCGCGCTCGAGCCCGAAGCGGATCCGCGCCGGCGCGGCAACGTGATGGCGCGCACGCGCATGATCGTGCTGTTCGATTTGTCGGCGAAGATCCATGGAATCCCGTTAGGCACCGGCAACAAGTCCGAACGGCTGTTGGGGTATTTCACGTGGCACGCCGACGATGCACCGCCGATCAACCCGCTGGGTGATCTGTTCAAGACGCAGGTGTGGCAGCTCGCCCGTCACCTGGGGATTCCGGACGTCATCGTCGACAAACCAGCGTCGGCAGATCTGATCGCCGGGCAAACCGACGAAGCGGATTTCGGGATCAGCTACGAGATAGCTGATCGTATCCTCGCCTGGCTGGTCGCGGGGTATCGCCCGTCGGAGCTTGTGGCGCGTGGATTCGATCAGCACCAGATACAGATCGTGACGAAGCGGCTCGAAGGGACGCACTGGAAGCGCAAGCTTCCCACAGTTGCGATGCTGAGCCAGACAGCGATCGGCGAGTCGTATTTGCGCCCGGTCGACTACTGAATGTGCCGTCCGCGCCGTCCAGCAAGAATCGGGTTGGTGCCCGTGCGAATGCTCATTACATCTCTGCGCATCGGAGAGGGGTTATGAGCCAGATGTCCCTGGATTATGCGCGAGTGGAACGCGCCTTACGGTACCTCGACAGCATTGCGCCGCAGCAGCCCGCGTTGCGTGAGGTGGCCGCAACCGTCGGCCTCAGCGAATTCCATTTCCAGCGGCTCTTTTCGCGCTGGGCTGGCATTTCGCCCAAGCAGTTTCTTCGCGTGCAGACACTCGAGTTTGCAAAAGACCGTCTCGCGCAGTCGCGCAATGTGCTGGAGGCCGCGTGGGATAGCGGTTTGTCAGGCGGGGGGAGGATGCACGATCTCTTCGTGAACGTGGATGCGGTTACGCCCGGGGAGTACCAGAGTGGTGGAGCCGGAGTCGAGATCGACGCTGGATTTCATGCGACGCCGTTTGGTGAGGCGCTGATAGGCGTCACCGAGCGTGGTATCTGCGGCCTTAGTTTCGTCACCGACTCGCGCGACGCGGCGCTTAACGATCTCCGGAGGCGGTGGCCTGCTGCGCGCGTAATTATCTCGGCTGAGCGGACGCGCCCTGTCATTGATCAGGTGTTCGGCGGCTGGCGGCGCGATGGTGGATTGTCTGCGCTGGCGCCGCTCCGCGTGCTCGTCAAAGGGACCAACTTTCAGACAAAAGTATGGCAGGCATTGCTCAGCATTCCGCCTGGGCACCTGGCTTCATATGAAGACGTCGCGCGGGTTGTCTGCTCCCGCGAGGCGGCACGGGCTGTGGGTGCGGCCGTCGCGGCGAATCCGGTGGCTTACCTCATCCCGTGTCACCGCGTGATCCGGTCGACGGGCGCGTTAGGCGGATACCATTGGGGAGTGGAGAGGAAGCGAGCAATCCTCGCCTGGGAGTCGGGGAGAGTGGCTTAGCTGTCGGCTGTCAGCTGCAAGCCGACGGCTGACAGCAGCTGACAGCTACTAGTAGTTAGGCAGCCAGGGCCAAGCTGACCGCGCGACGCGCACCGCGCTTCAATCCGCGATGTACGGCTCGTGCATAACGCATGAAGTTGAGACCGGCCCAAGGGAAGCGCGCGAAGAATTCGACCGGCAACAGATCGCCCTTGAGGCGGTTGCACCGCGCACAGGCCGTCACCAGGTTGCCCGGTGCATGCGTGCCGCCGTGGCACACAGGTTGTACGTGATCCAGAGTCGCGGTTTCCAAGGCAAGAGGGCGGCCGCAATACACGCAGCGCCGGCTGCAGTCCCGCATGGTGGCTCTCTTTACGGCGCGCTTCGCTTTCGCGTGGCGAGTGTGTGTTTGACGGTGCGGCTGCCGCGGCTCGTGTGCGCGGCGGGCGAAGCCGCTGGGAGAACGGCGGGCTGGCTGGCAGGGGTGTGAAGCGCGACCGATTCGTGACATTGCGCCTCGCGCACAAAAACGCGACCCCGCCGCGAGCCGAGTGCCCGGGCGGGGTCCGTCGTTAGGGTATAGGAGGTCGTCGGGCAGCGCAGCCGCGCTCGTGAGGTTCGCGCGCGGTCCGCTCGTTCCAAGTCGTGGAACTCGACCATCGGCCTCCAGCGTTATGCGCCCGCATCGTCAGGCGCGCTCTACTAATGTTGCATAACGCGGCTGAGCGCAAGACCCGGTACGCGATGAACGCGTGAATCTCTCGTCAGGCAGAAGTTCTTTGCCTAACCGGCGCGCGCTGCATGCGCGGCCTGCTGCGTCGCGTTCCGCGCGGGATCGCGCAAACCGGCGATGATGCGCGCCGCCATCGCATCGAGGAACGTGCGATCCGGCATCGTCGACCCTTCGAACGGAAGCGCGATTTCGAAGTTGTCGTCGGCTCGACGCGGAATGAGATGCACGTGGTAGTGGAACACGTTCTGTCCCGCCTGGTGACCCGAGTTCACCACGATGTTCATGTCATCGCACCCGGCCGCCTTCTGTATCACAGGCGCGAGCGTCATCGCGACGTCGAACAGGTGCATCGCCATGTCGCGCGGGACGTCTTTGAGGGACTCGTAGTGCGCCTTGGGAACGACGAGCGTGTGGCCCAGGTTGACGGGCTGGATGTCCATGAAGGCCATCGCCTGAGCGTCCTCGTAACAGACGGAAACCTCGGCAGCCCCCTGAATCAGGTCGCAGAAAATGCAGTGCCGGCCGTTGGCGTTCATTCGACCCTCCAGGGTTGGACGCGCCTAGTGCGCATAGGTAATGCCAGCCGCCGGAGGGCCGCGTTTTGCAAGGGGTTAGTCGTGGCACTGCCGTACGCCGCAATCTTTGGACGTGGCAGATCGGCGTGAGGCGGTGCGCTTGTAGCGT
This sequence comes from Gemmatimonadaceae bacterium, assembly GCA_035253645.1. GTDB lineage: Bacteria > Gemmatimonadota > Gemmatimonadetes > Gemmatimonadales > Gemmatimonadaceae > DASYRX01. Next base: position 13,271 of record DATFBW010000172.1, on the reverse strand, counting down.
TTGCGCACCGCAAACCGTCGCACAGTGGTCGCGGCGCGGCTGTTCAGTGCGCTTATTTTTATGAATCGTTCACTCGAGCCTTTTACGGAGCGACGCATTGGCCGCCCCTACACATACTCGCACTGAAAAGACCGGAAAACTCGAGCGCGACCAGTTGATCGGCGCGTTCCGCACCATGTACCTGTCGCGCCGGCTGGACGACAAAGAGATCCAGCTCAAGAGGCAAAACAAAATCTTCTTTCAGATATCCGGCGCAGGGCACGAAGCGGTAATGACCGCGGCGGGCCTCGCCCTACGGCCAGGTTACGATTGGTTCTTCCCCTACTATCGCGACCGCGCCTTATGCCTAACGCTTGGGATGACGCCTGCCGAAATGCTCTACTCGGCCGTCGGCGCGGCGGTGGACCCCAACTCCGGCGGCAGGCAGATGCCGAGCCACTGGGGCCACAAGGAGCTCAACATCGTGTCGCAGTCCTCGCCGACTGGGACACAGTTCCTCCCGGCGGTCGGAGCTGCTGAAGCCGTCCTGCGCGCGAGCCGCCTCGACATCAGCGAAGGGTTCAAGAGCGACGAGGTCGTGCTCGTCACAGCCGGAGAAGGGACCACGAGCGAAGGCGAGTTCTGGGAGTCGCTCAACACCGCCTGCAACCTCCAGCTGCCTATCGTCTACCTCATCGAGGACAACGGCTACGCGATTTCCGTCCCGGTCGAGGTCAACACAGCCGGCGGATCGATCTCCAAGTTGGTACGGGGCTTTCCCGGCTTGGACATCCAGGAAGTGGACGGCTGCGACTTCCTCGCGAGCTACGACTGCCTAACGCGGGCCGTCGGCCGCGCGCGGCGGCGGGAAGGACCCGCATTCGTGCACGCGCACGTGATCCGGCCCTATTCTCACTCGCTCTCGGACGACGAGATCCTGTACAAACCACCCGAAGAGCGCGCCGAGGAGGCGAAGCGGGATCCGGTCGTCACGTACCCGCGCTGGCTGATCGAGCAAGGGCATGCGACCGAGGCCGAGATCGAGAGCATCAAGGAAGAGTGCGACGCGCTCGTGCTCGCGGCGACCGATGACGCGTTAGGCCAGGAGCAGCCTGGGCCGGACACAGTCTACTTCGGCGTGTACTCCCCCGACGTAGATCCGACGAGCGAGCAGTTCGATACGGAGGACGATCCGCAGTATTCGGGGAACGAGACCACGATGGTCGATCTGCTCAACGCGTGTCTCAAAGACGAGATGCGCCGCGACAACAAGATCGTCGTCTTCGGCGAAGACGTCGCCGACGTGTCCCGCGAACGCTACCTCGGCAAGGTCAAAGGAAAAGGTGGCGTGTTCAAGGTCACGCATGGCTTGCAGACCGAGTTCGGCAGCGACCGCGTGTACAATTCGCCCCTCGCGGAAGCGAACATCGTGGGCCGCGCCGTTGGTTTGGCGCTGCGCGGATTCAAGCCGGTCATCGAGATCCAGTTCTTCGACTACATCTGGCCGGCGTACATGCAGCTGCGCGACGAGCTGGCCACGATGCGCTGGCGCTCGAACAACGCCTTCTCCGCGCCGCTTGTCGTTAGGACGACATACGGTGGCTACATCCGCGGCGCGCTGTATCACTCACAAACCGGGGCGTCGTTGTTCACGCATTGCCCGGGCCTGCGCGTCGTCTGTCCCGCAACGGCACTCGACGCGAACGGATTACTGCGCACGGCGATCCGCTGCGACGATCCCGTGATTTTCCTGGAGCACAAACACCTGTACAGGCAGACGTACAACAAGGCTGCGTATCCAGGGCCGAACTTCATGATCCCGTTTGGCAAGGCGCGGATCGTTAGGGAAGGGACCGACATTACCGTCGTGACGTACGGCGCGACGGTGCAGCGCGCGTTCGCTGCCGCCAATCAGGTCGCCGACGCCGGCATCTCCGTCGAGGTCATCGACCTGCGGTCGTTATCTCCCTGGGACCAGGAAGCTGTCTATGCCTCGGTGCGGAAGACGAACCGCGTGATCGTCGCGTACGAGGATGCGATCTCGTGGGGCTACGGCAGCGAGATCGCGTCGCGCATCGCCGACGAGTGTTTTGCCTTCCTCGACGCGCCCGTTAGGCGGATCGGCTCGACGGATACTTTCGTCGGCTACGCACCGCGGCTCGAAGACGCGATCCTGCCGCAAATCGATGACTTCAAAAGCGCGTTCGAAGACCTGATGAAGTTCTAGCGCGACTAGCGCCAGCGGTACTGGATGCCTCCTTCGATGAACCTCGGCCCGCCGAGGCGGACGAAGCCGCTGGCGGCGCGGGTGACGGAGTATTCGCGATCGAAGACGTTCTCGACAGTCAGAAACACGTTCGCGTTACTCGTTAGGTTCCGGGCCGCGCGCACGTCGGTGACCGTGAACGATTCCACGTGCAGCGTATTGAGGTCGTCATCCCAGCGCTCGCCCACAAAACGTGTCGTAACGTGGAGCGCGGCTATGCGCGGGTGGTCGAAGCCGACGAGCGCGGTCCACTGATGTTCTGCGGTTCCCCGCGCAACCTTGCCGACGATTAGCGGCTGCGTTGGCGCCTTCGTGATCTCTGTTGGATTCCACATGTAGCTGGCGCCAAGCGTCCAAAAGCGGTGCGGACGTCCTTCGATCTCGGCTTCCAGACCGGTCGTGCGGAACTCTTCGATGTTGTCGCGGCGGCGGCACGTTCCACCCGCGGGGACGAAACCGCAGGGCGCGATGGGCCGCCCCGTTGTGCCCGCGTTCGCGATCGTCACTTCGAGGATCGGATCGTCCACGACGCTATAGAAGCCCGTGAGCCGTGACACAAACGACGTGCCTAACAAGACGTCGATGCCGGCGTCGAAGCCCGTGAGGCTTTCCGGGCGTAACCCCGGGTTTGATTCCGTGATGATATTCCCCGCTTCGCGGAACGGCTTGTACAGCTCGTTGAGCGTCGGCGATCGGAACGAACGATACACTGCGCCGCGCAACGCCAGCGCCCGCGTCGTCTGATGACGCAGGCCGAGGCTGTAACTGGCACGTGAGTCGGAGCGATCGAGGTACGCCGTGTCCAGCGTCGTCGCGCCGGTCCGCAGGTTTCGCTCCGTGCGCTGCGCATTCTGGTTCTGCCACCGGTCATACCTCGCGCTCGCGAGAACGCGGAAGCGCTCACCCAGGGAGATGGCGTCCTGGAGATAGACCCCGACGAGCTGCTGTTCTCCGAACACGCGACGCCGCGCGGCGAAGGATCCCTGGTTGAAGTTGAAGTCTTCGTTTACCTCGCCGTCCACCAGTGAGAAATCAGTCCCTGCCGTCAGGCGATGTGATCGCAGCACGTCCTTGGACCACTGCAGCTGCGCCCCTAACGAGTGAGCGGGCACGGCGAACTGATAAACCGAGGGGGTCTCCGATGACCTGTCGAGCGTTTCGTTCGCAAAAAAGTTCTCGTAACCGCTCGACCCGACGTACGCGCTTGCATTGATGAGGCTACCGTCTCCGGCGAGCCATCGGACGCCGCCTCGCAAATCGCGGAGGGTCGTCGCATTGAATCGCATCGCGGTACCGTTCTGGCGGTCGTCATCCATATAGTTGCCGCCCGCAAACACACGCACGTTGCTCGACGGGTCCCAGGTCACCTTCCCAAAGAGTGCCGTGTTGCGCGAATCGACTTCCGTGTCGATCGCGCCACGCACGTCTGTCGGGACATTGATGTAGCCGTCGGTATCGAAGTATTCCGCGGCGAAGAGCGCACCGACGCTGCCGCGTCTCCCTGTACCAACGGCACTCGTGCGCGTCGCGCCAAAGCTCCCCGCGGTCGCCGCCAGGGTCAGACTGTTTTCGCGCGGGTCGTCCGTGATGAGGTTGATGACGCCGCCTAACGCGCGATCGCCCCAGACGCCGGCGCCGCCGCCCCGCACCACCTCGGCCTGCTTCACGAGGGCGAGCGGAACGCGCGGCCAGAAAACCCAGCCCGCGAAGGGCTCGTTCATGGGGACCCCGTCGAGGAGCACCAGTGTGCGGCTCGCCGACGTGCCGCCGAGACCTCGAAGCGCGGGTGCCTGACGAGAGGGGTGCGAAACGACGCTACTCTGGTGGTCCTTGGTGGTGTACCCGGGGATAACCCGCAGGAAATCGGACACTGTACGCGCCGCCGAGCGCTGGATGTCCTGAGTCCCGAGCACAGCGACGTTCGCGGGAACTTCGCGAACGACCTGACTGACCCGAGTTGCCGTTATGATCGCGGCGTCAAGAACGGTCGGTTTCTTGGTTACCGTATCGACTTGCTGCGCCGCGAGAGGGGTGCTCCCGATCGTTAGGAAGAGGCAAGAAAAGGCACGACGTAATCCGGATCGACGAAGAAAGGACATCGACAACCTCCTGGACTGTGGGACGTGCGCCGCCAGGAAACGCACGCGTCGCCGCAAAAAGCCAGCATAAGCTAGAGACCCGCGACACGTCCGTCATCGAAAAAAGGCACTTCGGTGACCTTGAACGATTACACGCATCAAACCGGTCTTGTCGACCGATAGGGTGACCGAGTGACCGAATGGCGTTTTCCAAAGCCGAGCCCGGGTGGCGCGGGCGCTGGGCATCCGGTGGCGCCCTTGGTGACGTAGGCTACCTAATCAATTTCGGGGGAATGGGTTGTCCCGGCAGCTCGGCGCCGACTCACAAATACAGGCTATGGAACCGTTCCTTTGCTTCACCCAGGCGTTCCTCCCAGCAGTGTAGAGGTGACCGATCGCCGGATTGCCGAGGTCTCTCCTTTTGAGCGGACGGGGCGTGTTGGCGCGAGGCGAGTCGTGGTGGCACGCCCAATGCACTAAGCCCGTATGGGAAAGGGAGACAACGACGTAGGCACTCGGGATTCTCCGAGTGTCTTAACGGATGGAGACTGACGATCCTATATCAGGATCGAGTTTGGGAAAGAGGTTGAGCTTATGAACTGGTCAACTAGAGTCCGATTGCTACTGGTGCGGCAGCATCCAGCGGAGACGCTGCGTCCGCCACGACGTGTCGTGGCGCGGCACCCTGAGCGCGTGCGCGGCATTCAGCGCCCGCTTTCGGTGGTGACCCTTCGCCGCATTGCAGTGAACGATCAGCCGTTACGGCTTGTGAGCTAGGCTACGGACTGCGCGCCTGACGGCCTGCGCATGTTCGTTTATACCGCTCCCTTCGGGGAGCGGTTTTTTTTGCCCCATCGTCAGGCATGGCTTATGCCTAACTGGAAGGTATCAGAGAGGTGGTGATGTATTGGATTAGTGATGATCAGCGATCACGTGCATTTGCGCTCGTTGCGGACCGCCCAAGGCCCGTGCGGGACGAGTTGGCGCGGGCGCGCGCGATGGCGGATCGGCGACGGCGGATTTGGTATAGCGGATTGGCGCTGCTTATCGCGCTGGTGGCCGCGATTTTCAATTAGCTCTCGAGTAGAGCGCGTCCCGCCTAACGGCCCTTGACGTTTCGCCAAGCCTCGGTAAGTGCTTTTCACCGCAGAGACGCGGTGAACGCAGAGCACTGCCGCGGAGAACAGATAAAGAAACAACGCAACCCAATCGGTTGGTCTTAGCGCGTCCTCTGCGCTTCCTCAGCGTTCTTGGCGTCTCTGCGGTAAAAGGCTCTTTACTGGGCGCCGCCAAACTACGACCGACACACTGTACGCGGGACTACGTGCGCCTTTTGCCGCGCAACAGCCGGAACACCTTCGCGACCGGATCATAAAACTCGTCTACCACGCGCTCCTTGAGCGGAATTATCGCGTTGTCCGTGATCGTTATGTGCTCCGGGCAGACCTTTGTGCAGCACTTGGTGATGTTGCAGTAGCCGATCGCGCCTTCGTCCTTGAGCTGCTGTAAACGATTCTCGGTGTCGAGCGGATGCATCTCCAGCGCCGCGACGTGGACAAAGAAGCGTGGACCGATGAACTCCTCGTGCTTGTGGTGATCACGCAGGACGTGACAGACGTCCTGGCACAAGTAACACTCGATGCACTTCCGGAATTCCTGAACACGATCGATGTCCTGCTGCTGCATGCGCCACGTACCGTCGGGTGCATCCGGCGGACGCGGCGTGAACTTCTTGATCTTCTTCTTGATCTCGAAGTTCCACGAGACATCAGTCACGAGGTCCTTCACGTGGGGGAATGCGCGCATCGGCTCGACCGTCACCGGCGCGTTCGCGTCCAACTCGCTCATCCGCGTCATGCACATCAGCTTCGGCTTGCCATTCACTTCGGCGGAGCACGATCCACACTTCCCTGCCTTGCAATTCCACCTAACGGCGAGGTCGCCCGCCTGTTCGGCCTGGATCTGGTGGATGGCATCGAGCACGACCATCCCCTCAGATACGTCCGTCGTGTAGTCGCGGAAGCCCCCTGCCCCACGCTCGCCGCGCCAGATTTTGAATGTCGTCGCCGGCATTACTTCTGCTCCTCGATGACATGTTGGAGCTCTTCGGGTATCTGCCTAACGTTGACCCGCTCGAGCTGCATCGCGCCGTCGGCGCCGCGCCGCACGACGATGTTGAACCTGCCGTAGTCGGTCGATTTCTCCGGATAATCCTCACGGAACTGCGCCCCGCGACTCTCTTTACGCTCGATCGCCGACCGCGTGATTGCCTCTGACACGAGCAGGAGGTTTGGGAGATCCAGCGCGGTATGCCACCCCGGGTTGTACTCGCGGTTTCCGTCCACCCCGCTCCTCGCTCCCCGCTCCCGTAGTTTGGCAATTCCATCCAGCGCGCGGAGCATGTCCTCCTCCGTACGCACAATCCCAACGAGATCCTGCATGAGGTTCTGCAGCGCGCCTTGAATCGTGTACGGGTTCTCCCCCGCCGCACCGGTGTTGAAGGGAACGAGCGCGGCGTTAGCAGCTTTTTCACACTCGGCATCTGCGACGCGCGCGTCGCCGTTGGATCTGGCGAACTTCGCCGCGTGCTCACCCGCGCGCTGGCCGAAGACGAGCAGATCCGACAGTGAGTTGCCGCCTAACCGGTTTGCCCCGTGCAAGCCTGCAGCTGTTTCGCCCGCCGCAAACAGGCCGGGGACCGTCGACATCTGCGTGTCGCCGTCCACACGGACGCCGCCCATGATGTAGTGCGTCGTCGGACCTACTTCCATCGGCGTCTTCGTGATGTCGATGTCCGCAAGCTGTTTGAACTGATGATACATGCTGGGAAGCTTTTTCCTGATGTGCTCCTCCGCGTTAGGCAGCCTCTCCTTGATCCATGCGATATCCAGAAAGACGCCGCCGTGGGGGCTCCCGCGATTCTCGCGCACCTCACGCATGATCTTGCGCGCGACGTGGTCACGCGTGAGCAGCTCGGGCGGGCGGCGCGCGTTCTTGTCCCCCTGCGTATAGCGCCACCCCTCTTCTTCGCTGTCCGCGGTCTGCGATTTGTAGTTCTCGGGGATGTCCTTGAACATGAACCGTTCACCCTGACTGTTGCGCAGCACACCACCCTCACCGCGCACACCTTCCGTCACCAGGATGCCGCGCACGCTCGGCGGCCATACCATGCCGGTCGGGTGGAACTGCACGAACTCCATGTCCATGAGGTCAGCTCCCGCGCGGTACGCGAGCGCATGACCGTCCCCTGTATACTCCCAGGAATTACTCGTTATCCGATAGGCTCTGCCAATTCCTCCAGTCGCTAGGACAATTGCCTTGGCGCTGAAGAGGCGGAAGCGTCCCCGTTCGCGATCGTAGCCTAACGCGCCCGAGATACGATCGCCGTCCTTGAACAGCTCGACGATCGTGACCTCCATGTGCACGTCGATCCCCTGATGTATTCCATGGTCCTGCAACGTGCGGATCATCTCGAGGCCGGTGCGATCGCCGACGTGCGCCAGTCGCGGGTATTTATGACCCCCGAAGTTGCGCTGCAGGATGCGTCCGTCTTCTGTGCGATCGAAGAGAGCACCCCAAGCCTCCAGCTCGCGCACGCGTGCCGGCGCTTCCTTCGCATGGAGCTCGGCCATGCGCCAATTGTTGAGGTATTGCCCGCCGCGCATCGTGTCGGCGAAGTGCACACGCCAGCTGTCGCGGTCGTCCACGTTTGCAAGGGCGGCAGCCATCCCGCCCTCGGCCATCACCGTGTGCGCCTTGCCTAACAAGGATTTGCACACCAGGCCGACGCGAACTCCTTCCGCTGCTGCAGCGATCGCGGCGCGGAGTCCCGCGCCGCCGGCTCCAATCACGAGGACATCATGCTCGGCGCGCTCATACGCGCCCATTACAGGATTCTCCAGTCCGTCCAGATCCCCATCGCGCAGAGGCGCACGTACACGTCGGCGAATCCAACGACGAGCAAGCTTGTCCACGCCCACTGCATGTGCCAGCGATTGAGCTTGCTGCAGCCATCGTACGCTGCCTTCCGCACAGGCGAACCGGAGAGACGATCCTTAAACCCGCCAATCAAGTGGCGGAAGGAGTGGCATCCGAACGTGTAGAGCGCGAGAAGAACGGCGTTCGCGGTGAGGATGATCGAGCCCAGGCCGATCCCGAATCGCGTCGTTCCCGTTAGGCTGTCGGTGAACCAGTATGCCTTGTACGCGTCGTACGCGAGGATCGGTATGAGGATCAGCGCCGGAATCAGGAAATACCTGTGCACGTTCTGCAGAACCAGCGGGAACGTACGCTCGCCAAGGTATTTGCTGCGTGGCTCGCCGACGGAGCAGTTAGGCGGATCGGCCCAGAACGCCTTGTAGTACGCGCCTCTATAGTAGTAGCACGTGAAACGAAAAAGCCCGGGGAATGGCAGGATGAGTAGCGCCGGTGAGAAGCGCAACCAGTTGGGCCACCACGCTGGCTGCGGGCCAAAGATCGCGTGTTCCGAAGCGCCCCAAAGCTCCGGCGAATACAACGGGGATAGATACGGGCCGTGTGTATAAAAAGCGTTTTGGTACGCTGCCCACGTCCCGTAGATGAGGAACGCCGAAAAGACTATGAGTGTGGGAACGTTAGGCAGCCACCAGAGATCGCGTCGCAGCGTTTCGCCAAACCGCCGCCGCTCGAGAATCGGCAGTGGACTATGTGCCATGCAGGACAATCATGATTGAGGGATGCGATGCACCACCTTGCCGCCAACTACTGTTAAAACTACACGAGCGCTCCTGATTTCTGTGGGCGCAATTTTCGTGAGATCGCGATCGATGAGCGCAAAATCCGCGAGTTTTCCGACTTCAAGACTCCCCTTTTCACGCTCGGCGAATTGCGCGTAGGCCGCGTTAACCGTATAGGCGCGCAGCGCTTCCTCGACGGTTATTTTTTGCTCGGGGAACCATCCATCCGGGTTCTTGTCGTCGAGCGTGCGCCGGGTGACCGCCGCGTAAATCCCTTCGATCGCCGAAGGCGGCGCCACAAACCAGTCGCTGCCGAATGCGAGCTGCGCCTTCGCATCTATTAGAGAACGGAATGCATACGTCCGCGAAGCGCGATCACGACCGAGTGGTTTGTCGGCGAAGCGGCCGTCATCGATGGCGTGATACGGCTGCATGCTGCCGATGACACCTAACGCGCCAAGGCGGGGGATGTCGGCCGCGGCGATGTGTTGCACATGCTCGATACGAAAGCGCCGATCGCGCTGGCCGATCTCTTTTGTCACGCGCTCGAAGATGTCGAGGAGCGTTCCGATCGCGCGGTCACCGATTGCGTGGATGAGGACGTGGAGACCGGCGCTGTCGGCGGCTTTAGTCCAAGTGTAAAGGTTTTCGGGCGTGTTGACGAACAGGCCCATGTTGCCAGGCGCATCGTCAAAGGGTTGATACATCGCGGCCGTGCGGGAGCCTAACGAGCCGTCCGTAAATCCCTTGAGAGCTCCGATCCCGAGCCAGGCGTCGCCGCGGTTGCCGCGCGTCTGAATCGTGTCGCGCAGCCGTTCCCAGGTAGCGAGCGGCACTGCGGCATAAATGCGTGTCGTCAGGCGGCCCGCTTTGTGCGCGCGTTCGAAGATCGCGAGGTCGTTCCACGAGCCCATGTTATGCACGGTCGTCACACCCTGTTCGGCGACATACCGCATGGCTGCGTCGAGAGCGCGGTCTTCGACTTCGGGCGGCGGGGCGGTGATGGCCGTATCCATGAGGGCCATCGCGTTGTCTTTGAGCACGCCCGTCGGTTCGCGGCGAGCGTCGCGTACTATGGTTCCGCCCGCAATGTCGGCCGTCGCCGAGGTGACGCGTGCGGCGCTGAGGGCAACCGAATTTGCCAGCGCCATGTGCCCATCGTAGCGGTTGACCCAGACGGGGTGGTTCGGCGTGACCGAATCGACCCAGGCGCGTGTGGGGAGCTCGCCGCCCCAGCGTTCGTTGTCCCAGTCGCCGCCCTGGATCCAGGTGCCGGCGGGAACCGTGGTGGCAAAGTCCTTGATGCGCCTAACGAACTCCTGCGGGGTGTCCGCGTCTTTGAGAGAAACAGATGAGAGCCGGAACCCGCCGTCGATGAAGTGGACGTGGCTGTCGATGAATCCTGGCACGAGGAATTGGCCGCCGGCGTCTATGATTTCCGCGGTGCCGGCGAGCTTACGTATTTCGGCAGATGAACCGACGGCGACGAGGCGGTCAGCGGCGACGGCGACCGCGTCGGCCCACGGGCGGGCCGGATTGCCGGTCCATACGCGTGCATTGACGACTGCGAGAGTGACTTGCGGTGCCATGTCGCAGGCGGTCAGAGCGAGAAGGAGTATGGCGGTAAGGCGCATCCGCCTAACGGTTATTCACCGCATCGCGGATATCGAGCAGGATCTCGAAGTACAATTGTTCGCGACGATAGGCAAAGTCGAGCGTGGCCATCTGCGAATCATCGCCGGTGGCTTTGGCGCGCTCGAACGCTTCGCGGTACATCTCGTCGAGGTTGGCGAGGATGCGATCTCGGGTGCGGGGCATGCGAGTTCTCTCGAGTGCACGTGGGGTCAGACGCGGCGGTTCTTCGTCCGCGGCGGGTTCATCACGGTCGCGGCCGATGGAGTCGACCAGATAGCGCTTCGCGGCGCCCATGAAGAGCCGCCGCGGATGGAACGGAATCGGAATCAGAGTACTTTGTGTAAAGGTATGTGGGCGGGCAACTTACGACAGCACGACGGGTGGGGCAACTAAGGGTGCTCCGGTGTAAATTAGATGCGGAGGTTTTCCTAAATGAACAACATGAAAGTTTTTGCGTTGATGGCCGGGCTCACGGCTCTCTTCGTAGGTATTGGCGGCGCAATTGGCGGTCAGAACGGGATGTTCATCGCGTTGGCGTTCGCCGGCATCTCCAACTTCGCCATGTACTTCATGTCGTCGAGCATGGTGCTGCGCGCGTACAAGGCGCAGGTGGTGGGGCCGGAGCAGGCGCCCGAGCTCTACGAGATGGTCGATCGGCTGCGGCAGCGTGCCGGGTTGCCGATGCCCACGGTCGCCGTGGCGCCGCACGATCAGCCTAACGCGTTCGCGACCGGGCGTAACCCCGAGCACAGCGTCGTGTGCGTGACGCAGGGGCTCGTGCGCATGTTGTCGCGCGACGAGCTCGAAGGTGTGATCGCGCACGAGCTCGCACACATCAAGAACCGCGACATGTTGCTGCAGACGTTCAGCGCGACCGTCGCGGGCGCCATTACGAGTCTGGCGCACTTCGCGATGTTCTTTGGCGCGCGTGACGACGATGGCGACAGCAATCCGTTCGCCGGGATTCTCATGATGATCCTGGCGCCGCTGGCTGCCGCGTTGATTCAGATGGCGATTTCGCGCCAGCGCGAGTTCAAGGCTGATGCCGTGGGCGCCGAGATTGTTGGTCGTCCTGACGGGTTGGCGAATGCGTTGCGGAAGCTGGACGCGGCGTCCAAGCAGATCCCCTTGCCGGTGGAGCCGGCGATGGCGTCGGTAGCGATCGTGAATCCCCTTGCCGCTTTTCGCGGAGGGTTGGCGAACCTGTTCTCCACGCATCCGAGCACGGCGCAGCGGATCGAGCGCTTGTTAGGGCGTTAGGCGGAAGAAGACGGCGTCGTCGAGCACCTTTCCTTTCTTGAGGTGTTCGACGACGATGCGCTCGAGGAGTTTAGGCGTGACGGGCGCGTACCAGATCCCTTCAGGATAGACCACGACGACGGGACCTCCTGCACAGACGCCGAGGCAGGGGGTCTCGCTGCGTTTGACTCTGTCGGGGCCGAACAGGAGGTCGTGCTTGTCGAGGAGATCGGGGAGCAAACTGTAAAGAACGCGACCCTCGCGATTGACGGAGCAGAACCCACCTGTGCAGACGATGATATGCCGCGAGTAGGGTTCGAGGAACGCTTCGTCCATGCGTTCAACGATAGTCGTTGCTACGTTTCCCTGCATGACAAGCGTTGATTTTCCAATCCGCGAGGGTGTGAACGTCGGCCGCGTGAATCACGTGACGATCGCCTGGGCTGGCGAGAAGGCGTTCGATGCCGGGCGTGCGGGGCACGCGCAGGTGCGGTTCGATTCGAGTGGGAAGACGGGGCCTGGGCCGGTGGATGCGTTGTTGATCGCGTTAGGCACGTGTACGGCTATTGATGTATTGGAGATTTTGGCCAAGCGCCGTACGCCTGTGGAGTCGTTGGAGATGGAGGTGCGTGGGGCGCGGGCGGAGGAGGTGCCGGCGCGGTTGGTGGGTGCGGAGCTGGTGTATCGGATCGTGGGTGCGGGGATCGAGCGCGTGCATGCGGAGCGCGCGGTCGCGTTGGCGGTCGAGAAGTACTGTTCGGTACGCAGCTCACTCGATCCCGAGATTCCGATCTGTTGGAAGGTGGAGCTCAATCAGCCCGCTGAGAAATAGAAGGGTTAGGCTGCGCCGTGCGGTGGTAGTGATGGTGTGGGGTGCCGAAGTTGATTGCGCAGGTGCGGCGGGCGATGCGGGCGCGGCATATGAGTCCGCGGACTGAGGAATCGTATGTGGCCTGGGTTCAGCGGTACGTGCGGTTTTGCGGGCTCCGGCATCCGGGTGCGTGCGGCGCGGGTGACGTGCGCGCGTTCCTAGAATCATTGGCAATCGAACGCGGAGTGGCCGCCGCGACACAGAACCAGGCGTATGCCGCGCTGTTGTTCCTTTACGATCAGGTACTCGATCGCTCGTTAGGGCCCTTGCCGGCTTTTGTTCGCGCGCGCCGCTCGACGAGAATGCCTAACGTGTTGGAGCCTGATGACGTCGGCGTGATGTTGCGTGAGATCCGCGGTGCGGCGCGCCTTGTCGTGATGTTGCTGTACGGGGCGGGCCTGCGCGTGAATGAGGCGGTGCAGCTGCGTGTGAAGGATGTTGATCTTCGGCGACGGGTGATTACCGTGAGCGACGCGAAGGGTGCCAAG
>DATFBW010000171.1:0-18316 GCA_035253645.1 Gemmatimonadaceae bacterium | reverse complement strand
CGCGTGACGGTCGTGGTACGCGCAGCTGCGCGCGACGATCTGGCGGCCGTGCGTGAGTTGTTCAGTGAATACGTCGCGGCGCCGCACAACGAGGCGCTTTTTCACAGTTATTTGGAGCAGCAGCACTTTGACGACGAATTGGCGGGCCTGCCCGGGGAGTACAGTCCGCCGTTAGGCGCACTGCTGCTTGCGGAGCAGGATGGGGTGCCCATTGGGTGCGTGGCGCTCAAGCCACTCGCGCCGAATGTATGTGAGATGAAGCGGCTCTATGTGCGGCCTGAAGCGCGTGGACTTGGCGCTGGACGTGCGCTTGTCGACGCGCTGATTGCGACGGCGCGTTATGCGGGGTATGGCTTCATGCGCTTGGACTCGATGCCCTCGATGCACGACGCGCAGCGGCTTTATCGCTCGTACGGCTTCTACGAAATTGCGCCATACAATGCGAATCCTGTAAAAGGATCGGTGTTCTTCGAGCTCAACCTGAAACAATGAGGCGGCAGTGACGACAATCCGTTCAGCTCGTGCGTCCGATCTCCAGGCAGTCACCACACTACTGCAGGAGGCAAAGCTGCCCATCGCTGGTGTCGAAGCACACCTCCGCGATTTTCTCGTTGCCGAGGACGAATCGTCTATCGTTGGGTGCGCAGGACTCGAGCGTTATGGCGATGCGGCGCTTCTGAGATCGGTTGCGGTCACGCCGGCGCTGCGTGGCACAGGGCTGGGACAGCGTCTCACCGCGGCTTGCCTGGACATGGCGCGCACCTCTGGAATCGCCACCGTCGTTCTGCTGACGGAGACCGCGGAAAAGTTCTTCCCGCGGTTCGGCTTCACAGTCGTTCCCCGCACGCAGCTGCCGCAGGCGGTTCAGGCGTCGGAAGAGTTTCGCGGCGCGTGCCCCGATTCGGCACGAGCGATGATGCTCGCGCTCAGCTGAGCACCGCCTAACTAGCGCCAGTTAGTCCGCGGCGCCGTTTTTGGAGATCAGCGCCTCGGGCGGAAGCGCGATCTCGCGCAGCCGCCGCAACGCGGGTACCCGCCAACCGACAGCGCTCACGACCGCCAACGTCATCAGGCCGCCAAACACAACCGATGGGACGACACCGAGGAGCTTGGCCGCCACACCCGATTCGAAGGCGCCAAGCTCATTCGACGATCCGATGAAAATTGCGTTGACAGACGATACCCTGCCTAACAACGCGGATGGAACGAGGATCTGGAGCAATGTGGAGCGGATCACGGCGCTGACGTTATCCGCCGCTCCGCTGATAAAGAGAAACACGAATGACAACCAGAACGTGCGCGACAGCGCGAAGCCGATCATGCAGATCCCGAAGATCGTGACGACGGTCAGGAGCGTACGACCCGCGCGCTCGAACGGGCCGCGGTGCGCGATCACGAACGCCATCAACACCGCGCCCGCTCCAGGCGCCGCTTGAAGGAAGCCCAGCCCTTGCGGCCCCACGTTCAAAATGCGATCGGCGAAGATCGGCAGGAGCGCCGTCGCCCCGCCGAAGAAGACCGCGAACATATCCAGCGTTAGGGCGCCGAGGATGACGGGTTGCCGGCGCAGAAAATGCCAGCTCTCGGTCAGGCTTTCCATGAGTGAAGCACTTGCGAGGGCACGCGGAGGTGGCACGTGCCTGATGAGCCACATCGACGCCAGCGCCGCGACGCCGAACAGCAGATTCATGCCAAACGTTAGGCGCGCCCCGAAGGCGGCGTACGACAACCCACCTAACGCCGGCCCGACCACGCTCGCCAGCTGCCACGTCGAGCTGCGCCAGGTCGCCGCGTTCGCGTAGATCTCGCGCGGCACGAGCTCGGCGATCAATGGGCTGCGGGCGGACTGGAGGAAGCTCCGCGCGAGCCCGCAGACCGCGATGATGACGTAATACGGCCATACCACGCGCGGCACGGGCCAGATGAGCGAGAGGATGAAGAGGAGCACGGCCGCGCCCAGGAGCACGCTGAGCGACCAGAGCGAGATGCGCCGCCTGTTGCCGCGGTCCACGACGTGCCCGGCGACGAGAGCAACGGAAACGTACGGGATCACCTCCGCGAGGCCGACGAGGCCTAACGCGAGAGGGTCGCGCGTCACCTGATAGATCTGCCACGAAACCACGATCGCCTGGATCTGCGCACCCAGCGTCATCGTCAAGAGCGAGACGATGAAGCGACCGTAGTTGGGGATGCGAAAGGCGGCGTAGGAATCGCGCGCGCGCGGCCCGTGCACGTTAGCCATGCACCGCGAACATTAATGGCTGAGTCCGATGATTGGTGGGCCTGAGCACCGCGCGCAGGGCGCACGGATGAATGCAAGACGATCACTGGGAACCGGAATTGCAAAGCCGCGATTCGCAGGCGGATGTACGGTTGACATCGCTTGACGTAACGGCCATTTGCGTTCAGTCTCCCGACGCTCGGCGAGCGGAGTGAGCGGAAGCGAGCTGCAAACCCATGCGCGTCCACGTCGTGCGCGGCACGGGGATACTGGAGTTGTATGGGCGAGGAGTTGCAGGCACGACGAACAACTGCGCCGCAAACGACAATCGACCGGTTGCAGCGCGCATACGCGTTAGGCAAGCTCGTAGGCGAAGCTCCCGCGTTTCGCGCGGCAATAGCGCGCCTTCCAGCAATCGCGCGCGCGGATGCGACTGTTCTCCTCAGCGGCGAAACCGGAACCGGCAAAGAGCTCGTCGCTCGCGCGATTCACTATTTGAGCGAACGCAGCACCGGGTCATTTACGGCGGTGAACTGTGGCTCACTGCCGGATACGCTGTTCGAAGACGACTTCTTCGGCCATGAGCGAGGCGCGTTTACGGATGCGAAGGCGTCCCGGTCTGGATTGCTGAACCAGGCGCACGGCGGCACTCTCCTCCTCGACGAAGTCGATAGCCTCTCACCACGAGCGCAGGTCGCGCTGCTTCGAGTACTGCAGGACCGCACTTATCGCGCGCTCGGGTCCAGCGAAGAACGCCGCGCCGATGTGCGCGTGATCGCAGCCACAAACGCTGACCTCTGGCCGCTTGTCGAGGCCAAGCAGTTTCGCTCCGATCTTTATTACAGGCTCAGCGTGCTGACGATCGCGCTGCCGCCCTTATCGCAGCGCAGCGAAGACATACTGCCGCTGACGCACCACTTTCTTCTGCGACTCACGCCATCGACGCGCGGCCCATTTCGTCTGGCACCTGAAGCCAAGGATGCGCTGCTCGCACACGCCTGGCCGGGAAACGTGCGTGAATTGGAGAATGCCGTGTTGCGTGCGGTGAGCCTGTGCGAAACCGACACGATCACCGCAAGTGACCTTGGGCTGGGCATGCGTAGCGTAACGCGTGCGCGCTCCGACGACGCAGCCCACACCAAAGTGGTCGTCGACTTCTCACGACCCTTCGGCGAAGCCAAACGCGATACGATTGCGGCGTTCGAGCTCAACTATCTGACCGGGCTGATGAAGGATTGCGGCGGTAATGTGAGTCGCGCAGCACGACGTGCTCGAAAAGAGCGACGCGACTTCCGTCGCTTGCTGCACAAACATCGCTTGGATCCGCGTGAATTCGAGCGCTCCTGACGGCAGCGCGCACACATAGTCGCGGAGGGGGAGCGGAGCCCCGGTGGGGGCACGGGCCCCCAGGTGTCCACCGACCGCCAGGATGACGCCTAACGCGGAGTCCCAGCGTGAGTTCCGAAGGTTTCGGCCCCGGGGGGGGTCTCCCCCATACTTACCACGCGCTTGGCGGCGGGCTTCTCTGCCTAACGTGAACAGGTCCATCGACTTGCGTGTCGTCAGACTCGCGCGGCGCACACCTTGCTTGAGGCTCGCCGCGTGACACACAACGGTGCATCAGCCGAGTCGCTCTTGGAGACCGATGCCAACCTGCGCGCGTGGGTGCTCGCGTATCTCGACGATCATCCCACCGCGATGGACACAGTCGACGGCATCGCGGAGTGGTGGATCTTGCGACAGCAGATCGATGTCGAGGTGCGACGCGTGTCTCGTGTGCTCGCACTGCTGGTAGGCGAGGGTGTGCTCGAAGAAGTGAACCAGGGCGGCGTGAGGTTCTATCGCCGGCGTGCGACGGGACGGGCGCACACACCTGCTTGGCCGGGGTCGCCCAAATGAAACCGCACCTCGAGGTGAAGCTGCGACGCGGTGTCCCGACGCCGGACGCTCCCTATTGGGAAGACGCCATTCACGACAAGGCCGGGACGGACACTGTCGTCGACCGCGAAGTTGCGCGGCTGCTCGCGCGCCAGGCGGTGCCGGTCCTAACGACACGCGCCTATGCGCCAGAGAGCCATAGCTGGTCGCCAGAAGAGATCGCAGCCGGATTGGATCGTGTGTATCGCCTCGTGCTGCTGGAGAATCGGACGCTACCGCAGCAGCTCCTGAACGATATCCAGCTGATTCCCACCATCGAATACGCGCGACTGGGTGCAGTTGGACGCACACAGCTGCCGCAGCCCGAGGTTGCCGCGATGAGCGTCACGACCGACCGCCGCTCGCGCGAAGCGATCTTCCTGGAGGAAGCGCAGCAATACTCGTTAGGCGATCCATCCGTTGTCATCGCAGTGCTCGACACCGGAGTCTGGACGCAGCACCCCGAGTTCAAGGGCCGCATGCTCCCCGGCCGCGACTTCGTCGACATCCTCGATGGCGCCGACCAGTTCCTCGGCGACTACCTCGACGCGGACGAGGATCCGACCGACGCCGTTGGCCATGGCACGCACGTCACCGGAATCCTCGTCGCACGCGGTCAGGGGATGCCGCTGGGTGTCGCGCCCAAATGCCGCATACTCCCTGTGCGCGTGCTCGGTGCGCTGCGCCAAGGCGAAAAGCGCGTCGGCGCCGGCCTGGTGGACAACATCAACGTCGCCATCAAGTGGGCCATCGACCAGGGCGCGACGATCATCAACATGAGCCTCGGCGTTAGGCACACCGGGGGTGGCCTGCCGCACAAGGACGTGATCGACTACGCAAAGCGCAAAGGAGTCACCGTCGTCGCCGCCGCGGGTAACGATGGCCAGGAGCAGCTCTATTACCCCGGCGCACTACCTCACGTGATCGCCGTCGGGGCCGTGGATGAACGCGGCGATGTCGCGCCGTACTCCACGTACGGGAAGCAGGTCAGCTTCGTCGCACCCGGCACGAACATTTACTCGGCGTATCTCGACAACGAATACGCGCACAGCACCGGGACGTCCCATGCAACACCGTTCGTCACCGGCGGCATCGCTTTGCTGCGAGCGTATGCCAAGGCGAAACACGGAATCCGATTGAGCGACGCGCGCATCAAGCACGTGCTCAAGCACTCGGCCGATCGCATCGACGGGCAGTTCAAGCATCCGAAGGCGGGGTACGGCCATATCAACCTGCTCGACGCGATGAAGCTGCTGGAGCACAAGCTCACCACCCGTATGGATAAAGCCGCCTAACGATGGCCAGAAACGAAGGTCGCGATCCGCGCCACCCACGCCCCTCCAAATCCGCTCCCGATCAGGGTGCGAAAAAGGGAGCGCCGGCCGATCGCGAGGCGCCGCCTGCTGTGACCGCTGAAACAGCGGTCAGCGGCTCCACGCATGATGCAAAGGAATACGCCTCACAACCGACCGGCTCCGCCACTGCAACTCCTCGGGGAACTTCCATGACCACACCTCCATTCACTTTCGATCCCGCGATCCGTCTCCCGCTGGGGCTTGCCGATGCGCGCTTCGGGCGCGCAGGCCAGCGCTCCGTGCTGGGTGTGCAGCCGCCTAGCGAGAAACCGGATGGTTTCGTCGCGCGGGCGCTCGGGGATATCAGCACAACCGCCGGCGGAAACGCCAAGGTCAAAGAGGTTACCGAAGCTCTTATCCGCGAAGGGCTGACCGAGGACGTCGCCAAAGCGACGGCCAAGCTGAACGCGGGCGGGATCGATCGCACTCAGCGGCTGCTGCTTGCAACCCCTGCGGTCTACGCGCGCATCATCGAGGACGCGCTCGGCAGTGTGGGAGGTACGCCGATTCCCACGACGGCATCGAGCGGAGTAGTCGCACCGGTTGTCGCGCGCCGGCGTGTCGATTTCGACGACACTGCCGGGCTTGTGAGCTTCGTCCTCCGAACGCTCGATATTGCCGGCGGCTTCCGTGAGCAGTACGCCGCGAAGCTGGTCGACGCGGTCATCGGCGGACGGGGCTTGAATGTCTCGACATCGGTGCGCAGCGCCGTAGTGAGTGACGTTGCACTGCGTGAGCTTCCTGCCGCGTCGACCAAAATCGATGAACTGATCGTCGCGCTCATCAACCAGCGGCGCGCTACGCTCGACGTCGAAAGCGCGATCGATGAGTACGCGCGCGGCGGTGAGATCGATCCCATCCGCTTCACGCCCGCGATCCGCTTGGGCATGGTGCGGTTCCTGCGCGACCTCGGCGTCACCTTCCCCGCCGGCGGCATTACACCCGCCAACCGCGCCCAATTCGACGAGTACTTCGCGTTGGCGTATAACCACGCCATCCGCTCGAGCAACGGGGCGACGGCAGACCCGATCGACGTCGTTAGGCAGAAAGGGGCTGTGACGTCGTGGAACTTCGAGGTCGACACGTTCGACACGGTCGAAGACCAGGGTGTCGTTCCGCAGAACATCCTCGCGGCCGGCGCGCTCGATTACGTATACAACCTCGGTGAACGGTTAGGCATGTTCCGCATCGCCGACGCATTGGTGCTGCGCTGGGCGAGCGGCGCATTCGACGCCGAGCCGGGAACGCCGAGCGCCGATCTCTATCGCTACTGGAAGCTGCGCCCCGAACGCATCAGCGGCGAAGAGCGCGCGATGATGTACCGGCGCATTCTCGCGAAAGGGGATGGCAACCTCCTCTCCGGCATGGTCGAGAACGAGGCTTTCCCCGAGCTGTGGGGCCATCTGATGGAGAAGGCCACCGACTTCATCCACCGCTCCGAAGAAAACGCGAGCAGCGACCGAACGGTCTCGCGCCAGCCGATCTACCAGGCGACAAAGCAGCTCCAATACAACCTCACGGAGCATGCGACGGGCATGGCGCACATGCAGATCACGGAGATGTACCACCACCTCCTCGAAGCGAAGCAGGTGCTCGAGCACGCGGTCCCCTACTTCTCGACAGGATCGCGCAAGAGCCTGTGGACCGTCATCGAGCGCGCTTCGCGTGAATGGTTCGATGAGGCTCCGAACATTTCAGCAATCCGCTCCGCGGCTGTCGACGGCAATCGCGTCTTCCAATGGATTGCTGCCTTCGATCAGTCGTCGGTCACCGATGACCAGTTCCAGACATTCCTCGAGGCGGCGGAAGCGTGGATCCTGGCGACTGCGACGGACGCGTCCGAGCCCGCAATCGGCGAGGAGGCTGAAGAAGAGGAGGACGAAGACTTCGACTCGATTGAAAAAGAGATCGACGACGATTGGGACAAGTAACGGCGCCTAGCGAGAGAGAGGAAAAATCATGCGTAGCTCGCACGACGTAACCGCGCTCGCACGCGCAAAGGCGCAGGAAGTCCTGACGCAGATTCCGCAGTTCCACGAGATGTCGTGGGGCGAGAAGCTGAGTCTGTACAAATCGCTGGTCGCCGACAACGTGCGCGCTTTATCCGAAGGCGGTAACGGCGTCGCCGCGGCGATGGCCGGACCGAAGAAGGCGAGTGATCTCATCGACGATCGCCGGCATGAAAACCGGCGTATCGAACAGGCGGGACAACTCGCCGGAGAGTTCGTCGAAAACGTCGACTTTCCCAAATTCGTTAGGGATCTGCTCAAGGGCGTCTTCGATGCGAACCTCCAGGTCACCATCCAGCAGATGGAGGCCTACCAGAAGCTCCTGAAGACGGCCACGAAGAGTGTGGCGGAGTTCGCGAACAAGATCGACGACACGACGGCCTTCGGTTATCTCGCCGAGCATCAGAGCGATGATTTCAGCATCGACTTCGATGACAACGAGAAGACCGAGAAGAACCCTGACGGCACCGTCCTGACGAACAAAGACGGTGAGCGCGTGGACATCGGCGACAACGAGGTCAAGGCAAAGATCATGGATGCCAAGATCGCGATGGCCAAGGAACAGCGCGCTCTGCTTCGCGAGACGATCCTGATGGGGATCACCCGGCTTGTCGTCGAACGCGGCAAAGTAAAGGCATCGGTGCTGTTCGACATCAAAGCCGGCGAAGCGATCCAGAAGCAGGACAAGGCCGCGATGAAGGAAGCCCACTCGTCAGGCACTTCGATGAAAGCCGGCGGGGGCCTCATCGGATCCATCTTCGGCGGTCCGTCGGGCGGCCACACGCGCAGTGATTCGAAGACACAAATCAGCATTTCGTCTGCGAAGAGCGCTGCGACGACGAGTCTCGAGGCGAAGCTCGCCGGGGAAGTCGAGATCATCTTCAAGAGCGATTACTTCAAGCTGGACAACTTCGCGAGCATGTATTCGGGCGTCACGGCCGCAGACCGCGCGGCGGTGCAAGGACCGGGTGGCGTGCCTGCGGCACCTGCGGGACCACCGGCTCTGCCAGCCCGTGCCTAACGTATGGCGTTGGCGCTCCTCACGCCGAGCCGTGTTCCGGGTTCGCCGGGGACGGTCGCGTTCCGCGTGGATCTGGGACGCAACCGCTTCTTTCAGTACTCGATCGGCGACGAAACCGTCGAGCGCGACCGCGGGTTTCCCGTGCTTGGCGGGCCGAGCTTCACGTCGCCCCTTCTGGGACCGCTGCCTGACGCGGCCCTGGGGCGCACGACGTTGGAAATCCCCGTCGCGCGTTTCGATCGCGAGCACCGCTTTCTGCAACTCACGTCGTACCGCACCAAGGAGCGGCACGGCCCCGCGCTTTCCGACATCGTGCGAGCTCCCGTCACGGGCCGTGTGCCTAACGAGCCTAACGGGCTTGCGCCTATCGCATTCAGCATGAGGCACGACATGGACGCGTATACAATTGACACCGCTCCCCCGCCGCTCGCGCACGCTGCTTCCTGGCGGCCGGCACAGCCAATGGCCTATCGCGAGGTGCGCCCGGTGTCGAGCGCGATGTTCTTGGGGAGCATTATTCCCGTGCTGAGCGGTCTTGTCTCCAAGGTTGCGCCCGTGGTGAGCGGTTTGCTCAAGGGCGGCGGCGGCAAGATCATCGGCGAGCTGCTCAGTGGCCTAACGAAAGGCGGCGGCGCTGCTGGCACGGCAGCGCCAGCCGAGCCGCTGATCAAACCTGAAACCGCGGCGCTGTTGCAGCAGCTCCTGCAGCAGCTCGCGCAACCCGCTACGCCGGCGCAGCCCGCGGCAGCGGGCGGCGGCGGTACCGCGACAGCAAGCTCATTCGCGTTGAGCCGGAAGTACGTCACGGCGAGCGAATATTCACACGCCGCGGTCGCCCCTGCGCTGCTTGCAGCTCTCCCGGCGCTGATGCCGTTACTGGAAAAAGTCCTGACGCCGGAGACGATCAAGGGGATTCTCGATACCGCGAATCCGACGAAGATCATCGGCGCGGTCACAGATAGTGTGAAAGAGATTGGCAAGCTCGGACTCGATTTCGACAAGCAAAGCAATGAGCACCTGCGCGCTCTCAATCCGATGGGGGTGCACGCGCCGGTGGACGATCTGCTGAAGGGGATGGGCTTTGCGGCCTCGTTAGGCCACGGCGTCACTAGCGTGAAGGGCGAGCCTGCCTACCGCCGCGTGGAGAGCGTGGAGCTGCACTTCGCCGGCGCGTCACCTGTGATGATCCACGGGCGATCGCGCGTGTGCTACCGCGCCGGCGAGCAGGTTGCATTCGCGCTCGACGTCAAGACACCGCGCCCGATCGGCGATGCCACGCTCGCGCTGCTCGTAAAGGATCCGGAGACACGCAAGATCCTGGTGCGCAAATCCATCCCGGTCGGCCAGGTGCAGAACGGTCGCTTGCCGAAACGTGCCGAGCTCGCGGCGGGAGAAGTCAAGGAGCTCGCCACCGGTGAGGAATACCTCGTCTGTGCTTACCTCACGTGGAAGAACAGCAAAGGAAAGGTGATCGGAACGAGCCGCACACAACTCATCACCCTGGTGGGTGAATACACGTTCGATCGCGTGGAAGAAGGAAAAGTCGTGCCTCTCAACGATGTGTCGAAGTACCGCTCGTTCTGGCACAAAGTGTGGCAAGGTTCGTTCACCAAGGAGTTCTTCAAGGTCGACTTCGAGGCGAAATATTACTACATCCTCGATCCCAAGGGCGATCGCAACGCACCTGTCGAAACGAAGCTGAGCTTCGCTGACGAGAAGGAGCGCGTTAGGCACGGCCGGCTCAGGAGCGGCATGACCACGACGCTGGCCGCGCTGAACGACCTCATTCCGCAGATCTCTACGGGCAAGGGGTTGAACGAGCCGCAACTGGCGGCGCTACGATCGAGCGATTTCGTCGCGCGGTTCAATACGGCCGCTCGCACGCGCGCCGCTCTCAGCGGGAAGGCCGGCGTTTCGGCCGCGTTATGGGTGTACCCGGAAGTGAAGTTGCACCAGATCGTGCTCTTCAAGGCAGCGTCGACAGACGCCGACTCGCACGTGCGCGAGCTAACCGAGGAGCGCGTGTACTTCCCGATCCCCGTCACGCTGCACGTGATCGGAGCGAGGACCACGCAATGACATATCCACGGACGGACTACCCGGCGTTTTCCGGCGGCTACACCCGCTCGTTAGGTACGGCGCCCATCATGCTCGACGGAATGGAGGTGCTGTTCGACCGCACCGTGGGCCTCGCGCCGGTGACGCTCGTTCCCAAGAAGGACACTGCCGTCACCAAAGAGGCGACGCGTGACTGAGCAAGAAATCGCGGCAGCCGATGTGGAGGTCGCACCCGATGCGTGGGCGACCGAGCTGCCGGCGTTCGCTGAGCTCATCGCGTCGCTGAGCGACATCAGTGCACCCGATGATTCGAGCGAGGCAGCGACGGCCGAATCCATGGACCTCGATGAGATCACGCTGTCGTTGGCGATCGAGTTGGAAGTGCGCGACGCAGACGGTGCGCAACCGCGCGTGACCGGCTCGACCCCGACGCAATGGACGGAGACGACCGTGATGCCCGTCTTCCATCGCCTGTCGATGCGTGTTGCGCGAGAAACCGATGCCTAAGAGCGGCCCCAGCTGGAAGCTGAACTCCTTCCTCGATTCGCTCATCCTCGAGCTGGATCGAGCTCAGGACACGTTGGCCCTCAAAGGCATCAACCGGCGCCTAACGTATACGGTGCGCGATCTCTCCCTCGAGCTGCAGCTCTTCCCCGACTTCGACGGTCGCGAGCTGCGCTTCACAAACGCGGGACCAGGCGACACGGGCGCCGCCAAAATCGCCTTTCAGCTCGGATCCATCACCGATCGCCAGATCCGCGAAACTACACGCGAGCCGCCCAGCAAAGATGACGTGGCCATCGAGGTCGTCGACGATATCGATGACGACACGAAGCGCGAGCTGCGGAAGATCGGTGTTACCACGGTCAACGACATCGAGCGTATGGAGCGCAACAACGTGGACATCAAACGTGCAAGCGACGGCGTGAACTACAACAAGCTGGCCAACATCCTCAATCGCACGAAGCGACGACAGCATGCGCCCGCGGTCGCGAAAGCAATGCTCGTGGCGAACGAGGAGGTACCCGTACTCGCGCTACAGGGCCGTAACCTCGCAACAGAGGCGTCAGTCGGTGACTTCCCGCTCGCCACGCTCAACGACAAGCCCGTGCGGGTGGTCAACGCGACTGCACGTGAGGTGCGCATCGCGCTGCAACCGGGCTTGTTGCACGAAGGGGTCAACGAGCTGCGCGTCGCGCTCGACCCTTATGCCGTCATCACGCTCGACGTGAACGCCTGAGGACGCGTCATCATGCAAAACCGAATCGCATCGCTCTTCGCGCTGGACGAATTACTTGGCGCCAAGACAAACGGGCATAATGGGAATGGTGGTGTCAAGCGCCCACGGCGCAAGAAATCACGCGCCGTGCCTAACGTCGCTCGGCCGGCCAAGCCGGCGGCACGGCGATCGTATACACCGGGGAAGCGCCCCGCCAAAACATACGCGCAGAGTTTCGATGCCGGCGCTCCGATCCGCTGTGAGCACAGCGTCGCGTATCAGCCAGTTGAACCCGTACAGGTGCCTGCCGAATCCGCGTCGCCAGGCGGCGGCGCGGCCGCAATGGCTTTCGACGTCGACGACGGCTACACCGTCGAGGCGTTCGAGGATGAAGATGAAGAGGAGGACCTGCCGACGGAGTTGCCTGCGCTAGAGGCGGAGTATTCCGACGAGGATGATCAGTCTCCGGGACCCGTGCGAGCGACCTCGTATGAAGAGGACGCACCACGCTTCAGAGCGCGAAGCGATTACGAGCGTACGCAGCCGGCATTCGCCGCGCAAATGAATGCCGTGGAGCAGGACTTGGCCGATCTGGCGACGCGCGTGCAACAGCCCGCTGCCACGCCGGAAGCCAGCGCGCCCCTGCCCGTCAATGAAGACGAACAGGATAGTCCGAGCCGCAGCGCTCCGCCGGTCAAGACATCCGGCCACGGTGTTTTCGATTCGATGGCTCAGGGGATGTCGTACGCGACGGAGTTTCGGCTGCCGCCCGTGCAGCTGTCCCAGGTCTTCTCCGCGCTCGATAGGCAACTCGACGCCGACGAAGTTGCAAACGCACCGGCTCCCGCACCAATCGTCGTCACGGCGGCGCCGCGCACCGTGCAGACCGTTCCGCCTAACGAGGTCCTCATAAAGGATCTCGTGGACCTTCCGCCTCCCCCGCCAGCGGTGACGCAGCCAGCCCCGGCGACCGCGGTTGCGGCGGCGGCCATCGACGTGCGGCACGACGTCCAGCTCGTCCCACAGCTCACAGGGTTTTCATGCTGGGCCGCAGGGGCCGCGATGCTCGTCGGCTGGCGCGACAAAATGTCAATCGATCCATCGGCAATCGCGCGTGCAACTGGCTACTGGGCACAATACGCTCAAGGCTTGCACGCCGAAGACGGCAATATGTTCAAGGTGTGGCGCCTAACGCCGGAGCCCGCGCAAACCTACACCGTGCAGGGGTTCGCGGATCTGTTGAGAAAACACGGCCCGCTCTGGGTGGCCTCAGCCGAGCCGGGACCACACATCCGCGTCGTGACGGGTATGGTCGGTGACGGCACACCGACCGGCACGCTGGTCTACATCAACGATCCGTGGGAGCAAGGGATGCAGACCTTCCGCGCCGACAACCGCGGATCGCGCTACACCGAGACGTATCAGCGGTTCGTGGAGAAGCAGAGTGAGCTTGGCCGCCGAGAAATAAATCTGCAGGGGATTTACGTGGCGCATAACTGACGAGACAACGATGTCGAACCTACTCCTGGAACTCGAGAAGTCGTTAGGCCGCGCGGCGAACGCCGGTCGTGGTAAGCTCCGCTCCCGTCAGAAACGGCGCGGCGCTGTACCGACTACGTCACCGGCGCCGGTACAAGGCGCAAAGCCGGCAGCGCCTGCGACCCCAGCGCCCGCCCCCACCACCGCAGCGCCTGCGACCCCTACGACGCCGGCCGCGCCAATTTCAGCACCGGCCAAGCAAGCCGCGCTCGCGCGCGCTGCGAATGCTGTGAACTATCGTGTTCCCGGCATCGTGGCGCCGTTGCGCCAACCATCAGGCATGACGTGCTGGGCCACCGTCACGACCATCATGATGATGTGGCGCCAGCAAGCATCGATGACAATTCAAACCGCCATCGGTCGCGTCGGTTCAAACTGGCTTGCCAAATTCACCGCCGATCAGGGGCTGCTCGGCAGCGAGAAGGCGGCGTTCCTCGCTGCCGCTGGCCTTACATATCAACACCCGCAGAGCCTAACGGCTTCTGGCTGGGAAGGGCTCCTCAGAAAGTACGGGCCCGTTTGGGTAACGACCGATGAGGATCCGTCCGCCGCGTTTGCCATTCACGCGCGCGTTCTCGTGGGCATTCGCGGAGATGGCACCGCGGCCGGGACAACGTTGGACATCGTCGATCCGGGAACGGGCACCGAATACAAAGAGAACTTCGGCAAGTTCCTGGAAAAGTACGAATCGGAAGCGCGTGTCAAAAACCTTCCGCTGCGCGTTCAGATCGTCCACTGGCCGCATGACGCCGGCTTCAGCGTCTCGCGCAGCCTCGCGGAGCGTGACAGTGCGTATGCGTTCTCACTCGCCACTCAAACGTTCGAGACCGTCGACAAAGCCGAGTTCGAGCCGCAGTACGACGAGGCCCGTCCCGATGCTCAAGTCGCGCGAGCCCGCGCACTCTACGTCACGCCATTCGATGCCAGGAAGAAGCTCAAGGCGACCGACATCCGTTGGGCAAGTGACGCCGAATCACCGGATTATCGGCACCTCGGTGCGCCTATCGACACGACGCCATTCGTCTTGAACGGCACGTGCATCGGCCGCCTGATCCAGCTCAACCGCTTCCCGGTTGATGGCGTGGACGCCAAAGTCATCTTCGGACTGCGCGGCTGTACGCTAGATACGAATCAGACGACCTTCGCCGACAGCGTGTCCGTGCGCGAGATAGTGCCTAACCACATCGATAACCGCTGCATCATCGGCATCTGGGACAGCACGAACAACAAAGTCGTCGCGTTCCAGGCATCCACCGTGCCTAACTGGGAATACATGGAGGCGTACCGTCAGGATCACGCCGACAAGGCCAACCTGCTCCCAAGTGGGAAGTACAACATGGTGGTGGGGACGCACCGTCCCAAGAAGAAGGACGCGAAAGGAAACCTGATCGATAACCCCAACCGTGTGCAGGGCGCGCTGCGCAACGATCAAACGGTCGTCGTCCTGCGCTCGGAAGATGATCTGAGCTACACTGTCAAAGACACGTGGGACAAAACCGTTGCCAACGACAACATTCACGCGAGCATTATCAAGATGAATACCGGCACCAGCACGGTGCCGGACTACTCGTCCGCGGGATGTAGCACGGTGCCGGGGACATCCACGGGCGACACACCGGCCGGCGTGTGGGGAGAGTTTCGTGCGGCGTTAGGCCTCGACAACACGAATCCGACGAAGAACGACGGCAAAAGGTTCGCGTACGTCTTGTTGACCGGCCGTGACGCGCGCCTCGTCGCATCAGGCAGCGAGCAGCTGGTTCCTACGCGCCTGCGCTTTGGATCCAACGGCGCCGAAGTGCGCTCGCTGCAAGAAGCGTTGACGAAGCACGCCAAGAAGTATTACACGGACAAACCCGACGGCGACTTCGGTGCCAGCACGGCGATGGCGTTCATCAAGTATCAGAAGGATCGCGACAGCGGCAAAGCGGATGGCATCGTCACGCCAACGGATGCAACCGCGTTAGGCTTCACGCTCGCGACACCACCGGCGCGTCCCGTCGCCAAGCAACTGAACGTCATCGTGGATTTCGCGCGCGGCATCTTCAAGAAAATCCACGAAGCAGTCACCGCGCGCGCCGACGAAGGGCGCTTCGTTCACGCCAGCGATATTTCCGAGATCATGCACGACGACACACCGTCGCTGCTGCAGTGGACGAAAAAGACGGCGAACTTCGCGTTCAAGACATATTCGCCACCGTCGGGGCTCAAGGATCTGGCGCGCCTCGACATCAAGACAGCGAAGACGTTCCACTTCATGTTCATGCTGTCCTTCGAGTACAACGGCTACGACATTCGCGCGGCGCAAGTGCATCGCGCGATCCAGGGATCGTCGCCACTCACCGATGCAAAGTTCGAGATCAAGTTTGTCGCCAAACGGGCCACAGGCACGCGGTCGGAAGTGTCGCGCATCGACTTCCTGTTCAACGGCAAGTGGATTCCGCGCACTGGCGACAAGTTCATCGACTTCAGCGGCAAAGTGTGGGTGGAATCCGATGGCGATATCGGTTTCGAAATGAATCCGACCATGCTGGCAGTACCTTTACCTCAAGCGGGCGGCAGCTTCTCGAGCGTCAAAACGACGAAGTTGGCCCCTCCAAAGATCGACAAACGATGGCATTCCGTCTTCTTCGCCGTCGACAAGGACATCATCACCGACAAGGAAATGCAGCTCTTCAAGGACTGGCTGCGCAGCCTGCAAAAGGAGGACGTGCGCTACCGCCGGCTTCGCGAAGGACTCATTCCGATCAACATCGATGGCTACGCCAGTCCCACAGGAAAAGGGCAGCATAACCAAGACCTCTCGCGCAAGCGCAAAGAAAAGGTCAAGAAACTTGTGCAGGACGAGCTGGGATCCGCGGCGAAGATCGTCGACTCTGCGCGCGGCGAGGCCAACCCTGGGGAGAAGAACGAGCAGGAAGACGCGACTCAGCGTCGCGTCGACGTCTGGTTCGAGGTCGCGCTATAAGACAGCGATGCAGGGAGCGCCGGTGTGGGCCCGCTGTCAGCCGCCCGGCGCTCCTGGTGTTCGCAGACGATAGAGCATCAGCGTCACGTGGTATGCATCCCCTTCAGCAGTCTCCACGCGATCGCTGGGCGTCCAGTAACTGTTTTCGAGGAAGACGCCTATCGGTGCGCCGCCCACCGTCAGCCGGCCGCGCTGCCCTGGGCGCAGCGTGGTCGACGCGCCACCTAACGTCACGGTGACGAGAGCCACGGAGTCACGCCCCGGCGCACGTTGAGTAATGCTCAAGGGAATGTCGTCGAAGCGGCGAGTGTATGGCCGCGCTCCGCCGTCCGAGATGTAGACGAGCAACGGGACGCGGTCGTTCGAGCTCAGGATGATCTCTCGCCGCAGCGATTGGTTATCGACTTCGTCGCGCAGACGCAGACGGTGCTGTGCGTTAGGCGCGATCGGAACCAGCTGCGCGGTGTCCGGAAGCTTGAAATGGAGCTCGAGCGGCTCCTGACGGCCCGTGAGCGTGCCAGTAAGCGAATTCGCCGTGGCGTTTGTTATCGTGAACACGCCGGCGTATTGCTCGACAGGTGTTCGTGAAAACGGCCGGACCGTGGCGACCACCCCCTGGCGGATAGTGGGCCGTGCGGGCGTGCGCTGTGTGTCCGCGATCTGCGCCGGCGTGCGCACAGTGACCCGCCTTCCCGCCGATGGGAGTGAATCCAGTGGCGGGAGCTGTCCTTTGTCCGCGGCGTCCCGCCAGCGTTGTTTCATCGCGCTGTCTGGAACGGCGCTCGTGATTTGATCTACCGAGGAGACGCGCGCCGGAGCCTCACGCTGCTCGCAAGCGGTGAGGGAGAGTGTCGTTAGGCTCAGGCCCAGAATGAGAGTGCGCATGTGACCTCCCCGAGCTAAGACGAGCCGTTGAGGCGCGGCCCGCGATATACGAGCATCGCCCAGTTCGCAAAGTCGCGCCAAGTATCCGTGGTATCCCCATCGCCATTGATATCGAGCGTCGCGGCGGCATCCGTGGCGTCACCGTCGGCATTCCAATCCCGCGCTACTCCAAGACAAACACCCTGTGTCTCATCGAGCGCATTCTCGACGAGGTCGCGATTCATGCCATCCGAAAAATCGACGACATTGTTCACCGCAGCGGGCAATGCGCCGTTGGGCTCAGTCGCCGCCGCATCGTGATAATAGAACGGTACGCAGACTCCGCGCGTTCGGCGTGTGGCGTTGCTCTGCCCGGTCCGCAGCTGCCAGTTGTAACTCATCACGCTGTTGTATGCCGGATTGTTCGTAAAGTGCGTCGCGCCGCCATGCCGTTGATTCAAGTTGTGACCGAACTCATGCAGTAACGTCTCGGCGCCGCTCCGAACTGTCTGGAACCCGGCACTGAAATCGTCGAAGCTCACGATGCAGTCGTCACCCCCATCGACAAAATCCACGTCGCTCACACCGCTCGAGCCATTGGGCCGCATGTTCGCCCAAATACAGTAGTGGTAGATGCGTCCCTTGTTCGCGTCGTCGAAGTTGGCGGCCTTGAACGTGTAGAAGTTTGTGAAGCCGTTCGCTGGATCGTCCGCACCGGTCAGGTTCGTCGTTTGTGAAAACGGCACGGTGCCGGAGGTGTCGAGCACCAGATGCACGCCGTTCGAGTCGATCGGATTGATGATCGGCGCCGCGGCGAATGCATCCCGCATGGACGTCCACACCGCCGCGCCGGGCGGATTGTCCAGCGAGTCCATCACGTCCACTTCCAGGAAGATATCGGGCCGGAAGCGGTTCGCGCCTAACGCGGGCAAGTCGACGTCGACGGTGCCATCGTTGTTCGCGTCGAACCCGTTCAGCTCCATCTCGTCAGGCAGGTCATCGCCGTCGCTGTCCAGCGACGCTTGATCGGCGGGCAGGACGTAGTTGACGACCTGACTTTCCAGACCGTCGCTATTGCGGATCTTGATTGCCAGCGTGGCACCGGCGGCGCGGTCACCCGGCGCGCTGAGCAGCAAGGTGTGGTGGTA